>NZ_CP016908.1:1049985-1212124 GCF_001931505.1 Pajaroellobacter abortibovis | reverse complement strand
CCCCCCCGAGCCTCTATGCAGTGCCTTTTTTATTTTTATTGTTGGGTTGTTATCGAGCGCGTTTGGAAGATACGGCTGAGGGGAATCGATCTACCTCTACTTTATCATCACATGTGTCTTTTTGTCCTGCTGCACCTACTGCGATGTCTTCTCTTTCACGGGAAGACGTGATTTTCATGGATGCCCCTGGTCAGCCTATTGTTCATGCCGAATTAGCTCAGCAGCCATCTGAGATTGAACGGGGGTTGATGTATCGCTTGTTTTTAGGAGAAAGAGAGGGGATGCTTTTTCGATTTCAAGAAGAGAAGGAACACCTTTTCTGGATGCACAACACTTGCATTTCATTAGATATGATTTTTCTGAATAGGGAGGGGCGAGTGACTCATCTTGTTAAAAGAGCACCAATCTTGACGGATACGCTTCAAGGGGTTGGAGCGATTTCCCTCTCTGTGCTTGAAGTCAATGCAGGATGGGCAGTTCAACACGGGGTTCAGTTAGGTCAGAGGGTTCTTTTTAAACCGTGCGTCCATGAAGGAGGATCTCAAAAATGCAATTCAACAGAATGGTAGGTTGGATTTTGCTCAGTGTGTTACAAGAGGTGTCGTGTAAGAAGGTGCCTCCTGAACCTCTTCCACCCAAACAGGAAAGTCCCACTTCCTCTTCAGAGACACAAGCACAAGAAGGTGGGAAGGAAGGGCAAGAGGGTAGGGCTGTGAACGATAAGAAAGAAGCATGGACATTAGCGGAGGCTCTTCAAGGCATAGAGGGGAAAGGGAAGCTGCTCGCCACACTGCATACCTCATTAGGTACGATGGAATGCCAGCTGTATGAAGATAAGGCCAGTAATGCTGTGGCAAATTTCGTAGGTCTCGCACGAGGAATCCGTCTATGGAGAGATCCTGTTTCTAAACAGTGGGTTAAAAAACCTGCCTATGATGGTACCACTTTCCATCGCGTGATCAAAGACTTCATGGTGCAAGGGGGTGATCCAAAGGGAGATGGAACTGGCGATCCAGGTTACGTTATTGATGATGAAATTTGGCCGGGTGCAAAACACGATCGGCCTGGATTACTGTGTATGGCTAATCGCGGGCCTAATACAAATGGAGCTCAGTTTTTTATTACGCACAAGGCTGCTACGCACCTTGATGGTGGATACACGATTTTTGGAGAGTGTGTTGATAAAGAGAGTCTGCAAGCCCTCGATCGAATTGCGACTACACCCGTTAAAGGAAGTAGCCCTATAACTCCTGTTAAAATCGAGAAAATAGTGATCACAAGAGGAACTCCTCGCTCTTCTTCATAATCTAATCTTTTAGTTTTGGCTTTTCCTGATCGAGCAACGTGATAAAGAGGAGCTGCTTTTCAATCCGGTTGATAGAGGATAGATTGCGTTCTCTCGCGGTAGTAATAAGCATCCCATTTGCCTCCTCGGTTGAATGTCAGGGCTCCGAAGAGATTCCATCCGATTGACCATATTGCTGCCAGTCGAAAGAGAAAACCGAACGGCTGACCTCCTATCGCGAGCAGAATCAATAATAAGAGGGCGTAGTCATTGGAGAATCGGTATCCAAATTGCCGCCATCCTGTGTTCTGATAGAGCAGGTCCATACCAATGCAGAGGCATGCACAGAAAAGGACGGTGACATAAAGGGGACTGCGCGTTCGAGGCCATAAAATCCACAGGTAAAAAGGTGTCGTAAACCACAGGGCTAGGCCATGCTCATTGATCTGGAAGGGAGGGCTCGATGAGGAAGAGCGCGCTGGGATCCAAGGTAAAGAAGAAAGCATTACCCCTAGGTTTTTTGCAAGATAGTGATAACTGAAAAGTCCCCACTGTTCGATGCGCGTGCGCCATAACACGTTTAGATATTCATGTCCAAATGCGAATGGGCTTAACGTGCCGAAGCGAGTGTAGTTCATCCATCCGCATACGACAAAAGAGAAGAGAAGTGGAATACTAAAAGAAAAATAGACTGCAACTAGTTTTTTAATCTGAATTTGATTCCAAGGAATAGAGAGAAAAGATTTAGTTTTTTCTGGTGTGTCTGAAGAGGAGACAGAAGCGGAGAGGGGAAGAGTAGAGGCTCGCATCGCTTCTACCAAAAAAAGAGGTGCGGTGAGGAGCATTGTCGGTCGGGTCATCCATCCGCATGCAAGAAAAAGCCCTGCCAGAAAAGGTCTTTGAGCTCCTAAAGAGCACAGAATATAAGCAGCGCCTAAAAGAATACTTACTACATGGGCTGCAAACCATACGGTTCCTTGAACAGCTGTGAAAAAGAAAACTGTGCCGAATGCAAAGAGCAGGCATAAAAAAATGTTTTCTTTTTGGCTTCGTAAAGAATGTCCCATAGTGCTGAGTTTTTCTAGGACTAAAAAGAGAAGAGGGGTACTTAGACCAGCGAGCCAGATGATCAATTGCCCGTCCTTAAAGGATTCAGCATCTCCTGCAATTTTTACAAATGGGAGCATCAGCATGGCAGGAAAAGGGGGGAATGAAATATACGTTTTCCCTTTATAAGAAGCGAAATCGTTGTTGAAAGTATAGTAAGGGGGACCTTCTGGTAGATCTTGTCGCCCTTGAAGCCATGCTTCCGCGAGTAGTGCATAGTGATTTGAGTTCGTGTGCTCTTCTAACCTTGCAGGGCCAGCAATCAGGGCAAAAATAGTTGTTGTGATCGAGTAGAGTAACAACAGCAGAAGCGGGAGACGAAAGTGCGAAAAGAAATACGCGTTTGAACGGAAAATGGAGAAGTAGTTACGCATTTTTTTTCTTTGTTAGGAAAAAATATAGACATAAATCAACAATTTAAAGTGGCATAACATTTGAATGGAGAGAAAGGGTGAGAAAGCAAAATCGATCAAAAGCAATTGTCTTGCTCTTCTTATAGAGGAAAGAAATAGATAGGAAAAATATCATGGAATGTTTGTTAGATTCGTCCGAGCATAAACAAGGGGAGAAATCACTCCCAATCCTTGCCAAGTCTATATACCGCGAATTGCGTGCCAGCGGATATGAGGAACAACATGTTATCGCACTGGCTGGGGAACTCCTCGGTGTGGTAACCAAGGAAGTGAAAGCGCGTAAAGTGTAACAATAGGTTCTACATGAAGGCCCGTGAAATCCCAACCACATGGTTAGGATACTGGTTTGTGGAATGATTAACGCTTCGAGTTATCATTTTTCGATGTAGCATCCGCTTTTGCAAGGGGCCTACGCGATCGATGATCAATGTTCCGGTGAGGTGGTCGTACTCGTGTTGAATCGCTATAGCCAAGAAACCTGAGGCAGTTAGTTCAAAAGCGTTTCCTTGTCTATCTTGAGCTTGCACCACTATAGAAGCAGCACGATCGATATTAACTCTTGCGCCTGGAAAGCTAAGGCATCCTTCTGTAGAATTAATGACTCCTTCTTTTGAAAGAATGACTGGGTTGATAAAAGTCCGCAAATCACTTTTTTGATGTTCCTCAGCGGTATCTACCAAAAAGAGTTGCAGCGGCTTTCCAATCTGAGTCGCTGCCAGTCCTGCGCCTGAGGCTGAATACATCGTCTCTGCCATATCGTCGATCAGTTGGTGAATCTCGGGAGTGATTGTTTCAATAGGTGCTGCTTCTTGACGTAGCCGTTGATCAGGATATTGAAGAATAGTGTGAATTGCCATAACAGAAAGTTCCCTTTAAAAATAATGGATCAGCAAAAGCGAATCAAATCCATCATCATTAAAATATCACAGTTATTAATTGCCCTTCAATCCTTTCCTGGTGGAAAAATAAGGGAGCCACGTACATAAATATCATTACCACACTGTTCCCAGATCGGCTCCGAGATTCTTGGTGCCTCTTCTAGTGAGCGCGGGCCTCCCCAGTCGATGGCTCCAGGTATCCCCCTAGGGCCTAACAGAATGGGGCTTATAAAAAGGTGAAGCTGGTCTACGAATTGGCTAGCGAGCATGCTGCCCGCAAGCGCAGCGCCCCCTTCTACAAGGAGATTTACAATACCGTAAGAGGCTAACATGCGCAGGGCAGACGCGATGTGGATACGCCCTTCTGCTGAACTTTTAACTCGAATCATTGTAATGTTTTGTTCAGCCAGCTCTTGTTCAAGAGTAGGGGATGCCTGCTCCCCACAGAGGACCCAAGTGGGAATTTCATGAGCTGTTTTGACCAGAAAAGAACTAAGAGGAAGTCGCAGATGGGTGTCGAACACGATGCGAATCGGATTATTCCCCTTGGGTGCTTCACGCACGGTCAGTTGGGGATTATCGGATAGAACAGTAGCAATTCCCACAGCTATCGCATCTTGTTTTGCACGTATAGCGTGCACTCGCTGCCGGGCGAGAGGTCCTGTTACCCATTTTGCTTGCCCTGTGCGTGTGGCAATTCTGCCGTCCATAGATAACGCTAATTTGAGAGAGAGATAGGGAAGACCTGTGGTCACTGCCTTAGCCCAGGGGGCAATCAGCACCATCGCTTTTTTTTCTTCGACTCCAACGGTCACTTGAAGCCCTTCTGCCGCAAGCCGCGACGCTCCCCCTCCCGTTACATGCGGATTGGGATCATGGCATCCGATGACTGCCCGTGAGATACCTGCTTGGAGCAGAGCGTCTGTGCATGGAGGAGTTCTTCCTACGTGATTGCAGGGCTCGAGAGTGACATAGATAGTGGCCCCTTTTGCCTTTTCTCCAGCAAGACGCAGAGCTGCAATTTCGGCATGCTCTTCTCCAGCGCGATCGTGATGTGCTTCTCCAACAAGCTGACCATCTTTGACGATACACGCTCCAACATGAGGATTGGGGGATGGACAGCCTCTGCGCCCTACCTCAAGGGCACGCTGCATCCATTTTTTGTCTTGTTCGGAATAGTATGGGTTAATACTCACCTTGCCTCAATATGACCGGTGTTAACCATTTTTTTTAGCTCTTCCATGAATTCGTTAATGTCCCGAAAGTGTCGGTAAACACTTGCAAAGCGAATATATGCAACCTCATCCATTTCATGGAGATGAGCCATCACTTTTTCCCCTATTAATTGTGCGCTGATTTCCTTATCTCCTGTATCGATCAGCTCTCGCTCAATTTGATCTGCGATCACTTCAAGCCGTTCGAGCGAAATCGCTCGTTTATCACAAGCTTTTTTCAGTCCGACCATAACTTTTTGGCGATCAAATGTCTCCCGCCTCCCATCTTTTTTGATTACATAGGGTAAAATTTCTTCAATGCGCTCGTAGGTTGTGAAGCGTCGGGCACAGTCTTCACATTCTCGACGGCGGCGCGTGCTGTCACCTGTGGCTGATACTCTTGAATCGATGACTTTGCTCTCGAGATGCGAGCAGAACGGGCATTTCACGCCTACCTCTGTCTACTCTGAAAAATAAGAAAGGAGAAGGGAACAGTTCGTCCCACCAAATCCAAAGGAATTGTTAAGAGCATGTCGAATCGCTCGCATGCGTGCCGTGTGAGGTACGTAATCGAGGGTACATTCAGGATCAGGATGATCAAGGTTAATGGTGGGTGGAACACATTCTTCTTTAATCGCAAGTGCACAAATGGCGCTTTCAAGTGCGCCTGCAGCACCCAATAGATGCCCTGTCATGGATTTGGTAGAACTGACCCACAATTTTTTATCAAATGCATGGGATCCGAATACCTGTGCGATTGCTCTCGATTCGGCAATATCGCCAGCAGGAGTAGATGTTCCGTGGGCGTTGATATAATCGATATCTTGAGGCGAGAGCCTGCCTTCCGCGAGAGCCATCTGCATCGCTCGTTGAGCCCCTTCACCGTTGGGGGCAGGTTGAGTCAGATGATAGGCATCACTGGTTGCACCATATCCTTTTATTTCAGCGTAAATCCGAGCACCGCGCTTTTTGGCTCGCGAGAGTGACTCCAAAACAAGCACACCAGCGCCTTCTCCACAGACAAACCCATCTCTATTGCGATCAAAAGGACGGCTTGCAGCTTGAGGGTTTTCATTTTGCTTGGAGAGAGCCATCATCGCTTCGAAACTTCCGATCCCAACTGGGGTGATCGTTGCTTCTGCACCTCCTGCGATCATAATTGAAGCATGACCTCGCTGTATCCAGGAAACAGCTTCTCCCAAAGCATGTGCCCCACTGGAACAGGCACTTGTTGTGCAATAGCTTGGCCCTCGCAATCCATACAGCATAGAAACCTGTCCAGCTGCTAAGTTAGCAATAATTCCTGGTATGGAATAAGGACTGATTTTAGAAGGTCCTTTTTCAATTAAGGTAACCTTGGTGCGTTCAAGAGTGTGGAGCCCCCCTAGACCTACTCCAATAAAACACCCTGCCTTGTTTTTCTCCTCATCGGTTAGGGTCAACTCTGCATCATTGAAAGCAGAAATTGCAGCGGCCATTGCAAATTCTGCAAATCGATCCATTTCTTTGATCTTCTTCTTTTCAATGAAGAGGGTGGGATCCCATCCTTTGATTTCTCCTGCAATGCGGGCTCGAAAAGGGGAAGCATCAAACAAGGTAATCGGTCCAATTCCACTTTTTCCTTCTACAATTGCTTCCCAGCTTGGACGGGTACCAATCCCTAAAGGAGTCACAAGACCAATACCAGTGATGACAACGCGTTCCATAGGCCTATCCGATATTTCTATTTTCATTGATGAAACAATAAAAAGACAAGCGTTATCGTTTTAAAGCGTGTTGACTTTTTCGATCAGGCGGCCTTGCATGCAGGTACCCCTTTATCATAAAGAAATTCGATCGATCGTCTAAACAGTTTTTCGAAGCGTTGATGCGCTTACGTTAGACGCTTCTTGGTATGTTCTTCGATATAATCGATAGCGTCTTGGACTGTGCTAATTTTCACCGTGTCTTCATCGGGAATATCGATTTCGAACGCTTCTTCGAGTGCGAGCACGACTTCTACCAGACCCAGTGAGTCAGCACCGAGATCATCGATAAAGGAAGACCCTGGTTTAATATCTTTATCATCCACATCAAGCTGATCCTTGATAATCCGCTTGACTTCAGAGGCGACATCTCGTGTCCCTTTGCTTTCAGAGTTCGCTTCGTTTACAGCCTTTTCTACCATGTTATTATACCTCATTGCTAATAAATATAAGAATATTCTAGTTGGAAAATGATGTTTTTATCTCGTAGCATGCTTGTTTTATAGCGGGGAGCACTAAGAGATAAAAATACTAATTGTCTCTTGAATGCAGCTCTTAAGGATTGGTGTCAAGACAGTGCGCTTTCAGATGCTCTACTTTTTTAAATGTAGATTCCCCCATTAATGCGTAAGATTTGTCCTGTTACATATCCTGCTTCTTCGCTCGCTAAGTAAACGACAGCGGCTGCTATGTCATCTCCCGTTCCTATTCTGTTGAGAGGGATTGATTGAAGCAACTGTTCTTTTCTGGCTTGACTAATTGTAGAAGTCATATCGGTTTCTATAAAACCAGGTGTTATAATATTTGCTGTCACCTGTCGAGAGCCAAGCTCGCGTGCGATCGATTTTGCCCCTCCGATCAGCGCTGCTTTACTGGCGGCGTAACCGACTTGTCCCACCCCTCCGGTTTCTCCAATAACGCTTGAAAGAAAAATGAGACGCCCAAAGTGATTGCGGATCATGTGCTTTGCAGCCGCCTTGGCACACAAGAGAGCACCTTTGACATTGATGTCGAACATCTGATTGAGGACTTGTTCAGTGAGCCGGAGCAAAAGACCATCGATTGCAATTCCTGCATTCGCGACAAGAATATCGAGCTTTCCATCTTTTTTGATTAAAGCATCGATCGCTTGTTCGGTTTCTTCTGGATGGGAGACATCAAATTGAACTGCATCCACTTGCAGCCCTTTTTGGGTTAATTGTGAGACGAGCTGTTCTGCGGCTTCTTGGCTTTTGACATAATTGAAGATAACCTTTGCCCCCTGTTTGGCCATAGCCTGTACGCAGGCGCGTCCGATTCCGCGAGAGCCACCTGTCACTAGTGCAACTTTTCCTTTGAGCTCAAACATCTTGTGCCCCTTCCCTTCCTTAGACTTAAGAAGAAAGCTTTTCGTGAGGGTTGTATTCTACCCTATATTTTTCCATTAAAGTATCTACTTTTTTAAAGGATTGGAGATCTCCTAAGCTAAATGTAGAGATGGAGGGGGAGATCCGTTTGACAAGTCCTGCGAGCACTTTGCCTGGACCTATTTCCAATGCAATTTGGATCCCTTTGGATTCTATGAGTCGTATAGTCTCTTCCCATTGAACAGGATGATCGATTTGCCTGATCAGGCGTGCTTGAATCGAGTCATGTTCCTCGTGCGGTTGCACGTCCACGTTCGCGATCACAGGGAAACTTGGCTTTTGGAAGGGAACTTCAGCGAGCGCTCGTTTAAGTTTCACTGCCGCAGGAGTCATCAGGGGGCAGTGAAAAGGGGCACTTACCTTCAGCGGAGTGACCTTTCCTCCAGCTGCTTGGATTAATTTTTGAACTCGCTCGAGAGCGGGGAGATACCCTGCTAACACAACTTGTCCTGGTGCGTTAAAGTTGGCTGGACTTACGGTTTCATTCCCTTCACTTGCTTGCTTGCAGAGCTCGATTAAAAGATCGTTTGCCAATCCTAAGGCGGCGATCATAGAGCCCACGCCGACAGGAACAGCCTTTTGCATAGCTTCCCCTCGAATGCGGACGAGTCGAACTGCATCTTCAAAAGAGACGGATTGGGCAGCGAATAGGGCAGAGTACTCTCCTAAGGAATGGCCAGCAGCAACAGAGGGCAGAGGGGGATGGTGATATCGCTCAAGAAGAGCAGCAAGCACAGCCGCACTCATTGTGACAATGGCGGGTTGTGCATTGGAAGTGAGCATCAGTTCTTCCTCAGGACCATTGAAAATAAGCTCAGACAAAGGTTGTTTGAGAGCTTCATCAGCTCTTTTAAAAATTTCTCTGGCAGCATGAGAGGCCTCGAAGAGATCTCGTCCCATTCCTGGGAATTGAGAACCTTGCCCTGGAAAAAGCCACGCAATGCTCATTATGATGGATGCTCCTACTTATATTCTTAATAAAATGCTCCCCCATGAGATTCCTGCCCCCAGCCCACACATTAATACGAGGTCCCCTTTTTTAATCGTTTCGTTGCGTAGGTTCTCATCCAATAGTATGGGAATTGAAGCGCTGGAAGTGTTGCCTACTCGATCGATATTCATCAGTACCTTATGTGCGGGCAAGGAGAGACGACTGAGCAAAAGATTGAGGATCCGTATATTGGCTTGGTGTGCGCAGATCCAATCGACATCAGATAGAGATATCCCCGCTTTCTCAATCACCTTGAGAGTTGCGGAGTGCAGATTTTTGATGGCAACTTTGAAAATATCTTGCCCCTGCATAAACACTTTATGCTTCTGCTCATTAAGATGCTGTTCTGTGATGGGAAACGCGGTCCCCCCTGCAGGAATCATCAATAGGGAAGCCAAGGATCCGTCCGTTGACATATGGTGCGAGAGGATTCCTGTGGGATATTTCTCTTCTTGATGTGCATGTGCTCCTAGAATAACAGCTCCTGCCCCATCTCCAAAAAGTACACAGGTGCTTCGGTCTTGCCAATTCACCACCTTAGAAAGGAGCTCAACCCCTATAACGAGAATGTATTTCATCGCTCCACTGCGAATGAACTGATCGGCTATAGAGAGACCGAAAATGAATCCTGCGCATGCTGCACTGATATCAAAAGCCGGGCAAAATTTAGCTCCGATTTGCTGCTGCACGAATACCGCAGTCGCGGGCATAGGATAGTCGGGAGTCACTGTTCCGACAATGATCATATCGAGGTCAGTGGCTTGAAGACCAGCTGCAGCCAAGGCTGATTTTGCAGCGGAGGAAGCCATTTCACTGGTTGTCATCGATTGTTCAGCAATATGGCGCTGCTTAATGCCTGTCCGCTCTGTGATCCAAGCATCTGTGGTATCAAGTGTCTTTTCCAAGTGAGCGTTTGTGAGAATCTTAGGAGGCAGGTAATGGCCTGTACCAACAACACGAGAGCGCATATGATTGAACATCCTCGACCTTACATGACCAGTACTACACCAAAATGGTATTGCCAAGATCCTACTTTTTATTCAAAATAGGGATAAGAAGAACGTTACTCCAACCCATTCTGAACAAAAAAAACACATGCATGGCTGCTGCAACAATCGATGAGGGAGGATACTAAAAAATTAAGAAGAAGTCCTTTTGTTTATCATTGCTCGCCCTTTGTAATATCCGCATGTAGGGCATATCTGATGGGATAAAAGTGGCTCCTGACAGCGTTGGCAGGAAGATAGGTTGGGAGCAACAACGCGGTCATGATTGGCGCGGCGCATATTTCTCTTGGAGGGGCTCGTTCTTCGTTTAGGGACAGCCATATGGTTTATTCCTTAGGAGGGTTATGAGAAATGATTTCTTTTAATTTGAGAAGAGGCAGCAATCGTGGATCTACGGGATCCAGGTATTCTTGTACACTTTCGTTAATAAAGTCTGTAGAGATAATACCTGGGCATGCTTCAGAACACAAGGGAATCATGGGGAGAGAGAGAATAAGCTCATCTCGAATGAGCTGATTGAGGACAATTGTTTCCCCTTCATAGGAGATCAGATCTGCTTCTTCTTGGAGAAATTCATATTCCTCTTGGTCTTTGTAGGCATGCCTAGAACCTGATGCGGGGACAAACAAAGCTGTAATGGTAGGCTCGAGGGCGATCGTTGTATCTTGAAGACAACGTGCGCAGGGAACAACTACCTGAGCGTGTAAAGAGCCGTGAATTACGATATCTTGCCCGCTTTTCGAAGCACGCACACACGCTTCGCCCTCTGTTGGGGTAGGAATCACTTGATATCCTTCCAAGCTTTGTTGAACCCAGTCAACGTGGAGGGGAAAAGTGAACTCTCTGCCTCCCGCATCGAGATCGTGCAAAGAGATTACAAAATCATGCATTGCTTTCTGTTCTAACTTTTAAAAAGAACCTCATTGCTGGATTGTTCACCTAGAACCGCAAGGCATCCATTGTTTTATGGTCTACTTTGGTTCTGCCTCTAATTGGAATTGCACAGCGTCTCGAAGAATTCCATGTCGGGAATCGATGTCGGATAAGAGGTTTGTACTACGCCTATGTTGTTTTCTTCAAGTAGTTTACAGAACGAGAGTCCATCATAAACAGAAATCGTTGGCGCTAAGAAGAGAGATGCCTCTTCCTGTGCTCCTGAAAGAGCAGGTCCTAGAGAAACGAGCCAGCCGGCTGAAGCAGGTCCATAGTGATGCAGTGAGCCCCGCAAATCAATAACCCGTTCTCGCCCAATCTCTCGTCCATCCTTTCGGATTGCCAAAGCGGCTTTGATATCGTTTCCTCCCATCCGGTAGATCCCCATGAAATGCATTTCATTCGAGGATAGTCCAGAGCGCCTGACCAGCTTGATATTGGTCATTCCTGCTTTTCCAAGAACAAGGAGCACAAGCTCTACAAATGCCTGTGGGGGGAGCTCCTGGAGCCGCTTGAGGAGAACGTGGCGGGATGCTTCTCGATATCGCTCAGTTGCAGCGATCACTTCCTGTTCTAGACGGATAAAGTCGTGACCCAACAGCCAATCGGTTGGGGCTACTCCACCGTCGGCACTAAAACGAAAACGAGGCCGCTTTCCTTGACTTGTGCGACGGAGATTATCGATGCGCAGAGAAGCTGCAACTTGCATGATAGCAGAATTCAGATCTCCATTGGATATTCGTCCTTTTCTTAGCAGCATTTCTGTCAGAAAGTGGAGGGAAATGGGGCCAGAATTCCAATCAAAAGTGGAAAGAGTAGCCCATACAATATCTGCCAACTCACGACCTACTTTTTCCTCTCCATCGAGAGGACCTGATCCCCCTGTTACTCCTAGCGCTGCATGACTGCTAGCAGAGGATACGGGATGCGAAGCGGAACGATCACGCAAACCAAACCGCCCGCCTGAATTTCGTGATTCTCGAAGGGTGGAGCTAATACGCTCTTCTTCTCCTGAAAGGGAAGGTGTTGCACTATTGTTTCGAAGACCATGAGCATTGGAAGCAAATTCGTTTGGTCCTCCCCCACGCCCACGCCTTCTTCTGCGTCTTCTTCTCCGTGTTCCGTCCCCTAGGCCACCTTCCAATAGAGCATTTGGATCTTCAGATGTCCCTTGCGAGAGTAGAATCGGCTGGTCGTCATCTTCTTCATCATCGAAGAGAGCTGTTGCAGAAGCTGCAAGGTTAGCGCGGAGAGCATCTTCGCTGGAAAGGGTAGGGTAGACCTCATTATTATTGTTTTTTTCCTGTTCTGAATCAGAGAAGGGGGAAGGATGGGGAGATGAATTAACTTCCGTGTTTCTGCGTGAAGTGAGCACTTGTTGTTGCTCAGCAGCCTCTACCTCCAATGCATTGACATCATTAGAAATATCTAATTCGACATTGCTTTCGAATGAGTCAGATAGTTCTGAAAAATCGCCTTTAGCGGATCTTTCATCCCACTCGCGCAGACCAAATACTCCTGGTTTAATGCGTACGATTGGATTTGACTTGTCATCTTTTTTTAAAAGAGCGGCAAGTCTAGAACCCATTGTAATTTCTGGACTCTTCCCGACATGGGATAACAAATTCTTTTCTATCGCGAGATCAGTAATTTCTTTATAGTGCAAGGGCTTGCCTATCAGCCGCAAAACCTGCGTGGCAGCTTCAGTAAATGTCATGATATTTTACCCAGCCCCCTTTGTGGGGATAGGAGAAACAGTCCTAGTCAAAGCCCGTTTCTCAACGTTATAGTCTACTCTCTTGACAATCACTTGTTATTTCAAATTCTGAATTCTTTGAACTTGTCGGTGTAATAAGAGCGATATGAGTGATGACACATTGAACTTAGCTTATACACTCATTATCCATCAACCACAAGCTTTCAAACCATGTTAGCAATTGTAACAAGGAACATGCCCTGTGATTTGAAGTTGTGATGCCAATAACGACATTTTGTGTAAACTAGCACACATAAAAACCACTTATCAATGCTTTTATATCCTAAAAGGATAAGTAGGTCAAAGGAAGAAAAGAGAGTTTTTTACTGAGTTTGTACAATAATAAAGAACTTGCTCCCAACGCAAATAAACAAGGGTTGCAAATTAAGAGATCAATCGGAGCAACGATAGGAAAAAAAAATTGATTTTCTTTTTTCTTCAGTAATCTCTTGTTTTCCTTAGCATTCCCTTCATTTGAGTACTTCCTAATTGCTGGAAGCTCTCTTTCACTTGCTTTTGAAATTGGTCAGTGTACAGCGTATAGCATGCTTGAGGAACAACTACGCGAGTGTCTTACCTTTGATGATGTTCTTTTGGTTCCAGCTTATAGCGAAGTCCTCCCTAAGGACGTCGATTTGCGAACTCAGTTAACTTCTAAGATTAGCTTGCATCTCCCTTTGTTGAGTGCTGCGATGGACTCTATCACAGAAGCTCGAATGGCTATCACGATGGCTCGATATGGAGGCATAGGAATTATTCACAAAAACTTTTCTCCGGCTGAACAGGCTTTTGAAGTTGAAAAAGTCAAGCGGGTGGAAAGTGGCATGGTGTTGAACCCAATTACGGTGAGCCCTACACAGTCGCTGCGCTCTGTTTTAAAGGTGATGCGAGTTCATGACATCTCAGGTGTTCCCGTCACGGAAGGGGATAAACCTGTAGGTATTTTGACGGCTCGCGATATACGATTCGAGGAAAATTTAGATCATCCCGTTCATGCTCTCATGACGAAGACACTAATCACTGTTCCACCTCGCGTGTCTACGGAGCATGCTAAGAAGCTTCTTCATGAACACCGTATTGAAAAGCTTCTTGTCGTCGACGAAGGTCGCCTTGTGGGTCTCATTACGATCAAAGACATTTTGCAGGCAGATCGTTATCCTCAAGCTGTCAAGGATGAGATGGGGCGTCTTCGAGTTGGTGCTGCTGTCGGTCCAGGTCATGATTGGCGTGAGCGCGTAGGGCTTTTGAGCGAAGCAGGGGTCGATGTGCTGGTGGTAGATACCGCTCATGCTCATTCTAAAGGGGTGCTTGATATGATCCGTACCATCAAGAAAGATTTTTCTGATCTTGAGGTGATTGGAGGAAATGTGGCCACAGCAGCAGGGGCAGAAGCTCTTATTAAAGCTGGGGTGGATGCAGTTAAAGTCGGAATTGGCCCTGGAAGCATCTGTACGACCCGTGTCGTGGCAGGCATAGGAGTTCCTCAGATGACTGCAATTCAGGATTGTGTACGTGTTGCTGCTTCCCATGGCATTCCGATGATTGCCGATGGGGGTATTCGGCATTCGGGGGATATTACAAAAGGGATTGCAGCAGGGGCTCAGGCGATCATGATAGGTTCACTCTTTGCTGGAACAGATGAATCTCCTGGGGATCTGATCCTCTACCAGGGGAGGAGTTATAAGGCCTATCGCGGGATGGGCTCGCTGGGAGCGATGAAAAAAGGCTCCAAAGATCGGTATGGACAAGGGGGAACGGCTGATGAAAAATTGGTGCCAGAGGGGGTCGAGGGTCGAGTCCCGTACCGAGGAGCCCTTGCACCGATTCTTTTTCAGCTTGCTGGAGGACTTCGATCGGGGATGGGCTATACAGGTGCTCGCACCATTCAAGAGCTCCATCAGAAGGCAGAGTTTATTCGGATTACAGGGGCAGGATTGCATGAAAGTCATGTGCATGATGTGATGATTACGGAAGAGGCCCCCAATTATCATCGATTATGATGCGTGAGCGCGTTGTATGCGTTCAATCGATGCTCATTGGCTTGGGCGAATGCCCTATCAAAAAGCTCATTCTCTGCAACTCGCTCTGGTAAATGCGAGAAAACAAGGATTAATTGAAAATACCTTGCTTTTGCTTGAGCATGAGCCTGTCATCACGTTAGGACGAGGTGCTGATCCTGCTCATGTTCGAATCTCTGATGAGATGCGAGCCTGTCTAGGAGTCGAGCGGTATGAAACTGGTCGAGGGGGGGGGGTAACTTATCACGGTCCGGGACAATTGATTGCCTATCCTATTTTCGATCTCAAACCGAACCATTGCGATGTACGGCAGTATGTACAAAATTTAGCGAAAGTGATGGTCCTTCTTGCAGGCCACTATGGAATTTGTGCAAAATCGCTCCAAGAACCAAAAAGAATTGGGGTATGGATAGATCGCAATTCTCCCTTCGAATGGGGACAAATGCAGGCGTATGAACATCGATTAGCTAAACTTGGATCTATTGGAATTCGTTTATCTCATTGGATTACGATGCATGGTTTTTCTTTTAATGTTGCTCCCGATCTGCAGGCTTTTGATTGGATTGTACCCTGTGGAATCAGCAATTTGGATGTGACCTCATTGGCCAATGTAGGAATATCTACCCCTTCTCTTGAATGTCTCGCTGAAATCTCTCTCCCTTGCTTTGAGCAGGTCTTTGAAGCTCCAGTCCGTTATGCTGATGTTTTGGAGACACAAGCGCTTTATCAACACGTGCTCCCTTCTGAGGAAGCTGAAGTTGGGTTGTGATGGAATTTCCTGAAGAATTTCAAGAGCAAGCGGAGTCGCTCTTTTTGAGGAGGCGTTTTGCATTGCTTCGAGCGGTTAGCCTCTTTGGGTTTTTGATGGTTGCGCTCTCTCTTTTTTTCTACGTTCGTCAACGAAAAAAATCTTCTTTAAACGCTTTCTTGTCTGAATCGATCGTTACAGCTGCCCCTTTGCCTCTTCCTGAAATCAATGATAAGAAAGTGGAGTCCATTCCTCCAGTTTGGCGGCTTCAGCAACTAGCTGGACCTAGAATACAAATAATCAAAGGGACTGTAAAGAAAAAGACGCTTTTTGCTTCTCTCCGAGGAGTGGGAGTTTCCAAAAGAGAAGCTTACCGTGTGCTTTATCCGTTGAGTAAAGTGCCGAGTTTTCAGAAACACCTCAAGAAGTCTCATGATTCTTTTACGGTGGCTAAAGTACATGCTACAGGGCGAGTCCTAGGCCTTGAATATGAAGCCTCTCCCCAACGTATCTGGCAGGTGCGGGAAAGGGAAAATGGAACTCTCGAAGCTCGGAAACTCGCTTTGCGTGTCGAGTATCTCCATACAACCAAAGCGGTTCTTGTCCGTACGGGTCTCTATGAATCGTTTAAAGAGGCAGGATTTGGTCAGGAGTTGTCTGAGAAATTACAAACAGCTCTGCGAGGTTATCTTGATCTGTCCATGACCCAATCGAGAGGATTTCTCCGGTTTGTGATTTCGGAAGAACGCATTGAAGGTGTTTTTACAGGATATCGAAATGTGGAGGCTGTCGAATATTTATCGCCTCAAGGGGATAAATCAGTTCGTATTTATCGATTAGGAGGGGCGGATAGCAATATGGAGGGAGATCGCCGCTATTCTTTTTATGATGCAAAAGGGAAGCAGATTATCTACACAGGTTGGTCAGCTCCTCTTCCTACGGGCAGGGTGAGTTCCTCCTTTAGCCCGCGACGGAAACATCCAATCCATCGCGTGGTGATCCCACACACCGGTGTCGATTACGCTGCTCCGATGGGGACTCCTGTTCGGGCAGCTGCTGCAGGAGTAGTGAGGACTATAGGAAAGGGTGGACCGTGTGGTAACATGGTTCAAATTGAACATCCTAGGGGGATAACCAGTGCTTATTGCCATCTTTCTGCTTTTGCCCCTCGCCTTCGTGAAGGTCAGCAAGTGAAGGCAGGGGAAGTCATTGGCAATGTAGGCCACACCGGGTCGGCAACAGGCGATCACTTGCACTTTGCGATCAAACGTGGTTCTACTTTTATTAACCCGCTCTCTCTCGGGTTTAATCGAATTCGTATGCTCCCGCCTGGACGAGGAGCAGAGTTTGAGAAGAAACGAACAGAAGCAGACGCATTATTGGATGCGACCCCTCTTCCCCCTGCGGTGTAAGAAAGGGCGAGTTCCTTGCTCGGCAACATCAAACGTCTTGCGCTTCTTGGTTTAAAAGTGGATAGTTTCTGTAGGGCTTCTTATGCGTCAGTATCGGCTATTCTTTTTTCCGTTGGGGCAAGCGAAGGTAAATATCCACCTCTTTTCTATTTTTTTGTTGGTTTCTCTCTTGGGTGAGGGGTGTCATTCGCGAACCAACATATCTGCATCTTCTGACGGCCCTACAGATACAAATCTCCGCTTTTATCTCATTTCTGATGTGGGTGGAGTGATTGAGCCATGTGGCTGCGTTAAAGATCAAATGGGAGGCATTGCGCAGGCTGCCTCTTTCTTAAAATCAGGGCAATTAGAAGTACCCGATTCTGTTTTGATAGGGGCAGGTCCTCTCTTTTTTAAGGAAGTTAATCTTTCAGATGACAAAAAATGGCAGGAGATTGCTTCTGCTCGGCTTCTAGCTAATTCCTTTAGCAGAATGGGGCTAGTCGCTTTTTCTCCAGGTCTCAATGATTTCGGAGAAGGGATGGATCAATTGCGTGCGTTGGTGCAAAGGAGTCAAGCTTGTGCTCTCCTTTCCAATGCTGCGGATGAGACGGAAGCGGGTTCTCCTATTTTTACAAACCAGATCATCAAAGAAGTTAGCGGCATTAAAATAGGTCTGATTGGGGTGATGGAGAAGGATGATCAGCACAGCATTTTTTCTTCGAGTCCGAAGCTGCAGGACCGAAGTCTAGCAGATGTGGTGCACGAGATGGTCCGATCCCTTAAGGATCAAAAAGTACAAATGATCTTTTTGCTTGGGTCTCTCAATCCCGGAGAAGCGAAGCGAATTGCAGATAAAGTTCCTGGAATTACAGTAATTTTGATTGGCTCTAGGGTAACTTCCGAGGAGGTGAATACAGATTTTGTTTCTCTGGAAAAAGTATGGCCTGAAGAAGAGGATCAAAAACAGGAGAAAGTGGGTGCGTTGATTGTTCAGCTCCCTAACCATTTACAAGGAATTGGTGTCCTTGACTTTCATGTCCGTGGGGATCTTTTCTTTGTAGATGAGAGTGGTCTGAAGCTCGCAGCCAAGGACGAACAGCTTGGAGGAAAAATTCGAGATTTAAATGTTCGTCTTGCTATTGCTCAGCAGGATAGAGCGTCTCAACAACAGATAGATGTTCTTCAGTCAGAGTTGAAGCAACTTCAGGCAGACCGTATTTCCCTTATGAGACAACTTCCCTCCTCAGGAAAGAGCTACTTTCGTTATCGAGTCCAAGAGATTCGGGACAGCATGAGGAAGGATCCTGATGTTTCAGCGGATTTGGAGCAGTATTATCGGAGCGTGAATGAACACAACCGAATTATCTATGCAAATAAAAAGCCCCCTGCTCCAAGTCCTGGTCAGGCCTACTATGTGGGAGGGGAGAAATGCAAAGATTGCCATCTAAGTGCTCACTTGTTTTGGGAAAAAACGCCTCATGCCCGTGCTTATGCAACTCTCGCTAATCAAGCGAAAGAATTTAACTTAGACTGTGTTGGA
Source organism: Pajaroellobacter abortibovis (assembly GCF_001931505.1). Lineage (NCBI taxonomy): Bacteria > Pseudomonadati > Myxococcota > Polyangiales > Polyangiaceae > Pajaroellobacter > Pajaroellobacter abortibovis. Next base: position 1,193,689 of record NZ_CP016908.1, on the reverse strand, counting down.
TGTCATGTGACGGGTTATGAGAGGCCTGGGGGGAGTACGGTGACATGGAATACAGGTCTGCAAAATGTCCAGTGCGAGTCATGTCATGGTCCTGGTTCGATTCATGTTCAGACCCAACGTAAAGAAGATACAGTTTTATATGATCCGGCTTTATGCATTGACTGTCATCACCCACCTCATGTGCATGAATTTGATGTAGACATGAAAAAGCTTCGTGTTCTTGGCCCAGGACATGGACAGTAAGTGAAACGAGTGTCTCGAATTCCCTCTAAACGAGTGGCCCCTTCTGTAGAATCGAAAACGGATTCGACAAGACGGTTTCCCTCCAGGCATGAGGTTCTACTTCGTCTCGGAAAAACAGCTGGAATGGTGGCAGGAGGTACGCTTATCGGGCGTTTGATGGAAAAAGGGGGGAAAGGAGTGAAGCCTTCCCTAGAACGACGAGTAAGGGATTATCGAGTTAAAAGCCCACAGCAAAAACCTGTCCAATTGGCGATTGCTCGTAGAGGGATTGGTTTGCCGGTTTCCATAGAAGATCTTGTCCAAAGGGCAATAGACGCGCTGGGTGGTATGCATCAGTTCGTCTCTCGGGGAGATATTGTTGTTATCAAACCGAATATAGGATGAGATTGAGTGCCTATTCATGCAGCGAATACGCATCCTGAAGTAGTCAGTTCCGTCATTAAACTTGCTTATGATGCGGAGGCGAAGAAAATTGTGGTAGCGGACGGTTCTTGCAACGACCCCCGGCGCTGTTTCCAACGGTCAGGGATCTGGCGAGCATCCTGTGAGTTAATGGATGAGATATTACTTCCTGCAGAGCATCGTTTCTGGACCATGCGCTTGAAGGGGGATGTTCTAGATGAATGGCCAGTTTTTACTACCCTGATCCAAGCGGATAAAGTGATCAATGTGCCTGTCGCAGAACATCACAACCTGGCCAAATATACTACGGTTATGAAAAGTTGGTATGGCCTTCTTGGAGGACGGCGCAATCGCCTTCATCAGAACATCGATACATCGATTGCTGATCTCGCTGCATTTATGCACCCTTCCTTGGTCGTTGTGGATGCGATCAGGGTGTTGGTCCGCAATGGTCCGCAGGGTGGAAGCATTGATAATACTCAGGTGATGCATACCATTTTGGCTTCTGTTGATCAGATTGCAGGCGGTGCATTCGGATGCACTTTGATCAGTCAACGCCGAGATCATATCCCTTATCTTGAGATAGGGCACGAGCGTGGGCTCGTGACCATGTTTTGGGAATCGCTATCACGTCAGGGAAGTCTAGATGGCAACCTCTTGTCATGGCTTTGGACTCACGTCCTCTGTTCACAAGAGAGAGAAAGAGGTGGCATTGCTCGATCCGCCCTTTTCTAAATCACATCAGCAAACTGACGTGGAGCCTATTCCGTGGAAGACAAGAAAGAAAGGGGTGGTCTCTGCTCTGGATCAGATGACATCAGCCATTCGTTTGTCTCTTCCCATGGTACGCGATCAGGTCATAGAGAGTGGCTTTTCTGTATCTCCCGTTCCTTCGTTTAACGCCAACCTATCCTGTCAGTCCAAGGTCTCTGTCAAAAAAACTAAGCGTTCTGGATCGGGCATCCCCGCTCGTCTGATCGTTCGTGTTTTGGTTTGGCTCCGTCGTTTTTCTCAAACATTTTTCTTGGGAATTTTTCTTTATTTTCTCTGTCAAACCTCTTTTCGTTGCAGTTTTTCCGCCAGTGCAGAAGCCCCCATTCGTCTTCTATTGCTGGTAGAATTCTTTTTGCTTGCTGATCCATGGGTGGGGGGGGTGACTCTTCTCTCCACCCATACGATCTATCGGGGTTTGCTCTGGAGTTTGGGGATGCTAGTGCTAACTCTTCTCTTCGGTCGCGTATTTTGCGGGTGGATATGTCCTTTTGGAACGCTGCACCATCTTTTTGGATGGTTACTCTCCTCACGTCATGGGAGGGGGGCTGCTAGGGTTGGGGCTAATCGGACCCACACTTACCAACGTGTGAAGTATTATCTTTTGTACACTTTTTTGTTTGCTGCGATAGCAGGAAGTGCAATCAGTGGTCTGCTTGACCCTCTTTGCATTGCAGTTCGTTCTGTTGGATTGGGTGTGATCCCTGCTATCCAGTATTTTGCGACTAGGGGGTTCGCCACTCTTGATCATGTCTCTGCTCGCTCCATTCAACAAGGGTCGGATGATATGCAGGGTTTTCTTGCTCAAACTTTATGGCAACCTAAGCAGGCTTATTTCCCCCAGACGTGGCTCATTGTGTTTTTGTTTATGACAGTCCTGTTTGCGAACCGTCTTCTTATTCCCTGGTTTTGGTGTCGAGTCCTCTGTCCTTTAGGTTCTTTTTTAGGAGTTTTTGCTCGTTTTTCCTTGTTTAGGATGGAAAAAGACCACGCCGAATGTACGGATTGCAACTTATGTCTTGTTCATTGTCAGAGGGCAGATAGTCCTCAAGGGGGTGTCAAGTGGCGTCAGGACGAGTGTCATATGTGCATGAATTGCGAAGCATCTTGTCCAGAAGATGTCATTAAATTTCGATTTTTTCCCAATCGGTTGAGCGTTCGGACAGAACCTGACCTAGAACGTAGAACCACAGCTGCAGGGGTTGTCTTTCTTCCTGCCACTCGGATTGCGAATGTCCTCGATGTGAACTACCACTCTAAGATCATTCGTCCTCCTGGCTCAGTGGAGGAACGTGCTTTTCTTGAGCGCTGTATTCGCTGCGCGGAGTGCGTGAAAGTCTATCCTAATAATGCGCTCCATCCTGCTTTCTTCCAAGCTGGAGTAGAAAGGATCTGGACCCCTATTTTAATCCATCGTATTGGTTACTATGAGTATTCGTGTGTTCTTTGTGGTCAAGTGTGTCCTACAGGGGCGATTCAAAAGATCGCGGAGAAAGAAAAGTTAGGGATGGGAGTTCCTCCTGTGAAGGTAGGGACTGCTCTTTATGACCATGGAAGGTGCTTTCCATGGAGCATGCAAGCTCCCTGCATTGTATGTGAAGAGTTCTGTCCGATTTCACCGAAAGCGATTTGGGTGAAGGAAGTGGAAGTCCCTGTTCGAGAATCCACACCAGATCTAGCGTGGGAACAGCCAGCTATGAAGACGGTTAAATTGCAACGTCCTCACGTCGATCCGAATTTATGTATTGACTGCTGTGCGTGTGAGAAGATCTGTCCAGTCAATGACCAGCCAGCGGTATACGTAACTAGTGTGGGGGAGAGCCGATCGAAGACCAATATCATTTTCCTGGAAAATGCCAATTATAGTGCAACATAAGAGGGTATCATGAATGATCTTTTCTTAAAAGCGTGTCGACGGGAGCCTACATCACGCACCCCTATCTGGTTGATGAGGCAGGCGGGGCGGTATATGCCTGAATATCGTGCCTTGCGCGAGCGGTATTCCCTTCTTGAAATTTGCAAGCATCCGGAATTGGCTTTACAGGTAACACTGCAGCCAGTTCGGTTAGGGGTAGATGCCTGTATTCTTTTTGCCGATATTTTATTGCCCCTTGAGCCAATGGGGATTCACTTCTATTTTGAACAGGGTGAAGGCCCTGTCCTGGAACGCTCCATTTCTTCTTCTGAAGATGTTGAACGTCTATCCATTTTTGAGCCTCGCCAAGAACTTGGATATGTTCTGGAGGCTGTCCGGTTAATCAAGCGAGAACTCGCAGGCAAATTGCCTCTGATTACATTTGCAGGGGCCCCATTTACATTAGCGAGTTACTTGATTGAAGGGGGGAAAACAAGACAGTTTCTTAAAACCAAGCGGTTGATGTACAGCAATCCTCTGGTCTGGCATTCCTTGATGATGAAGTTAGCTGAGGTAATCCGGGATTATCTCCGTGCACAGGTAGAAGCAGGGGCAGATGCGGTTCAGCTTTTTGATTCTTGGGTTGGACAGCTTTCTCCTTTAGACTATGAGACGTATGTTTTTCCTTATACAACATCTATTCTTGGGGATGTGGTGAAAATGGGGGTTCCAGTGATCCATTTTGGGACGGGGACACACTCCTTGCTACCTCTTCAGAAGAAAGCTGGGGGGACGGTCATTGGCTTGGATTGGAGGGTGCCTCTCGTGGAAGGGTGGCGTCTGGTGGGCGAAGATGTGGCTATTCAGGGAAACTTGGATCCGGCGGTGTTGCTTGCTCCAGTTTCTGTGGTTAAAGCACATGCGGCTAGAATTTTATATGATGTGGCTGGTCGTCCAGGGCATATTTTTAATTTAGGGCATGGTGTATTCCCACAGACCCCTGTAGAGATAGTCCAGGAGCTGATTGAGTTTGTGAAAATGAAGAGCTCTTCTTTGTCAGTGATCAGTTGAATCGGTTGAAAAAGCTTTTTTAAGGCGAAAAGTATTTTGTTTGTAGAAATAAGGGGAGTAGGTAGCTATTGTTAGCCTCGATCTCTTTATTTTGTGAATAAGTCATTCCCCGTATCAACTGCAGCAAACAGTTAAGCTTTCTCTAGGTCAATAGGGATCATAATGGAAATTTCTCGGACTGCTCTTCTTTTGGTTTCGCATGGAGGTGTGGAATCGCTGGGAGACCTGCCTGACTTTCTGTCGAAGATCCGTCGAGAAAGGGGTGTTCCAGCTTCCTTATTTGAAGAAGTCAAGCGCCGTTATGAACTAGTTGGTGGGCAGTCCCCATTGAATGCCATTACTCGTCAAATAGGTCAAAAGCTTGAAAGCCGTTTACACTTGCCTGTCCGTGTTGCCTTCCGATTTGTTCCACCTCATTCTGAAGAGCAGCTGATCCATATGAAGAAGGATGGATACCGACATGTGGTCGTATTGCCACTGGCTCCTTATTCAGCTGTACTATATAGCCAAGAAGTCAAACGGGTGGCGGAATTGATTGCGTCGAGAGGAGATGGGAAGATACACGTGGACGGAGTGACCAATTGGGGGGATGAACCTGCACTGATTCATGCTTTCGCCCGATCTCTCACGCTGGCCTTAAATGAGCTGGAGAAAAGCATACGACGTCAAACCACTGTTATTATGACAGCTCATTCGCTGCCTCTCCATGTTCTGAGAGATGGAGACCCCTATGCTGATCAAGTTAGGTCTACTGCAGTCCGAGTTGCAGCTAGTCTGGGGGAGCGATGTCCTCCTTGGGAGCTTGCCTTTCAGAGTCAGGGATTTCAAGATGAATCCGAGCAGCCTGTCCGTTGGCTAGGCCCATCTCTTGAATCGGTGATTCAGGCGTCTGCTCAACGTGGAAGCCGTCATGTCCTGATTGCTCCGATCGGGTTCCTTTCTGACCACGTCGAAATCTTATATGATATCGATCACGAAGCGAGAAACATTGCTCATTCCCTTGGCCTTTCTCTGTCTCGGACAGCCTCACTCAATGCCTCAGAGCTTCTCTTGCAAGCATTAGAAAATATTGTCTATCCCTTTCTCGATTCTGGAGAGCAAAAAAAGAAGTGACAAAAATAGCAATTATCGGAGGTGGAATTTCTGGCCTCTCTTTGGCTCACGCGCTTTCTTATCGTTCAGAAGCATCTTTTGATCCAATGACTGTTCATGTCTTTGAAAAAAAAGAAAGATGGGGAGGAAATATTGTGACAGAATATTTCGATGGGTGTACGTTGGATGCGGGGCCTGACTCCTGGGTGGCTCGCAAGTCCTCTGTCTTGGAGTTGATTCGTTCCATTGGATTAGAAGATGAACTGATTGAAGTTGAGCCCAGTGCGCGGCGGGTGTACCGGGTGGGGGACTCTCCCCGATTACAGCCTATGCCTGAGGGATTTATGCTTGGAATCCCTGCCAGTTGGTCTGCGTTGTGGCAAACCCCCCTTTTCTCTTGGAAAGGGAAGCTTCGGATCGCCTGCGAGCCTTTCGTTCCGTCTAAGTCCTGGGAGAGGCAGGGCGATGAGTCGATAGGAGACTTCTTTATGCGCCGTTTCGGGGAAGAGATGACCTATCGCATGGCTGCTCCCCTTTTGGGGGGGATTTTCGCTGGGGATATTTTTAAGATTTCCCTTCGTGCAACGTTTCCTCAATTGATTGAAGCGGAAATGCATGCAGGTTCTCTTGTAAAAGCGATACGTGCGGAAAGGAAGAGGCTACGGTCGCATCCTTTGTCCAAAGGGCATGGACCTTTTCTATCTCTTAAGCGAGGGATGGGTTCTCTTGTGGAGCGGCTTGTATCGTCTTTGGAAAAAGGAGGGGTGCACTTTCATCTTAGTGCCCCTATTGAACGGATTGAACGTTGTGCTTCTTCTTCTGGTCCTCCCTTTCGAGTGTACCGGGCAGGGGATTCTCCTTTCCTTGCTGACAGGGTGGTTCTGGCAATTCCGACCCATGCGGCAGCTTCTCTTTTGCGTGAGATCTATCCCGAGTGCGCTCAAGAGCTGGATACCATCCCCTATACATCCGTGGCGACTGTATTTCTGGCCTATCCAAAGGATCGGATCGCGCATCCACTGGATGCGGCTGGTGTTCTTATCCCGCGTGAATCTGGCCGGAAAGTTCTGGCAGCTACCTGGATTTCAAGTAAGTGGGCTCATCGTGCTCCTCCGTCTACCGCTCTTTTGCGCATTTTCTTCGGAGGGAGTGGGCGTGAGGAGATTGTCAGTGCGGAAGATCGAGTTCTCGTTCAATTGGCAAGGGAGGAAGTAAAATACCAACTATCCATCGATGGAGAGCCTAGTTGGGTGCGCGTGTTTCGGTTTTTAAAAACTTCCCTTCAGCCTCCTTTAGCGCATCTCAAACATATGGAAATTCTGAAAAAGGAAATAGAAAGTGAGGGGCCGATTCATCTTCTCGGAGGGAGTGTTGTGAGTATGCCTGACTGTATCTCGCAGGCTTTCGAGCTTGCATATCGGTTAACAGCTCAGCTTTCTCGATCCATCTCTTGACAGTCTAACGTTTCTCTGAATACAGATAAGGTTATTCTTATTTGAGAAGCCTCTTCTTAAAAAAACTAGCAATAATGAATTCTCGCTGTATTAATTTTAGTCCTGGCCCTTCCGCGTTACCTCTTTCTGTATTACAAACTGCTCGAGAAGAGCTCCTCAACTTTTCTGATACCGGCATGTCGGTGATGGAGCAAAGCCATCGGGGGCCGGTCTTTGAAGCGATTTGCCAAGAAACGTTGGCCCTCATTCGAGAGTTGTGCAAATTGCCTCAAGATTATACGGTTCTTCTGCTTCAAGGGGGTGCTTCCCTTCAGTTTGCTCAAGTCCCTCTCAATTTTTTGGGGGAGGGGGAAACAGCTTCTTATTTAACTCATGGTCTTTGGGGGGAAAAAGCCCTTGCCGAAGCGAGGATAGTGGCTGCTGCACGAGGGGCTCATATTCATCTAGCTGCTCACACAGGCATTGAGCAGGACGGTAAATTTGCTTATACAAGGGTCCCCCTCCCAAAAGAGACAAATATTCATCCGTCTTCTGCTTTCTTACACTTAACAAGCAACGAGACAGTCCATGGACTTCAATTTGAAGTTGACCCTGAACATCCTTTTCCTGTTTGTCCAGGGGTTCCCATTGCTTGCGATATGTCGAGTGATTTTTTAAGTCGGCCGTTTGATTATACCCGCTTTGATTTAATCTATGCGAGCGCTCAGAAGAATATTGGACCTAGTGGGGTTGGGGTAGTTATTGTCAGGAATGAATGGATGGAGAAGGGGAGACTGGATCTGCCTAAAATTCTGCAGTATCGAATACAAGCGCAGGCGGGCTCCCTGTACCATACGCCTCCAACCTTTGCTATTTATATGATGAGACAGGTTCTTCTATGGAAAAAGAGCGTTGGAGGGATCGAGCAAATTGCTGCTTGGAATCGTGAGAAATCCTCTTTGATCTATCAACAGATAGATCGCTATCCAGAGCTCTATCGATCTTCTGTGGAGCGCACAAGTCGGAGTATTATGAATGTGGTTTTTTATCTTCCGACCGCTGCGCTTGAATCTGCATTTTTGGTGGAAGCTAAGGTACATGGGATGGTTGGGCTTCGGGGGCATAGTCGTGTGGGAGGAATACGGGTCTCCCTGTATAACGCGATTCCAGTAGAATGGGCTCGAACACTGAGTGAGTTCATGGGGTGGTTTGCAGAGAATAATGGATGAGCCGATTGCACTTATGAGAGCGCCACCGCTGTTGCATTAAGTTTATCCTATTAATGAAGAAGGGGAAATATAGATATCTGAATCGCAGGAGCAAGAGGATAGAGTGGGGTTGTTGCACTGATATCTCCTGAGCTTATTAAACAGATGCAAACCGATTCTAGCTAGATCGTCATCGCATGCAAGTGGTCCAATAAAGGCGTATTTTCGGTGGCCGTTTGTTTAAACCGATTTAAACCATCGTCTTTTAAACGCGTTAGTCCAGAACGAACAGAATCTGTCTTGTGATATAATTAGAGCCGGATATGCTTATCAATGTGTTTCAATTTCTTCAAGAAGAGGGATACTATCAAGAGGATCCGTTGGATGAATTGAAAAGTAGAATTGATTTCGCTCGTTTGGACTTTTTAAATTCAAGCAAATCACTTGTTATAAAAAGGAGAAAGGATATTATGCGTGGTCATATATGGTGTGAGGGTGGGCATAACCAATTGGTGTGGTCTCGATCAAGTCGATTCCGGAGGTCTGTAGGCTGTATTAGTGTGCTAGCAGGCATTGGAGTGAGAGGGGAAGCGTTAGGCAAAGATACGTGGGGATGGGAAGAGGGTTAGATGGGGCTGTGACGTTGGGTGGGGGTACGGAGAGTAAGCCTAAGATAGTGAACCGATATGCACAGGTGACGGAGATTCCGGATTCGAAGACGCTAACTGTAGTTCTTCGATCTGACAATTCTCCGGATGCGGTTGATTTTGAGGCAGGTCGAATGATCATGGTATGGCAGGCGGCGGGATATGATTACACTCCACCCGATAAAGCCCTTGCAGATAAGCCTGCTGATGACTTGTATCAGCAAAAAATTCCGTTAGATGGGAAAAGTAAAAGGGTATACGAATATGCGGTGATCCAAGAGGCTCAAGCAGGGTAGAATGAGCGCACAAAGAAGATTGTGTTGCCGCAGGGACTGCAAAGCAAGTACGCGGTTGGGAATGAGCAGGTAATCTTGTTTCCTAAGTGACGGATGTGCAGATTGGGAAGACGAATGTTGTAGCTGCATTCCGTTTGATGATGATAACAATACTCCAATGGAGGAAAAAGATGGGGATGGAGTTGGGAACTCATGTAGCGGAGCCCCTGGCTTTACAGGTGCAGAATGCGGCGATAAGGAGAAACTTACGGACGGAAGCTAGGGTGGATGTCGTAAAATAAACAATGTGCAGAGTGGGTAGGCAATGCCGCGGCGATCTGTGTGACGGAGACGGCAAGTTGCAAAGTTCCAGGTTTTGACCCCACGCATCTTCTTTCGAACGAAGGAAGTATTGATCTTTCTTTAGGAAGAGATGGATATAAATACGTCTCGAGTGAGGTGGGTACTGATCCGTTGACTGGCTTGATGTCGCTGTTTGGAGGGTTTGCAGGCTGGATGAGGGTTCGCTGCCATCGAGGGAAAGACAGCCAGTTATTAAACATTGAATGTACTGCTGTTTTGTGTCTAAAAAGCTTCGCTGAATGGCAGGGCTTTTTTGTTGTTTGGTGGAGGGTTTCGATACGCTGTGGTGCACAATGAGAGCCTGGGTAGCAGGACTAAAATTTGTGCTCAGCATGTTTCTATAGTTCTACTTTTTTGTTTGTAATTGTAAGGCTTGAGGCAGATGAATTTATATTCCATGAGTAAGAAAAGATAATAGGTTATTTTTTCTTAATATGCGCATGCATTAAAAGAAGGTAGTGCATGAATCGAAGAGTTGGAACGTATATGACTCAAAAAGTAACTGGGGAATCCTACTAAGCTTACGTACCCTCTGCATTGCTACCAGAGCCTCCTATAGGTTAACTGGGTGCCCTATCCATCTCTTGAAAAGGCAACCTTGGCCCTTGCTGAATAGGGGGCTTTTTTTATTGTTTGGAATTTTGATACGCTAGTGGCGTGAGATGGATGATAGCTCGTTGATTGCTTAGCTTATACCAGGTGAACACATAAAAGCGGTTGACACTGTGGTTGAAATTGTGATCTAGTGGCAGCTAATAAGAACCATTGATTTGCACTTTCTTACAACAATTGCACTACGCCTTTCGATTCTATTGCTCATCATTGTTTATTGAGGATATCTACCTGTCCACATATGCATAATGGTTGGCGGATGGTTAGTATCCTTTATTTACAACATGACAAAAGAGAAAGGCTTGTATCTTAGATTAAGATGGGAGAATCACAATGAATGAATATAAGGGTTTTCAGAGTAGGCGTGAGGGACTTCGTCGATGCTGGCTTCGAGGTTATATAGGCTGTATTAGTGTACTGGCAAGCATTGGAGTGGGAGGGGAAGCGTTAGGCAAAGATACGTGGGGATTGGGAAGAGGGTTAGATGGGGCNGATCATGGTATGGCAGGCGGTGGGATATGATTACACTCCACCAGAACAGATACCTCAGGAGAATCCTAAGGGTGTGTTGTTTGAAGAGAAAATTCCATTGGGGGGAACAAGTGTGGGGGTATATGAATTTGCTCGTATCCGGGAAGTTCAGGCAGGGGACGATGATCGTACGAAGAAGTTGATGTTGACGCAGGGCCTTCAGAACAGATACGTGCTGAAGAATACGCAGGCCGTGCTTGTGCCTGAGTACACAGATGTGCAGGTAGGGAATGGGGAAGTGGTGGGAGTGCTGCCATGGAGTGAGCAGGACCACACGGGAGGTGTAGGGGTGTTCTTTGTTTCGCAAACATTGAAGAATGAAGGCACAATTACTGCTAAAGGAGCTGGGTTCCCAGGAGGTAAAGCTTCCCATAACGTGACGGTAAATAACTGTTCTTCGGATAAGATGCACTACCAGCCATATAAAAGCGATGGGAAATATGGTCAACGAGGTAAGTCGATAGTTTTGCTTCCTGAGGATCATTGGCTCATGGGGGGTTGGGGTCTTTTCTCAGCAGGGGGTGCAGGAGGAGGATGTGAGAATGCAGGAGGGGGAGGAGGGGGAAATCAAAGTAAAGGGGGACAAGGTGGCAAGACGTGGAATTACGTATCTACATCATCTCAAGATATAGGGGGCCGAGGGGGCGCATCTCTTGCATATAGTGATTTTGGGATGAGGATGACACTAGGGAGCGGAGGGGGAGGAGGCCAACAAAATAATAATCAGGGTGGTCCTGGGGGCAGTGGTGGAGGGGTATTGTTGATTCGTGCTCGCGAGCTTACTGGGGGTGGAACCATCACGGTGAATGGGAATAATGCACCTGAACTTGCAGATCTCAGTCCAAGTAAGTCTGATGATGGTCGAGGAGGAGGGGGAGCTGGTGGTACGATCGTTGCTGGCATTTTAGGGAATGTGGCCTATGGGGGTGTGATGGCTACAGGAGGAAAAGGAGCAAACACAGGCAAGAGCCATGGTCCTGGAGGTGGTGGCGGGGCTGGGTATGTGTGTCTCCACTCTTCGCAAGCACCAGTGACTGCTCCTGAGACGAAAGGAGGAGCTAGTGGTGTTGCGGATAAAGATGCTCGAGGTGCAGCGGCAGGTGGGGATGGGGCTGGGAATTCATGCACTGGAGCTCCTGATTTTGACGGTTCGGAATGTGACGATAAGAAGCAGCTGGCCAGCGGGAGCTGTGGTGGGTGTAAGAGTGATAAGGATTGCCAGGAGTGGTTAGGTGATAACGATGCGACCTGTGTAGTGGATACGGGTCAGTGCAAGAGTGCAAGCTATACTCCTCCTCCCCCTCCTCCTGCAGATGGAGGTGGTGTTGATCCTTCCTCAGGACAGGGACAGGATGGAGGTGATGCGTCCACAACGACGAGTGCAAGTGGAGGAGATAGCGGTGGATGTAAATGTTCATCAGCGGGGGTAGGGGTAAATTCGTTGGCTGGATTGATGTCTTTGTTTGGAGGGGTTGCAGGTTGGATGGCAGTTCGCCGTCGTCGAGGACGAGGCTAACAGTCTAAAAAATAAACGTGTTGTTGTCTGATATAAGGAAGGCCCCGCTATCCAGCGGGGCCTTTTTTAATTTTTGTTGTTATCATTTTGTCAAGTAGACTTCTGGCCGTTGCTTGTTTTGCTGTATCCATGTTTGCGCGCTGGCCTTCAAACTTCAAAACAGATTTCTTTTCTGTGTAGATAGCTTATTCTTTTCATCACTAATCTGCTTTACATAGGGTAAGCCCAGCTGCCCTGGCCAGTTGAGTGCGTTGATGTCATGAAAGAGAAGCAAAGATTTGTTGCGTTTCGCGTTGCGTCGGTTTGATGAGTGGTTTTAGAAATCCGCGCATGTTATTTCTCCTTGTTTCTTCTGTGTGCATTTTTCAATGTTCCTGTGATATCATTGGTTCTTCATATAACTAAAATTGATTTTGTAAGAATGGATGGGAGTCTATGAATCTACCTCAGTCAGCTTTAAATGAACCATTTCCTCTCAAGGCAGCGGCGAAGGAGACTCGCTATCAAGTTGCAGATCTTTCTCTGGCAGAGTGGGGGAGGAGGGAAATTCAACTTGCAGAAAGTGAAATGCCTGGATTGATGGCTATCAGGGCTGAATTTAAAATGAGTCAGCCTCTTAAGGGAGCGCGCATCGCTGGATGTCTCCATATGACGATACAAACTGCCGTGCTTATCGAGACGCTGGTTGAATTAGGTGCGGAAGTAACCTGGACTAGCTGTAATATTTACTCTACTCAAGATCATGCTGCGGCGGCAATTGCGAAAGCCGGTGTCCCTGTTTTTGCTTGGAAAGGGGAGACAGATGAGGAATACACCGCTTGCATTGAACGCCAGTTGACTGCATTTGAAGGGGGAAAAGGGCCTAATTTGCTTCTTGATGATGGAGGGGATCTGACTGCGATGGTTCATCAGAAGCACAGCTATCTTTTTGAAGGAGCTGATCCCGTTCGGGGTCTTTCCGAAGAGACGACAACGGGAGTTCACCGGCTTTATGAAATGGGTAAGAAAGGGGAGCTGCGTGTTCCTGCGATCAACGTCAATGATTCTGTTACGAAATCCAAATTCGACAATCTCTATGGGTGTCGAGAATCCTTAGGGGATGGTCTCAAGCGAGCAACAGGTGTTATGTTTGCTGGCAAGGTAGCTGTTGTGGCTGGCTTTGGAGATGTCGGTAAAGGATGTGCTCAGGCCCTTCGAGGTCTTGGCGCGCGTGTTTTGATTACAGAGATCGATCCAATCAATGCGCTTCAAGCCGCCATGGAGGGATATCAGGTGACTACGATGGAGTGCGCAGCCCCTGTGGGAGACATTTTTATTACCGCTACCGGATGTCTTCATGTCATTCGCATTGAACATATGCGTGTTATGAAAGATCAGGCGGTCATTTGCAATATCGGCCATTTTGACTGTGAAATTGACGTTGCTGCTTTGGAGCGGGAAGAAGGGGTGCGAAAAGTATCCATCAAGCCTCAAGTGGATCAGTTTATTTTCAAAGGGGGCAAGCGTATTGTGCTGCTAGCTCGCGGACGATTGGTGAACTTGGGATGCGCCAACGGTCACCCCTCTTTTGTGATGTCTTCTTCTTTTTCCAATCAGACATTGGCCCAAATTGAGCTCTGGCGAAATGGAAAAGCTTATGAAAAAGGGAAGGTTTACGTTTTGCCTAAAAAGTTAGATGAGAAAGTAGCTCAACTCCACCTGCATAAATTAGGGGTAGAGCTAACTCGTCTTACTCCGGAGCAGGCTGCTTATTTGGGAATCTCTCCCGAGGGGCCTTTTAAACCAGAACATTATCGTTACTAAATAAACTTAAGCATGAGAAGTTGAGTGTTCTGGCAAATGAGTGGGGTAAGAGAAAATTATCGTTCACCAAACAAGGTAGTGATGTCGGTGACAGTAGCGGTACGAGCTACCCATCGATCGAGTTGTTGGAAGTCATGACACTCAAGCACCTTCCGCCGCACTACTTGTGGAACTTTAAGCCCATGCGCCTCCAATACCTTGAATAGCACACGCACTTCCCCCTTGGTTTCTCCCTCCGCTTTGCCTTCTACTCTTTCTTCCGCTTTATCTTGGGCAATCGGCTTCTTTGCAGAGTTCGTAGTCACCATTGAACTCCATGATACTTTTGCCATGTGCTCCTCAAGTTCTTTTCTCTAACGGGCTGCAACATCAAGCATAACACTTTGATATACCATGACAATCCCTCATTGGTGCCAACCGCTCCATCTCCCTCTTCACAACGCTTGCAGCACATCCCTCAACCCTTGTTCCTTATCGTAATGTGCAGATCGCCTGCAACACCAATCACTCCACTCGTGCTACCGCTGTCACACCTCTATCTCAAAAGGTGGAGCTTCTAGTACTACTCCACGCACATCCTCCTCCATCGCTTGAGCGAAGAGGTAACAGTGCGTATCCCCCAGCGGAGCGGAGACGTGGTGAGAGTGACGAGAATCGAGCGTGTGGAACACTGAAAAGATGGGCCAGCATGGTAAGGTAAAGCAGCCAACTCCTCTGCTTTGCTCGATCTCGGTGGGTCTGCACTTCTACAACAAGTGCAGAAACCACTTCTTCCTTTGTGTATTGCGCAGGGTCAGCACAAGGCACAAGGTTGGCTTGCAGTTAGGTTGCGGCGGAGTGGTGCAGTTCCGGAGATTCAATTTGGACGTATGCGTAAGGGGCCATAAGCTCCTCTTCCCTTTTAAGCTACTCCACCACCGCTTCTGGCTATACCTCACAGTATCTCCGATATCGACTTGTGTCTCTGTGGTAAATACACTTTGCTCTAGCCTAGAATCCAGAAGGATCATATCAACAGGACGTGGTCCGTGATCCTGGTGATGAATCATGCAAATCGTACACTAGCAGTGGACAGAAAAAGTAGAAAGAGGTAGAGAGAGAACAGATTGAGTTTCTAAATCGGTTGAAGGATGTCTTGATGGGCAGCGGCTATCAATTCCTTCACCCATTCGTGGAGGGTGTCCTCCTGAGGACCCTCTACCATGATTCGGAGTTTAGGTTCAGTCCCGCTCCAACGGATTAACACGCGCCCTTCTTTGCCTAGAGCTTTACTGACTTTGGCTACTTCTGTCTGAAGATGGATCATTTTGGATAGCGGTTTTTTGCATGAGAAAAGGATGCTTTCGAGAACTTGAGGAACTCGATCCATAGCCGATTGAGCTAGCAAGGAGAGAGGCTTGCCTGTACGGACCATAATGGCGAGAACTTGCAAAGCAGCGATAATTCCATCCCCTGTAGAAATATAATCAGAAAAAATTAAATGACCTGACTGTTCTCCACCGAGGTTGCATCCTTTTTTGCGCATCGCTTCGACGACGTTGCGATCTCCAACAGGAGTTCGAATTAATTTCGTCTGACGTCGAGCGAGAGCTCGTTCGAGTCCAAGATTACTCATGACTGTGGCAACAACTGTATTTTTTTGTAGTTTCCCTTCCATCCACATGCGATCAGCACACATGGCCATCACCCTGTCGCCATCTACGAGTTGGCCATTTTCATCAATCAGGAGAACGCGATCGGCATCTCCGTCGAGTGCAATCCCTAGATCAGCTTTTTTCTTAACGACCTCTGCTCGTATATGGGTGGGATGAAGGGCTCCGCAATCTTTATTAATGTTGACTCCATTGGGTCTCGCCCCCAGCGTAGTTACCGTGGCGCCAAGCTCTTGGAACACAAGAGGAGCTGCTTTATAGGCACTTCCATGAGCGCAATCGATAGCAATCCGGATATTCTCTAGGGAAAGTTCGCGAGGAAAAGTGGTTTTAACAAATACAACATAGCGACCTCTTGCGTCCTCTAATTTTTCAGCGCGGCCAATCCCAGGCCCTGTTTTCGGGTTACTTCGCAGTTGATCACTGTTGAGGAGATGCTCGATTTCTAATTCGGTTGCTTTGGGGAGTTTAAATCCATCTTCTCCAAATAATTTGATGCCGTTGTCTGAGTAAGGGTTATGACTTGCGCTGATCACGACCCCTGTATCGGCCCGCATGCTTACTGTTAGATGAGCAATGGCGGGAGTAGGGAGAGGACCACAGAGAATAACACGCCCTCCCATCGAGCAGACCCCTGATGCGATGGCCGTCTCCAACATGTATCCACTTAAACGGGTATCTTTTCCAATCAAGATACGGGGGGTGTGGGGCTTCCTGCGTCCTGCAATCCAAGTGATAGCGCGCCCAAGCTTTAAAGCGGCCTCTGGAGTGATGGGATATTCATTCGCTACTCCACGCATGCCGTCTGTACCAAACCACTCGCACTGGCCTGCCATGTGTTTTTTCAAGAAATCTTCCCTTTTAACAATAAGCGCTATCAATCTCGAAAATTGGTGAACTGCAACTCAATGCTAAGGCCAAGATCGCGTGCGAGCTAAATGATCGTTTGCAGGTCATCTTTGTTCTTGCCTGTTACACACACTTGACTTTTTTGAATGTAGGCTTGCACTTCCCGTCTGCTTTCCTTGATAGTGTGAACCAATGTTTTTCCTTTCTTCCCATCGATCCTTTCTTTGATTTTGATGCTCATCCGAGTGCCACATTTTCCTGCAGGTTCTGGTTTTTGAGGATAGAGGAATTTAAGACTCACTTTTCTTTTGGTTAGTTTCTCTTGAAGCACTTGAAAGACAGCGCGACATCGCTCTTCTGTTGCGGAGGAAAGCACGATCAACTCTTCTTTTTTTTCCAATGAAGTCTCTGTATTCTTGAAATCAAACCGCTGAGCAATTTCCTTTTGTGCTTGCTGTAGAGTATTGTCGACTTCATTCCATTGGATTTTGGAAACAGTGTCAAAGCTGGGCATGGTTATCTTTCCGATGAATTAAAGTGGTATGAGAGGATCGCAATCGAGATTCAAAAGAAGCGCGCGAACATAACCGACTAAATAAATAGACCCACATACTACAATTAAAGGCGTATGTTGAGAAGAGGAGGAGAACGTGAGAATCAGTTCAAGCGCCTTTGGTATGGAATTGGCACATTGCCCCGGATACGCTCTTGAGAGGATTTCAGCGGGGGCAGGCGCTCGGTGAAATTCCCCTTCTTTAGTCCGCAGAGGAGGCTCAACATAAATTCGGTGCTGAAAGAGAGGAGCAAGGGTATCCAGCATCTCACGCCAGTTTTTATCAGCAAGCGCTCCAAAAAGCAGAATCATAGTAGGGAAAGAAGGGGAGAGGTGTTGCAGTTCTTCTGCTAGTACACGTGCGCCATCAGGATTATGAGCTGCGTCAAACAGATAGGAGTGACCACTTATTTGTACGGTTTCTAATCTTGCGGGCCATTGCGCAGAAGCGATCCCCTTTGCTCTCTCTTGAGGGGTAGCCCCGATGATGCTCCCCAATACATAAGCTATTTTTGCATTCTCGAGTTGATACCTGCCGGGGAGTCCGGTGGATGGATGGCTCTCGATGAAGCGCGCAGCTTTTTCATCTTCTTCGGCATGCATTACCGTCGCTCCTACTGCATGAGCGTATTGCTCAATGGAATCTTTGGCTTCTGAAACGAGAGATCCCAATACAAGCGGTGAGCCTTTTTTGGCGATTCCAGCTTTCTCTCGAGCGATTTGGGAGAGTGTGGAACCGAGTAACGCCGTGTGATCATAGGCAATGCGGGTGATCGCGCACGCTAGTGGAGGTGGAATAACGTTTGTTGCATCCAGTCTCCCCCCCAATCCGACCTCGAGAATGGCGATATCTACAGAAGCGCGTTGAAAAGCTAAAAAAGCTGCCAAAGTGGCACACTCAAAAAAGGAAAGGGGTATTTTTAAGGAGAGAGCGATGTCGAGAACATCTGCTAAATCCAGAGAGTCAATAGGCTCTCCCTGAATGCGAATGCGTTCATTAAAATGACAGAGGTGCGGTGAGGTGTAGAGCCCGGTCGTGAGTCCTTTGATGCGTGCAATCGACTCAACCATTGCGCACACAGAACCCTTCCCGTTGGTCCCAGCGACATGGATGACAGGAAATTGATGTTCAGGGTGAAGGAGCTCAGTACACGCTTGCTCCATCCTCTCTAATCCTAATGTGATGTTCCGGGAAGTGCGTGCGTAGAGATTATCGAGAACAGCTTCTAAAGAGGGCATGTAGAGGATGAGTGTGCCTGCATGAGAATTTGGAGTAGACCTGCTAATGTGGACCGCATATGGAGACGACTGACCACTTGATCGATCATACCATGCTTGAGAAGGAATTCACTGCGCTGAAAATTAGGGGGCAGCTTCTGACGGATAATGTTTTCAATGACACGAGGTCCTGCAAACCCGATCAGAGCGTTTGGTTCTGCGAGAACAATATCTCCTAAAAAGGAAAAACTGGCAGCTACTCCACCTGTTGTCGGATGGAGAAGAGTGCTGACGAATGGGAGCTTAGCTTCTCGCAGTAGCCCAAGTGCAGAGACGGTTTTTGCCATCTGCATAAGACTTAAGATCCCTTCCTGCATCCGTGCCCCCCCAGAAGCTTGTAAAAGAACAACAGGGAGGTGGACTTCAGTCGCTCGCTCAAACAATCGCGCGATCTTCTCCCCTACGACTGAGCCCATAGAGCCTCCCATAAAAGAGAATAAAAAAGCGCCATAAGCGATTGGAATTCCTTCAATTGTACTACGTCCTGTTTCAATTGCTTCTTTTGTCTGCGCACTTTTCTGAGCTGCAGCAATTCGTTCTGGATACGATTTGCTATCTCGAAATTGGAGTGGATCGAGTGGAACTAGATCAGCATCCCATTCTTCTAGTGCCCCTTTGTCCAGCAGCAGTTCTCTCCATCTTTTTGCAGAAAGCGGATGGTGGTGTTTGCATTGGGGGCACACTTCAAAGTTTTTCTCGAAGGTTTCACTGGGAAGAGTCGTGTAACAGCTTTCACACTTACGGAATATCCCTCGTTGAAAAGTTGTTTTTGAAATGCTTTTGGGGGAGGAGGAGGCAGGAGATGAGTGTTCCATAACAGTATCTGGAGTTATCGTTCTAATCGAATGTCTAAATTAGAAGGGGGATTGGAAGGGTGGTTGTGGGGAGTATGGTTTGTATTAGGCTGCTGAAGAGGATAATTTGTTTTTACTGGTATTCGGTTGACGGGATTTGAGGTCGATTTGGGGGGTGGTGCAATGTTTTCAGAAATGGGGGTTAATGGAGCGATAATCCTCACGTTTTCTTCAGAAGGGCCTTGAACAATCACATACGGTTCATAACCCTGCTTGCGGACAATGAAACGGATGGGCATCGAGCGTATGGTTTGATTGTCCAAGATGATCTGAAGAGGTGTGGTCCCTATTACTTTGTCATTTTCAATCACTTCTGCACCTGTGGGGGTGGATTCTACGCCGAAGGAAAAAGAGGAGCGTGAAGGTGGGATGGGAGGGGGAGGAGGAGGGTGATGGTGCTCGGAAACAGCAATAGGAGTGGCTGGGCGAAAGAAAAAAGCGCGAAAGAGAAAGAGGAAAATGCCCCCTCCTAAAAGGCTTATCCCTCCTACTACAAAAAAAGTCGTGAGCACAGGTTTACGAAAGGTGAATGTCGGGATAGACGTTGCTGTTTGTGTGGTGTGTCCACTAGAATGGGCATGCAAGGCAGGGAACCGAAGCGAAGATATCGCTGGCGATTGCTCGTCGATCACTTGGAGTAGGCGCTCGGCGTTTGCGAATCGCTTGTTCGGATCTTTCTCAAGACACCGCATCACCAGTAGTTCAAGCCATTCGGGAATGTTGAGATCGGGGGCTCTCTCCCGCAAAGGGATCGGTGGTTGATGGAGATGAGACATAATCATTTGCACCGACGTTTCCCCTTGGAAGGGGCGTTTTCCACTCAAGCATTGATAGAGGATCATTCCTAAGGAATAAATATCTGTTCGGGCGTCGATTGTCCCATTCCCTATCTGTTCGGGTGCCATGTAGTGAGGAGAGCCTAAAAAGAATCCTTCTTGCGTTAAATCTGCTTCCAAAGGATCCTCATTGAGCATTTTTCCAATGCCGAAATCGAGAATTTTAATGAGTTCTCTACCATCTCGTTCAGGGCAGAGCATGATGTTAGATGGCTTGAGATCTCGGTGCACAACTTCAAGCGAGTGCGCTTCGCACAGTCCTCGCCCAATTTCCTGGGCGATATTAAGCGTTTCTTCTACAGACAGATATCCTCGCGTGAGGAGTTTCTTTTGAAGCGTTTCGCCTTTCAAAAACTCCATGGCCATAAAGAAACGCTCTTCTTCTTGATGAGGTTTCTCTATTTTCCCGTAGTCAAACACGGTGACAATGTTCGGATGCTGAAGCTTAGCGAGGATGTTAGCCTCTCGTAAAAAACGCTTCTGAAAGCCAGCGTGATCAGGTCGAGAAGAAAACTGTGTATGCAAAACCTTCAGAGCAACTAGTCGTCCTAACGGAATCTGTTCAGCCCGGTAGATTCTTCCCATCCCTCCTGAAGCGATGGGACTTAGGATGGTATACTTTCCGTTGAGGGTTGTTCCAATGAGCGTATCGGTTTGTTCGATAGGAGGGGAGACTTGTTCGATAGGAGGGGAGACGGGTGTCTGTGCGGATTCAGCAGTCATTCTAACCTTGCTTTAAAGAACGTGCTTGCACAAGCTAGGTGACAAAATAGCGCAACGCGTGTTGTTTCTGGTAAGCTTATGAATACACTTGCAGTCATGATTGCGAGAGGCCAACCAATGAAAGAGAAACTGAAGGTATGTAGGCAGGAAAGAAAGTTGCAACAATGTGGCTAATTCCATGCACGTATTGCTTTTAGCATGTATCTTGCTGGGCTGCATCTTTCTTTTTTAAGTTTGGTTTCTGATGAAAAAGAAGGGGATATTGATGATTAACCTCCTCATTTTTGCTGGTTACAGTTAGTTAAGGACGAGCATGTCTGTTTAAAAAAATGTTTTTTAAGCGGCGATTTTTGGAAGGGAAGCTACATTTTAAAAATAAGCCTTAAATAAATTATTTGTTCATTGATAATGTCTATCTGACGAAGGGAATCAGCTATGCTTGCTTCTTCTGAAAAATGTTCCTCAATACTCTCCGGTTTCTTCTTCTGCAGTCCTCCCTTCTGGATTTACAAGCCGGTGACATGTTCTTCTCATGAAAAGGGCGACTATCTAGAAGAGGCTCTTTTTGGATTTACTATGGCTGATGCGTTTGAGGATATCTTGAGAAAAGAAACAGCAGAAAATCGTTAGACAGAGACACGCAAGTGGAAAAATCAACAAGACTTCATATGGGGGTCCAACGAATTCATTGAGGGTTTGGTTGCAGATAACTCTCTATTCGCTGCTGCTTTCTCGTCATCTCGGAGAATTTGTTCTGCTATTCCATGATCTGAATTCCATTTTCCGTGTGTTCTTCAGCCATTAAGCCTGTCTTGTTTGGGTATTTCGAGTGTGCTTTCGTTGAATGAGTTCTCACGGATGCATTTGTTAGAGCTAACATAAAAGGAAGAAGGCTAGAGTGGCTCAACTCGCCTCTTTTTTTAAATCAGTAACAAAATAGATCGTCTTTTTTTTCTGTCTCGCTCGCGCTTTTTCAAGCGGTAGCACCTGCTCGCCTCCTTTCTAACAGAATCTTCTTGTTATCTAGGTGTCTCCGATACCAATCTTGTTGATCAAGCGTGAAATGGGTATTCTGAAGATATTCTTCCTTTCTTAAATGAATTTGTGGAACTGAAGTCATCGTTCTCGATTGCCTTACGTTACCTTTTATCTCTTGGATCAATTGTTGGGTACGTTGTTCTTGTTGGCATGGATTCATCCGCACTTGCTTGCTTAGTGTAGCGGCGATTGGGATTCCGACTTTATTTGCTGAAATCTATTACAAGGATGGACGTACCATTACGTCTCAAATGATGTCTTAGGTCTGTTCCGTTCCTAAAATCGTAGGGGTAGTTCTGTGGGTGCTTTTTGTGTTCCTCCGATATGGGTGGATAGTGGGGTCACTCCAAGCCGGCGTTGATATGGGTTACTCGCTCGTTGTCGGTGGAGTTCTTCAACAAGTACAGATACTTCCATCCCATATTGAGAAGCTTCCTGCCGGCAGTGTATTGTTTCTGGTAGTGAATTCCCTCCGCTCCGATAGAATGAGCTCGAGTGGCCTTCCGTCTCTTTTCTCTCTTCAAAAAGAGATTGAGGCGACTGTAATCCCATTCGTCTTACCCTCTCTCGCACAGCACCAGCTGTGATTGTGATAAGCCTGCTGACTGCCAAATTGCCTGAGGAAAATGTGGTGAAGACCATGTTCAATGGGCCTTCTTCCTATCATCAAAATTTTTCCATTCCTTCTCTATACGCGCAAGCTGACTTCTATACAGTGGCTGTGGGTGAGTATCCTGCAGAATTTATGCTTAAAATCGACTATAGATTTAATAAGGTGGATGTTCCAATGATTCGTTTTCGAGAGGTGGTCTTACAGATGGTTTTGGTGCGTGCCCCTTTTACACTTGCGAGTTTGAGTTGGTACCCTATTCACCTCCTTGCTTACCGTGAGATGTCCAATGCAATTGCAGGGCTTCCTTCTTTTTCAGATGCTCACGCTCTGATGACTAGATTTGCGAGGGCTCTCAAATAGTGCGGAGATGAGCCCGTGTTTGCTTTCGTATTCGCGGATCAATCGCATTTCTCCTATATCCAAACCTCTCCTTTCTATCTACACTTCCCCTCCTGTGAGGGACCCTACAAATACCTTAAAAATTCCTATTACCTTTTCTGCTAACGATCATGACCGTGAGCGGGTTTGTCTGCTCTATTAATCGAGTCTGCTTGCATCCGATCAGACATTTGCTCAGATCGTAAAAACTCTTCAGACAAATTACTCCCTTGAGCAGCCCATGGTCGTTGTAACAGGTGATCGTGGAGAATCTCTTTACGATCATCTTGACATTATGGGACATGGGGATCAGCTTGGGAAAATCGAAGGGATTGCTGCTCCTTGGATCGTTTTTGGAGCAGGGAAACATCGTTTCTCTTTAAATCGAGTCCCTCATCAACTTTCGGTTTCGTTGGATCCCAGTATTATTTATTTGCAAACAGACCTCTGCCTTGCAGAGACTCCTAAATATCCCTCAAGAGCGCGTTCATTATCCAGAGCTTCTTGAGTTTTTAATGCTTCGAGGGCGAAATGACCATGTGGAATTGAAACCTAAATACGAAATGCTGGTTGAATATGCCAAACACTGCTCATGGATCGTGGAAGAGAATCATTATGAAGTACATCCCCTCACAGATAAAGTGATCTATCGGAAGGGTGCCCATCTAGTGACCCGTAAACAGATGCCTGAACAAGTGTAAAATATCTTACGTAAACATAATGCCTCCCTCTTGAATCTTTTGGCTAATTAGTTCGTGAATTCTTCTTATCGTTCCTTTTGCGTGGGGAAGGATATCAATTGAATTGCGTCCTCTTAAGTAGCTCCTGTACGCTCGTCAAATAAACTCGTTTGTTAAACTAACTGCGGGCAACGATGTGTATCTAGAAGGGTCCAGTATGGTTTTAACAAATGGAAAGCAACTTATTTGC
Source organism: Pajaroellobacter abortibovis (assembly GCF_001931505.1). Taxonomy (NCBI): domain Bacteria; kingdom Pseudomonadati; phylum Myxococcota; order Polyangiales; family Polyangiaceae; genus Pajaroellobacter; species Pajaroellobacter abortibovis. The sequence continues at coordinate 1,170,163 of NZ_CP016908.1, read as the reverse complement.
TCTGTCCCACTTGTTCCTTCGAAAGATAATCGATTGATTCCTCTTGAGACCGATTTAATAGGGGCAGATTGGTTCGAGGCTAGGCAAAGCTGTGTCCCTAGCATCCTCCAATTTTTCTCGCATCCTGGGGCTATTTTTCCACTCAAGTCTATTCACACGGAAATAACACGTTCGATGCCGCGGTGGTTCTAAACCGTATGCGCTTTATACTTGGGAATAGCCGTTCGATTGGTTTGCCCGATCCCAATATGCCTATGGGTCTCCTCCTTTCCTTCTTGAGTGCGGGCTACGATGTGGTTGGGTACACGAGCGGTGCTCTTATGATCCACACACTCCTGCAGCCTTCCGGATTTCTTTCCCTCTATGTGATATCTGAACAGGGAAGGACCGAGAACAACAAGCATTCTCCTAAGATTTCAGTCATCAGGGTGAAAGATTGGATGCAGCGCCATCCAGATACTGGTGCGTTCTTTTTCCTTTGGTTTGATACGACTCATATCCTTGTTGCTCCCCATCCTCCCCATCCACCTTTTTCCTTCAATTGTGTGCCGTTTGTTCAACAATTTCCTTAGAATACTTCTAATGTCCTCGAGGTGGCCAAATCTCTTTCATACATTGGCTCGGTTGCAGACAGCTTCTTTTCCTCACCTATTGTCCAAAAAAGCGATATTTCATTTTTTACCAATCAGAGGGTTGATTTTGAAACATTGGCTCATCCAAATCTGATTGGGGAATGTTCCATCCCTCTCTGATCAACGCGAATGGTCGACTGAACCCTGTTGCATTGTGTATTCCTGTTGGTATGCGGCTACATCGCAAAGCTGTGAAAGCCTATCAAGTAGAAACATCTTTGATCGATTGGGTCTATACGATGGTTCAAGAGTGTAACCCTGCTATTGATCGAACTACCTGTGCAGGATCCTCTGTTTTTTCTAAAGTGACTAAATCAATCTCTATTCTAGTAGCTGTTCATCAACGACGAGATGTAATGCGGGTTGGGGCCCACAGGTGCTCTTCCATGATGAAGTATGTACGACCTTGGTCAGAAGGTATCTTCAGATCGCTTGACGGAGGATATCCCGATCCATAGCTCATACAGATACTGCGAGAAGAGCTTACAAAGCGTTCTCTACTCAGATCGTATTGGAGGGTTTAATTGAACATACTTTCAGAGGGAGAGGCTTGTACGATCTTTCTCGGTTCGGATAATCCATTTGAGGAGATAGGAGAAAATTGGATGTCGATCCAGCTTGATGAAAAACAGTGGATTAAAACATTGTATCTGTTTATCCCTGGTTTCTTTGGATTTCCCTCTGTGGGAACCATTAAATTAAGAATACAGTCGGATGGTTGCGTATTTATGCAAGCTGGTTATGTTCAGAGGACAATCCATGGTGAGATGGATCTTCTTCGCAGCGGTCTGGTTAACTTAATGAGTAATCTGCATGAGCCTTTCGTTCCTCAGAAAGGCGCCGTTGTTCGTTTGATGGTAGATCCTGATTTATTTACGATGCGGGACGGTCAATTTCTTCCCCTTAAGGATTTTAATAATCTAGGCAGGAGAGCAAAGGGATTGATCTGAAGGCTGCTATGAAGAGCTGGGAATATATTCAAGATGACCAGCATTAGTTGGATTTGGCTTTTCCATTGGATAGGCGTAAGCCTAAGTTTTCTTTCGGGAAGGCTGCGCTTCTTTATCAATCTGTTCTCAACAAGTGCTTTCGTCTTCTTCTCGGGGTGAATGGCTATGCCACGGCTGCGATCACCGTTACGTTTATACTTGGCTTGGCTATAGGAAGCGTTTTAGATGGATGGCTGGCATCTAAGCAAAATAAATGGCACCCTCTTTGGTATGGTGGATCGGGCTTGTAGCAGGAGTTTATGTTCTTTTCCTTATCAACTGAATCTATTTTATACTCTCAATGTGATAGGTGGAGCGGTAGGGGTACTTGCTACGGACTATTTTCTTTTTCCCTACTTCCATATGGATGGGTGTTTGCACCTTATTTTTGTCCTTGAAGGGATTGTCTTTCTCCTTACCTTTCTTTTGGAGATGGCAGGCAGATGTTTCTCAGGTAGCAGGTTAAAACAAGCGAAGATGGACAATGAACCCTCCTCTGAGCATCTCCACCCTTATTCACTCTCTTCTGCACAGACTCCCCCAGACAAAGCGCTGGTGTCCTTCTTGATGGTTGCTGTCTCTTTCTTAAGTGGTTTTCTTTTTTTCTCTAATTGGATCACCTGGTGTCATCTTTTGTCTCTGAGTATCAGGATGTCCGTGTACGCCTATGCCATTATGCTGTTTACAGTTCTATTGGGGATGGCGACTGCAGGGTTGCTCGTGCACGTATGTTTTCGTAAATTCCCATCCCCTTAATGGGCAATGGCGCTCTCTCCATAGTTGGTAGGAGTGAGTATCCTGCTCCCCCTTCTTTGTGGGATCAAATCCCTCTATTTTTTTCTTCGATCAGCTCGTGTCAAGTCATTAGGATTGGTTGAATTTGATTCTTTACCTGCTTTTGTCTGATCCTGCCAGCAAGTCTATGTATGGGATGGACTTTTCCTCTTCTATTGAAAGAGATTGAAAGGAGCAAAGTCCAAGTGGGGGATAAAGTAGGACGGCTCTGTGCGATCAACACACTGGGATCGCGTACTCGGATTGCTGATCACAGGGGTTATTGTGCTGAATGTTTTTGGAGAGCGTAATATACTTTTTATCAATGCGTTTCTTTCTTTAGGGGTGGGGATTGTTTTATTCCCTGTTTCTTATAAGCGATGGGTTTAGTTTCTTTGCGGCATAGCTGTCTTTATCTCGGTAATTGCTCTACATTTCCCTCGATGGGATGCCAAGGCAGTGTTGAGCGAATCGAACAGCTATTTTTCAGCTGCCCATGATGATTTTGATGAAATCGTCTGGGAACATGAAGATTATGTCGGAGGGCGGGATCAGAATAGAGCCAATGGAGCTGAAGTTTGAGTCAGTTTGAGAAGCCTTGGTTCGTATCCCTGAAAGGGCAAAGAACGATCCTGTTCCTATATTGGACGAGAGCCGCAAATCGGTTCCTACCTGAGAATTGATTAGATCGTATCCAATGATGGTTCTTGCCCTTCTGGGGGCTACGCTGTAGTCGTAAATGCTTGCCGCATAGACGCCGAATCCGGTTCCAGCTCTGATCCATGGATCGATCCATGCGTGCGGTAGAATATGATAATGGATACTGAAGTGGCGTCATAATAGATGAGGATTCCAAAATAGAAGTGGTTGCTGATTCGGTATCCAACATCGAACATGAAAGGGATGGAGAATTTCATAAAGTCGTTTAGTTGAGTCCCTCTCAATCCTTCTCCGGTCAGCATTTTGTATCCTATTCGAAAACCAAACTCGAATCCTCCACTTCTTTGGCAGTTGTAGACACAGTTTTTTTTGCTTGATGAGGCAACGCTAGGGATAACTTCTTCTGAAGCATTGATGACGGCCGGACTCAGCAGCAACAAAAGAAATGCAAATTTCGATAAATTGGTGTGGAGCATGAAATGATTTGTTCATTGATTCGTATGCAAAATTGCTTTCCACCATGTCGAGGAGAAACATATCTAAAGTATTAAGAATTAAGAACTCCACGCCGAGTCTGCTGCAAGACAAGAGTATTTGCTTTTTTTGATTCAGCTTCAATATGCAGTTCTATACTGCAGCTGCTGTCTTTGTGCTATTTCTTCCCTGGGTATCCTTGTGAATCGATTTGGGAGAGCACCTTAAGAAAGAAAGAGTTATCGTTGGATAAAGAAAGCGATAATTTTTGTGTGAAAGTAGTTCTTTAAACCCTGGGCCAGGCGCCGTGGATACTTATGAGGAATCATTAAACATGTTTTTTTATAGATTTTCATAAGCGTTAAAGCGATTAGCTGTTTCATTTTCTCTTCATTTGCTGCTTTTTGTTTCTGGTCTGCTTGTTGCTTATCGGGGTGCAACTCTGAGCTCTTATGCCGCATGTTGAATCTCTTGATCAGTGCTGTTGGGATCAATGCTGAGAAGCTTACAGAATTGTTCTTTTACTTTTTGTTTTTCGCTTTTTTATCTCTACCTACAAAACTGTTCGTTGCTGTCTTAAAGAATTTCTCTTTGCCTTGAGAAGGTTGATAGCTATCCTGGTAGAAAAGGTTGGTCAGCAGCTGACGTGCAGAAATTATCTCTCGGAGTTCCGAATATGTCGAACGGAAAGGCATTGTCTTAAAATCAGGGTCTCTCGGCAGAATAGGAATTGGAAAATCTAGTAGTTGTTGAGCGCTTTTGAGACGATTGCTTAGTTGTTCTCTTGTACAGATGTAGAATTCTTTGTTGTTGCTCTTTGGGAGTTGATTGAAGATCTCAGTCAAAGAATCTATGAAAGTCTTGAGTTCACCGCTTGTGTCACTCATGATTGTGCTACTCTGAGATTGTTCCTCCAAGTAGTTGCCATCGATGCAAGAGGAACTGCGGGAGAGCAAATAACGATATGGAACAATCCATGTTTTGGTACGGAGTTAATCCAAGAAAGGATCAGCCTGTATCAGTTTCCTAGTCGCTTCGAGCTGTTGATCAACAATTGTTTTTATATGGTCATACATAGCATGTGGTGTTTCCTGATTATGAAGATCAATGACCTTCCAACCCTCGTATTTTTGGTTGGGATGAGACAGCGAGTTGATCATTCCCCAAGGAGTGTATTCAGAGCATTGCTTGCTTTTACTAGAAGGTTAAACAGTTGTTGGTATCGTTTACTCTCTAGAGGTTCTTTATTAATTTGAATGTATTGTTCAAAAAAAAGTCTAACTCATTCCACTTCTCAATCAATTCTTTGGGTCAAAGCTCCTCCCCTGATGGAGCAAACATGGGCTCTTCTTATCTGTTACGTCTTGTTGGCTCTGTTCCTGGATGTTGGATCCATCCAATCTGTCACATGCAACCAATTCCATTCCCATTAAAGGAATGAGAAGATATCGATTTCTACCCATTATTGAAAGTTCCTCTGTGTTGGCGAGCTAACTCATACATCAAAGGCCATCATGGCTAAACAGTATCAATATTTAATGCAGAGAGCCCTTTAGAGTGGATTGTAGGTTTTCCTTCTGCCAGGTGTTCTTATCTGTGTACTCGCCCTGAGAAAGTTATGGTCTCCCTACTTATGATAGCTCAGTATCTTTCAACTGTATGAACATGGCTTAGTATTTTTATAGCCGCGTGTTTCAGAAATGCGAATTTGGTGACTCTTTTCTTCTTTGCCTTGCGGATGGAAAAATAAGCGCGGGCGTTTTTAGCAGAAAAGATAGACTACTTTTATCAGCATGAAAGCGATGAGTCCACTCAGGGGTAGAGTGAGGACCCACGCTGTGATGATGTTTCCTGCTACACCCCAGCGCACGGCAGATAAGCGTTTGCTGGCTCCTACCCCCATAATGCAAGCGTTGATGCAGTGAGTGGTCGAAATTGGGATGCCCCACTGACTTGCCGTGAGAATGGTTACAGCGCCTGTTGTTTCGGCTGCAAACCCTTGGAGGGGAGTGATCCGGATCATCTTTGTACCCATCGTTTTAATGATCTTTCTACCTCCTGCCATGGTCCCGAGGCTGATGGCAAGAGCGCATGCAAGGATGACCCAAGTGGGTACCTCATAAGGTGCTTTAGGAAAAAGCCAAGACGGTACTGATCCACTGGATAACGATGGAGTAGATATGGTCAGCGCAAGTGTAAGCATCCCCATCGATTTCTGAGCGTCGTTGGAACCGTGAGAGAGGGCCATCATGGCTGCTGATACCAATTGGAGGCATCGAGAAATTTCGTGGATCACAAGAGGCCGCAGGGGACGAGCAATCCAAAGAAGGATGATCATAAAGAAAAAAGAGATTAAGAAACCGAGCGTGGGAGAGAGAAAAAGAGGGACCAGAACCTTGGTTTTTAAAGTGTTCCACGAAAAACTGTTGAATCCTGAGTGAGCCGTAATTGCTCCTGCAAGACTGCCAATAAGAGCATGAGAGGAACTTGATGGAATAGCGTGCCACCAAGTAATGAGATTCCAAATACAAGCGCTTAGCAGGATCACTAGGATAATCGATAGATTGATGCATTCTGGTTTAGTGAATTCGAACGCAATCGTTTTAGCTACTGCTACACCTGTGATCGCTCCTGTAAAGTTTAAAATCCCTGCTAAGGTTGTTGCTATCCGGATGGGGAGGACTCCGGTCGATACAACAGTGGCTACTGCATTGGCTGCATCGTGAAAGCCGTTGATATAATCGAAGAGTAGTGCAGTAATAATGACAATGATTAGGATGCTACCCATGCTTCACCGCTAGATTAGCTAAGAATTCTGAAACCTCTTCGCAGTGATCAATTGCTGCTTCGAGGGACTCTAGGATCTCTTTTTCCCGCAGGAGCACCTTGGCACTGATATGAGAATCGTGGAACAAATTACTCATAGCTTCTCGAAAAATGATATCACCTTCTTTTTCAATTTTCTTAACTGCTCGTTTGATTTCTCTCAGTTTTGTGTAATCATGTTTTCGAAGGGAAGGAATTGCTTCTTTAAGAATGGCTGTACTTTCTACTAAAAGTCCAGCCAATTGTTTCATGGGAGTAGAAGGTTGTTCGACTCCGTACAGAAAGAAAGAGCGGGCAGTGAGATTGATTAAATCGAGAATATCGTCTAGCTCAATAGCCAGTTTGTGGATATCTTCTCGATCAATAGGTGTAATAAAGGTACGAGCTAATGACTCTTCTAAAGCTTGGATTAATCGGTCCCCTTGATGCTCAAGTTCTTGAATGGTGTCTCGTACAGTCGTATTAACAAAGACATTCTGGCTAAAATGCGCCAGGACTTGAGCAGCCTCATAAACAATCGAAGTTTGTTGCTCGATAATGTTAAAAAAGATTTCTTCTTTGGGGAGCAATAGACGGATGAGTTCTTGAAGTTTCATGAAGATTGAACTAGCCTATTAACCAAATATTGTTTGCATTGAGATGCATTCTTCTACTTTTCTTCTGTGTGTCTTTAAATAAGCGGGGAATAGCATTTTTAAGGGCGTAGAAGCTCGAAGAAAAAGAAAGCTGATTGCAAAAAAGGGGGATAGCAGGGTGAAAAAGGGGAACATTTTATTAGTGACGCAGAAAGTTGAAGTAGCGAATGTCCTTGAGGCTTATCTTACGTTGGAAGGATACCAGATCCAGATGGCTCCGAAAGAAGGTGCTGCACTGGATGCAATCCAGTTCGACATTATTTTGGTCGACTCTCATTTTGATATGCAGGTTTATGATTCGATTCTGTTCCGATGTTTACACGGACTATCGGAAGGAGAAAAGCCTGCTCTACTTTATCTTAAACAGGAGCCCGAGTTTCTTGCCGATCCTTTGTCTTCCTTTGAGCGAAAAAATTCTCTCCGGTTAGGGGAAATCTTATATCAGATGGAATATGTTCTTCTCCATCGCTTACTTAAGAGTCTATCTTTTTCCGTTTCTAGAGCAGATACGAAACGATACGTAATGTGGTCCATGAGCGCTTTACCCATTATCGACTTTTTAGCGGAATGTGCTTCGTTTAACAAATCAATCTCTGTTTTTCTTTCATCCTCTTCTTCTTTAGCTAATGTCTGGTTTGCGGAAGGTCGCATGGTGGATGTCATGGTAGATGAGTTGCGGGGGGTCGAAGCCTTAAGCCGTCTTGCTCTCTGGAAGGAAGCAAAACTGATGATTCGAACACTTTATCGACCCCCTTTTGATTTCATCAAAAAACCATGGATGGTTCTCTTAGAAGAAGCGTACCATAAGCTCCTATCCTGATGTTTATGTCGGTATCCTGATACGCGATTCGAACAACCCATTAAAAAATAAAAAAAGTCATGCTTGGATTGACATTCAGGATGATCAAGGATATGCCTTAATAAATTTTCGTTAACTTCAGTGTTCTTAACTTTGAGGTAAAGAGTTTCTAGAAGTGCCTCAGAGAAGGGGCTTCCTTCTTTTTTCTTCGCTTGATTGTGTTTTGCTCCCCTTGTGTGGGTGGTTTTCTTTCTTCGCCTATTAGCTAGCTTAATTGGTTCTTATCTTTTTGACTTAGATTGGTCTATTTTGGGGGAATAGAGATCCGATAGGCCTAGCTTGGCTTGTTCTTTGCTGAATCTGCCAGTCTTCTGTCTCACCCTGCATCAAGGGGATGACAGGGCAGTTTCTAAAGGCCAGCGGCAAGCAGTTTGAACGGAATTGTATGTTGGCAATTCAAGCTAAAGAGGAGTGTTCCCGTCATGAAGAAGACAGCGAAAGAAGAGATGAACGATCCAAAGGGAGACTGTATCTATGGGTCAGCCTTTACATCAGGATCATATACTTTACATCAGGATCATATAAAAGAATCGTCGCGGTCGTTTCGTAGACGCGTTATATGCGCTCGAACGAGCAGTTACGAAACGAATAGAACAAACGTGAACTCGAAGTGGGACGTTTGCTCTATGCCTGAAGTGAAAGTGGAGTTTCATCCTAAAATTCTGGACGGATGTACAATGGGTTACCGGCCTTGTCCTTATGTGTCTTGTAAGCATCATCTGACTTGGATGTATTTTCGAAGACAAGAGCTATTAAGCTAAAATTTCATGATCTTGGAGCTTGGGAAATGGAGGGGACATGTGCTCTTGACGTAGCTGATAGGGGAGGGATTACCTCTTGAAGAGGTGGGGGTTATCATGAGCTTAACCCACGAGTGGATACGCCAAGTAGAGGTGAAGGGTTTGGCTAAATTGGGAGGACATGCTGCAGCTCCGAGAGGATATGGATGAAAGCCTATTTGAAAGAAATATGACTTTCATTCCATGAAGGTCAAATCTTCGCTTACAAAAGGACGTTCTAGCCAAAATTTGCTTGTGCGGAAGGAGGACGAGACAAAAGAAGAAGACAGAGGCTTGAGTTTAGATAGTTCTTAAAGTCTTTGAAAGTGAAAAGAGACATTTCAACATGTTCTGTTTATTGTGCGATGCTCTTTTTCATTGGATGAGTGTAGAGGAATAGGATATTCAGCAGTAGGTTCTCTGACAGAAAACTGCGTATGTCAATTCTCCCCGTAAGGCACCAAAATTGTCGCACAAATGGGGAATTGTATAAATTCTTTCGGAATATGAAAGTGTTGATTGACCGTCAGAGCGCATCGCGCTAGGGGGAACAGAAGCATGTCTAAAGTGTATACTGCTCTCCTTTCTGTGTCTGATAAGACGCACCTACTTCATTTTGCGCGACAACTCAGCAATTTGGGTGTGCACATTCTTTCGAGTGGGGGAACTTCCAAAGCATTGCTTGCAGAGGGGATCCCTATAGAAACGATCGAGCATTATACAGATTCTCCAGAGGTCATGGGAGGGAGAGTCAAGACGCTTCATCCCCGGATATATGGTGGTATCTTGGCTCGGCTTACTTTGGATCAAGATGATCTGAAGAAACTAGGAGCTACTCCCATTGACCTGGTGGTTGTCAATTTGTATCCTTTCAAAAAAACCATTGCAGATCCTGCAGCAAGTTGGGAACAAGCGATTGAGGATGTGGATATCGGTGGTCCCTCTCTGCTCCGAGCTGCAGCGAAAAACCACGATCGTGTTGCAGCTGTCTGGGATCCTGAGGATTATGCTCTTATTCTCGACGAGCTTACCCAAAAGGGAGAGATTAATCTTTCTTTGCGTCTACGACTGGCTACAAAAGCTTTCTCTTATACATCTGCTTATGATGCAGCTATTGCTTATTATTTCTCTACCAAAGAAGCACAGAAAGGGGGCGTTTCATCTTTCTCTTTTCCAACTCAGTTGGCGCTTTCATTTGAACGCGCTACAATTCTTCGGTATGGTGAAAATCCGCATCAGGCAGCAGCTCTTTATAAAGAGCGATCAGATGCAGTGGGATCTCTTGCGCAGGCTCGTCAAGTGAATGAGGTTGTAAAAGAGATGAGCTTTAATAATTGGGTAGATGCAGATGCAGCGCTTGAAGCTGTGCGCGAATTCGAAGAGGCTGCTGCTGTTCTTGTCAAACATACAAATCCTTGCGGTGTTGCAGTTCGTCCTACGTTGGCTGAGGCCTATTTGGTTGCTCGAGAGGCAGATCCTACTAGCGCATTTGGTGGAATTGTCGCTCTCAACCGTAAAGTTGAAAAAGAGACTGCGCTATTGTTAGTACAGACATTTTTAGAATGTGTGATTGCTCCTGAATTTGCAGAGGAAGCCCTGCCAATCTTGCATTCTAAAAAGAATCTTCGGCTGCTTCAGTTGGAGGGTTGGACTCATTCCTCCCCCACCTCTTTGGTGTTCAAGTCAATCGATGGAGGTTTATTGGTGCAGAGTCGGGATGTCACCTGTGCTGGAGAAGTTAAAAAGGGGGTTATTGTCACCAAACGCCAGCCTACTTCTGCAGAGTTGGATGATCTGGAATTTGCCTGGCGAGTATGTAAGCATGTGAAATCCAATGCCATTGTATTCGCAAAGGAAAAAAAGACAGTGGGGATCGGCGCAGGGCAGATGTCTCGAGTAGTCTCTGTGCAGTTGGCCTGCATGAAAGCCGGAGAGCAAGCGAAAGGGGCAGTGCTCGCTTCGGACGCTTTCTTCCCATTTCCTGATGGGATTCATGCGGCCGCTGACGTGGGGATCTTAGCCATTGTTCAACCGGGTGGAAGTATAAAAGATCAAGAAGTAGTTGCAGCTGCCGATGCGCATGGCTTGGCGATGATCTTCACCAACACGAGGCACTTTCTCCATGGCTGATGAAGACAGATCGCAAATAGTATACGCCTGCTAGTAATTTGCGCGATGAGTGACTGCTCGTTTCACGCAATTGCGTGGTATGCGGAAAGGATCCAACCGAATGTCTGGAATGACTGAAGCTTGTACCGTATGTGGGAAACAATTCGAAGTCCAGTTCCGATATCAGATGGAAGAGCACGAGCAAGGATTTGCCTTTTATTGTAGCCATCCTTGTTATCAGGCTGCTCTCTCTGGGAAGCATCAGGGGGGAGTTCACTGTGATGCGTGCCGCAAGCAATTTGCGCTCGATCTCGTTTCTCAGGTTGTGAAGATAGGGAATGAGCGTCGTTACGCCTGCTCTCCTTCCTGTCGGGAACAGTTGCTTGAAGAAGAAAAGGGGACCAAATTGGGGGAGTTTGTTTTGTCGTCCTCTCCTTCTTCTTCGTCTGTATCTGCAGTGGAAGTAGAATCAAAAAGAGAAAATCCTGATCGGGAGCAAGGCAGCTGTTTGTCCGATCCAATACAGACAAAGACGGAAGAAAGGATAAGCAAGCGTAAGCTTTATGGGCCATCCCGACTTGCTATTTTTAATCATAAGGGGGGGACAGGTAAAACCACAACATCAGTCAGTATTGCAGCAGGTCTTGCCTTGTCTGGAGTGCGCGTTCTCTTGGTAGATACCGACTCGCAAGGGAATGTGGGCGTTTCGTTTCAAGTGAAAGTGGAGCGTTCTCTTTATCATCTTTTAATTATGGGAGTGGTGGTTCAGGATACTAGAGTTCAAGTGAGGCCGAATCTGGATATTGTTCCTTCGGACGAATCGTTAGCGGCTGCGGAACTTTATTTGGCTGGACGTAAGAATCGGGATCGTATCTTACGCGAGCGCTTAGCCCCTTTCGAGCAAGATTACGATATCATCATCTTGGATTGCTCGCCTTCTCTTTCACTGCTCAATCAGAATGCTCTCGTGTTTGCAGAAGGAATTTTGGTTCCTGTAGCGTGTGACTTCCTTTCTTTGGTAGGAGTTCGGCAGGTGATCAGAACGCTGAAAAATGTGAACTCGCTGTTGCGGCATCCTATTAAGATCTTTGGTGTCTTGCCAACTTTTTATGACGCGCGCGCTCGCATTTGCCGTGATGCGATGGATACTTTAAAACAACACTTTGGAGCTCGTTGTCTCCCTCCTATACGTGCCACTATCAAAGTGAAGGAAGCGCCCTCTCAAGGTCGGACGATCTTTGAACATGCTCCCGATTCCCACGCTGCCGAAGATTACCGGAGGACAGTTTCTTTTATTATGGAAGGCCCTGCTGGCTTTTCTCCCTGTGAAAGAGAAAAGAGGGAGGAGGATGGGCAGGCGTCTCTTCGTCTGGGATCCAAGAATCCTTGGCTTACAGAATAAAAAGGTGGGCTATTACCTCGCGCGATCAATTCTCGCTTTTTTCTTCTGAGAAGGGACTTTTATCCTCAGTGAGATGTACACTAACGTCCATTTGGATTTTTCCACAAAGGTGTCTGTTTACCCCAGAACACTTTCATGTCTTCTGCAAGGGGGGCATAGATATCAAATGGTTTTTTGGTAATAGGATGCTCTCCTTGAAATCGAATGGCGTGGAGAGCGTGTCGAGGTAGTTCAAGCTGTTCCCAATCCTCTTCTTTAAGCTCACCATCAGCTGCCCGCATGAAGTATGTTTCATCCAGTCCATAGAGCTTATCGCCTACTATAAATGCACCTAATGAAGCGAGGTGGAGGCGAATTTGATGTTGTCTGCCTGATTCAAGAAGGCATTGCACTTTGGCATAGCGTTTTCCTTGAGGTCCTTGTGCTATTTCTTGCAAAAGAAAACAGGTTGTAGCCGATAGGGCAGAGGAGCCTTCACTGATGTGCATTTTTACTTTTGATAAACTTGCTGGATCGAGCTCCATCTTTTTCTCGCAACGAAAGATGGCTTCCTTTGGTTCCCATTGAGGAATACCACAAGTGAAGGCGACATACTCTTTTTCGAGCCCTTGTCGTCGCTCGAACTGACGCTTGAGAAGTCGGTCGCACGTAGGCGTTTTCGCAACCAAAATGACTCCGCTTGTTTCTCGATCAAGTCGGTGTGCGAGCACAAGATATTGCCCCGGTCTGCTAACTTGCAATAGCTTGATCAGCGTATTATGGTGGTACCGTGCGGTAGGATGGACGGGGAGGTGGGCTGGTTTGTTGACTGCTAACAGATGCTGATCTTCGTAGAGGATAGGGATGTCCGTTGGAACTTCGGATTCATCCCAAGGTGGCCGCCAGAGAGTGATTTTTTGTTTTGCTCGCACGCGTTCCCCAGGACGTACCCGCCTCCCTTGCTCATCGTAGGCGCTCATCCGAATAATCTTTTGTGCGCGTGTGCGGCTTGTTCGCCTTAACTCATGACGGAGAAAAACATCAACGCGTTGACCTGCCTGTTCAGGGGCGACTTGAAAAACACTTCGTATTGCATTGTCTGGCATATCAGGAGGGGATATGCATTCTTCATCAGAAACACGAATCCTGCTCATCCTTTATTGTCAATTTTAAATTTTTTCTCTTAAACACTCTAGCTTATTCTAATGAAGTGCGTGCTAAAAACATCATCCAATGGATATTCTTTTCCTAACTGCTGAAACCTCTGTGTTGATGGAAGAATGGGGAACGTTCACTCATTTCTCTGTCGCTCTGTCCAAATCGCTTCGTTGTTTAGGACATTCCGTCACAGTGTGCTTGCCTTATTCTCCAGTACTAGACACCAACGGTCTCTTGATGGTGCGCAGATTGACTACGCTGGTTTTAGAAATAGAGGGTCAATCGGTCGAATTGACAGTACTTGATGGCAAGTTGGCTTCTCAGGTAGACATCATCGCCATTGGAGGAATTGAGCGATTCCCTGAAGGGGCCCAGAAAGAGATCAGAAGGCAAGGGAGCCCATTGTCTCTTGAAGTGACTCGCTCCTTTTTGCTTTTTGCACGCGCTTCGCTCGAATTGATCAAACAGCGAACTGTCTCTGGATTCTCATTTGATATTGTTCATTGCGATGGATGGCAAACCGCACCTTTCCCTCTTTTTTTGAATCAATTCTATCAAACACAGCGGAATTTTATTTGTCCTAAGACGGTGCTCACTGTTCATCATGAAGTGGACCACCAGTGGTTTTCTTGTACTGCGCTCGATGCACTTTTCCCTGATCTGTTCCATTCTGACCAACGTCAGAAGATTTGGTGGGTCGAAGAGGGGATCACAAATGTAGATGCAGTGACGAGCAATAGCGAAGCCCATCGAGAAAGGATCGAACAGAAATTGGAAGAATCTTTTGCGGCCTATAAAGCAGAAAGGGGAACTACTGCGACCATTCGATGCGGCATTGATTATAGCCTATGGAATCCAGCTATTGATCCTGCTCTTGTGGTTCGTTATGATGCAGAAGATCCGACTCATAAAGCTAACTGTAAGATTGCCCTTCAGGAAGAGTATGGTTTTGAGTGTGAGGTAGATGCTCCACTTCTTCTCACTATTTTGTATCGGATCTCGAATGAAGAAAAGTCTCTTTTTCTTTCTACTTTGCGTAAAGCAGTGGATAAAGTTGATTTTTCTTTGATCATCAGTACCTTTCCTTCTTCCTCTTTTCTTTCGGAAGAGATTGATGAGCTTGTTTCTTTATCGAGAGGAAAGATCATTTGTGTACCTACCGTTGATTCTACTCTTTTGCATCGCTTAATTGCGGGAGCAGACATTGCTCTGATCCCGGCTTATCCAAAACGCCTTCGCGACATGCCTCTTTGGTTCCAGCGATATGGTGCACTGCCTGTGGCTTATGCATCTCATGGGATGCATGAGATGATTATCGATTGTGATGAAAAGTTTGAAAATGGGACGGGATTTCTTTTCTATGAAAAACGGGTAAGCCATTTTTTGAAAGCAATAGAGCGAGCCCTTGCTGCAAAACAATCACCTCGATGGCCTACGTTGGTGCGTCAAGCGATGAAACTCGATTTAAGTTGGGATCGTCCTGCACGGCAATATGAACAACTTTATCGCCTGCTCTTAAGAAGAACATCAGATGGTTTGGAAAACGACAGATCGAGAAGAGGAGGTTTGAATCAGTCTCGCTAGCCAGGAGGCTTTTAAAATAATTTGAGTGAAGAGGAACAATTGATGCAATACACCTAATGCAATGATTGTGATTTTTCCTTCACTCGATAAAACTTGAGCAAGGAAGCCTCCTCCCATTAAGAGTATTCCGTTTAAACAAATTCTCCACGCCCACGTTCCATAGAGCGCGATCACCTTCGAGCAAGGTAGGCGAAAGGCATAGGACATAGCTTGTCCCATGGTCATTCGGTTATACACAACTTCAACGCGGCTGATATCATGATATACACCTAGGATGCTCGAACCAATCAAGAAGAACACAATTCCCACGAAACTGATCAAATCCGCATTTCTCTCTCCCAATGCAATCGTCCATGTATCCGCAGCTTTCAGCAAAAAAAAAGCACCTCCCCCTGCGACTAACAGTTCTGTACTGATGAAGATGAGAGCTAAAGTAGCTAAAGGACGGAAAGAGCGGAGTGCCTCTTTTAAGAAGGATACAAAAGAGAGGTGCTGAGTGCGATCTCCTAGTGCTTGAATCAGCATGGCTAGCGGGATAAGCCCAACGAACCAGGCAAATCCTATCCATAAAGTGACTGTAGGTAAAAAAGTATCGATCACGATCTTATATTGATCCAATAGATCCTGTAAAGCCACCCCTCCTGGTTTCCATAAAAGTTGGTCCCCTGAGGGATGATTGCCATACACATTGTGAAGTGCAAACAGAAAAGGGGAAGTTACGGCAAGAGTAAGTGCGACCTGCCATGCCCAAAACCCAAGGAGTGACCAGTGGTGTTTAAAAACAACCTGAAGAGATGTGGGTAGTGAATAGTGATGAGCTTTTTCTGTGTCGTGGGTGTGGTGTGAAATCTCTTGAGGGATCATGGGAGTAACCATTGGAGGAGTACTTGAACCCAATAAAAGAGTCGTTCCCCCGTGCGAAATAAGCCAGGCCCTTTGAAAGTGGGTGTGGTTATAAATTGATGGGTGCGGTCTTGATCGAGCAGAATCTGCTCATCTGGATCTACTATTGCGGCCTCAAGAGGGGTTGCCCCTCGATAGGGAATGCGTATCCAGTTTTCTATGCCTTCCCAAGGGATGCGTTGTCTGAAGCCCCCTTTTGAAATCAATTCGATGGTGATAGGGAAATGTAGTGTACCCCGACGTGTTACAAGCACCCATCCTGTGTATGGATCTTTTCCTTGATTGGTTGCATTTGTTGGGGTTTGATCCGTTTGGTCAAAGAAACCTTCTCGGTCTTGAGTAGGGTGAGAGGCGATAGCTTCTGCTCGGTAATCCACCCACCCCCGTTCAAAAAGCACGAGGTGGGCGTTCTCTCTTGCTGCGTCCCCTAAGCATTGGCCCAGAGTATCGAGCAGTTGGTCTGGAGTTGGGTGGAGGAATCGATAGCGGTGGGCATATAAAGTGAGTGCCGCACGCATTTTTTCATCGCCGTAGACTCGTCTTAGCGTTTCAAGAAGCGTGGAAGTTCTGCTGTAGACAAGTTTGCCGTATGTTGTTCCGGATTGAAATAAGAAAGCTGGTTGCGCCACCCTGTCTTGATGGGTTGCTTGATTGCCTGTTAATGCATGGGCTGTGTCGCTGATGGTCAAGCCGAAAAAATTGATGAAGGAACCGGACCCTTTGAAATGAGCCAACGCTTCCTGTTCAGCGTATGCGTTTAATCCTTCATCGAGGAAGGGCCATTCCACTTCATTGCTTCCAAGAAGACCGTAAAAATATTGGTGTCCGAATTCATGAATGGTGACCAACTCGGGCATGAGAAAACTGGAAGGGGTATACCAAGCCCCTCCTGTTGTAATCAGAGTTGGATATTCCATGCCTCCAGACTCATGAGCATGTTCTGGAGGGTGGATCACCGTCAGTACCGAGTAAGGATAGGTCCCATAGCGCTCTTGATAGTAGGGGAAAGCAAAACGCAAAGTAGCAAGTTGTCGTTCGACTACGGAATGGAAACCTTTTGGATAGAAAACAGTTACTTCTGTATGGCCTATGGTTTCTTTTCTCGATTGCCATTGATCCCAAGCTGACCATGCAAAATCATGGATGGAGTCTTGCACATGACGCTCTCGTCGCCTTCCATTTGCAATGCTCTCCTCGATGATTGGACCAGTGGCACCGATGGTAAACTGTTCTGGAACATCTAAGGTGACGTCATAATGTGCATAATCTGCGTAAAACTCACTTAAGCGATGGAAAGGGAAGTGGCTCCACTTTCCATCCGTTTCGAGTCTCGCTATCTTGGGGAACCACTGCCCCATAAAATGGTATGTGTCCCAATAACCAGTTCGGAGTACGATGCTGGGGAGCTTGGCTTCCCATGCCACGTCGATAACAAGTTCGTCTCCGGGTTTGACATCATCTGGGAGAGGGATACGAATGTCTGTTTCGTCTTGATCGCCATTTGGGTGAATATCTGCAACTGCCCATAAATCGACTTTGCTGGTTTCTTTTTGCAAAGAGAATCGTTGGACCTCTATTTTACCCCAGTCTGTTGGTTTCTGCCCTCCTCGGAATCCGCTTACTGCCTCCTGCATAAAGACACTAGCGCTGTTTTTAAAAGCGTTGAGATAGAGATGAACCCATAGCTCACGTGTGGGAACCAAACTCGTATTGCGCCAGGTAATTATCCCTTCCCCATAAACAGTGTGGTTTGTGGGATTGAGGGTAGCGTTCATTTGGTAAGAAGCTACTTGTTCAGGCTTCGCTCTATTCGTTAGAAGCTCTCCGCACACCCATCTTTCAGCTCTTGCAGCGCTTGAGTAAAAGCACAACAAACAGCTAGGGAGAGCAATGCAACAAAGAGAGAAAAGTACCCCGGACTTCAAATCTTTGTTGAAGGAGTCAGATGAGTTTTCGGTGTTTGTTTAGCCTCATGAATCACGAGAACAGGACGCGATGAAATGTGAATGATCTTTTCTGCTACGCTTCCAAGAAGAGCCCGAGCAATACCTCGTCGACCATGAGTCCCGATCACAATGAGATCCGCCTCCACTTCTGCTACTGCGCGATTTACTTCTTCTGCAGGGGGACCTTCACGTAACAGCGCTTCAATTGCTATCCCTTTTTGTGCTATCTGTTGTGCACTCTTTTGAAGAGCGTTGTTTGCAGAGTTAGTCAATTTAGAGATAATATCTACGGTTGCCACGACGGCACCATCTGGAAAGCTAAAAACAGGGATCTCGTACGCATGAAGTAAAACGATGCGCGCGTTGAATTTCTCAGCGAGCTCAGCAGCATAAGTTAATGCGCGATCGGAGATCTCACTGAAGTCTGTAGCTACTAGGATCGTTTTGAGAGGAAACATGGTACATTCCTTTCTGAAGGGAACGTTATCATATCATAAATTTAAGTGTAGATCAAAGCGTCCACATCCTTTTTTGTACAGGAAAAGAGAAGATCAATTCTTGACATTGCATATCAATTTGCACATTCCCCCCTTTCTCCAACTTCCCAAATAAGATCTCGTCACTGAGAGGCTGTTTGATTTCTTGTTGAATGACCCGTGCGAGAGGTCTAGCTCCGTATGCTTTATCGTATCCTTTAGCGGCGAGGTAAGAACGTGCTGCAGGCATTATTTCAAGTGAAATTTGTTTCTGTTCTAGCATTTCTCGAAGTTCTCCCAAGAACTTGTCGACGATGCGTTCCATCATGAGAGGGGAGAGAGGATTGAAAGCAATCCGAGCATCTAAACGATTTCGAAATTCAGGGCTGAAGATCCGTTTGTATTCTTGATCGTTTTGATGCCATTGGTGGGGCTCTCTAGAAAATCCAAGTGTCTGCTTGGTCAAATCCCGGACTCCTACATTGCTGGTCATCAGCAAAATGACATGTCGGAAATACGTTACTTTCCCATTCATGTCAGTCAATCGGCCGTGATCCATCACTTGGAGCAGAAGATTGAAGATATCGGGATGGGCTTTCTCAATCTCATCGAGCAGCAAAACAGAATAAGGTGATTTGGAAATGGTGTCTGTGAGAAGACCTCCTTGCTCGAATCCTATGTATCCGGGTGGGGCCCCAATTAAACGAGAGGCAGCGTGCCTTTCCATATATTCGCTCATATCAAATCGAAAAAGAGGGATGCCGAGCGCTTGTGCAAGCACTTTGGCGACTTCAGTTTTTCCTACTCCTGTAGGGCCTGTAAACAGAAATGAGCCGATCGGTTTCTCGGGATTCCGCAACCCCGATCGAGCAATTTTAATTGCTCTCGACAGTTGCTCGATCGCTTGGTCTTGCCCAAACACCGATTTCTTCATCATGCTTTCGAGCTCTTTCAGGTGTTCCTTGTCGTGAAGGGAGACTTGGCGGGGCGGGATTTGAGCAATATGGGCGAGTACTTGTTCGATATCAGTAACTTCAACCAAAGCTTTTGGCTGTGGAGAGAGTTTTGCGGAAGCTGCTGCCTCATCGATCAAATCGATCGCTTTATCGGGAAGCTTTCGATCGTGTAGATGACGCATGGAAAGATGGACGGCTGATTCGATCGATTCTTTTGTAAACTGAATGCCATGATATTCTTCATATTCTTCCTGAAGCCCTTGAAGGATGAGAATGGTCTCTTCCGGCGAAGGTTCCTTTACCTCGACATACTGAAACCTTCTCATGAAGGCTCGATCTTTCTCGAGGTAAGTACGGTATTCTTGAAATGTTGTTGCGCCAATACAACACAAGCTTCCTGCTGCGAGAGAACCTCTGATTAAATTGGAAACATCAAGATTGTTTCCACCCGTTGAACCTGCTCCAATAATCAAATGGATTTCATCGATGAAAAGAATTGCTCGCTCTATTTTTTGAAGTGCTCGGATAATCGCTTTGAGGCGTTCCTCGAATTCTCCTCGATAGCGGGTTCCTGCCAGTAAGGAGCCTATATCGAGAGCGTAGATCGTTGCACCTTGAAGAGGAGAGGGAACATTTCCTGATACAATTTTCCAAGCCAATCCTTCCACCAACGCTGTTTTCCCCACTCCCGCATCTCCAATGAGAAGAGGATTGTTTTTTCTTCTCCGTAAAAGAATGTGGCTTATTCTTTCTACTTCCTTTTGTCGTCCAATAATGGGGTCGATTCGTTTCTGTTTCGCTTCCTCGTTAAGATTAGTTGTAAATGTGAGAAGGGGATTCTGTAACGCGGAGGAGGAGTTGTTTTCTGCCGGAAGCGGCTCATAACGAGTATTTCTTGTCTCATTCTCTTTTTTTTGGACGTGTGTGATGGAAGTGAGGACATCTAGACGACTGATCCCTGTGGCTTCTAACACATTCACTGCGAATGAGTCCCGTTCCCCGAAAAGGGAGATGAGAATGCTCTGGCTGCTGATCTCTTTCTTGCCACATGATTCTACATGGATTGCAGCGCGACAGATGATCCGATTGACCCCTAGCGATAGGCTTTGCACTTGATTCCTGTGAGGTAAAGCTTCAAGCTCTTTCTCAAAAAAATCTTCGAGTTTTTTCTTAATATCCTGGACGCTCGCCCCCATATTTTTTAGAAGAGTAGCAACCTTTTCGTCAAAAAGAAGAGCATACAAAAGATGTTCTATCGTGATGTATTCGTGACATCGGCGATTTGCCTCGGTTGCGGCTACAGAGAGAGCAATTTCAACTTCTGGACTTATCTTCATCATGTTGTTCTTCTGGTTCTGCTGTGAGAAGTAAAGGCATGCTGTGCTCTCGAGCATATCTAGTGACATCGGCAATTTTGGTTTCTGCGATGTCGCGTATGAAGATGCCGGCTACATCCTTCCCTTTTTTGTGTACAGTAAGCATGATGTGTACTGCTTCTGTCTCTGTCTTATGAAAGAACTGTCTAAGGATATCAATCACAAACTTCATCGTTGTAAAGTCATCATTGTGAATGATGACTTTGTATTTCCGAGGAGAACGCAGCTCTTGCTTGGTATCAGAAGTGGTTTCTTGTTCTGTTTCAGATTCCTGGTTGAAAGGAAAAAACGAACTTGTAGGCATATCTGTTTTATACCTCAGATTTGCTTTTCTGTAGATGACTTTTCGCTTTGTTACGCTGTTGGGAGATGGATAGAATTCTCCAAGATAAAGCAATTTCTTGCCTAAATTAAAAGAAGATTAGCAGAAAGAGAAAGCAAGGGAGCCTAGGATCAAGATAGCAATCACCCCTAGAAGAAGTAGAAAAACCGAGCCATTGACATAAGGGTTCTGAGAAAACAAGCGCTTGCGACTAGAGGGTGTCCACGATTCCACCACAAAAGGCGGGAGTAATGGATTCTGTTTGAGGGGAGGATGGTCCGAGAACGAATCGGATGGGATTAACTCTAGTTGATTGGGGTATATAAAGGTGTGGTTGGGGTTCTCAGGAGACGATTCCTGTGAGGAGGAAGGAGAGTGGTGAGAGAAAGGTTTTGTGGTTGGGTAGAGTTGAAACTGTTGATGATCTTGATGGTTGTGTGCAGAATTTTGGAGGTGTTCATCCTGCTGTGAAGAAGGTTTGTATGTCTCTGGGAATGCATATTTGCAGTATTGTGGATTCTCTTGCAATGCGTTTGGAGGACTAAGGCCATCACCATTGAATTGTACAATGATCACAGTAATATTATCCTGCCCTCCCGCTTGATTCGCTTGCTCTACTAGGACCTTACATATTTCTTCTGGATCTTTATATATTGCTAGAATTGTCTCTATTTCCTCGGATTCTAGCATTCCTGACAAACCATCTGAGCAGAGGAGTAAGGTATCTTGTTGATAGAGAGGAACATATGTGAGATCGACTTGTACCGACTCTGAAGTCCCAAGTGCTTGCAGGATAATGTTGTTAAGTTCAAAATTTTTGGCTTCAGCTTCCGTGAGTTGTCCAGCTTCAATCAATTGATTGACGAGAGACTGATCGCGGGTCACTTGCACGAGCCGCCCTTGTCTAAAGATATATCCTCTTGAATCGCCCACTTGCGCGAGGAAAAGGCAGTCATCTACAAGAGCTGCTGCTGTGATGGTTGTTCCCATACCTCGGCGGGTCTTATCAATTGCGGCTTCTTGAAAAATTTGGAAACTAGCGTGTTGGATAGCTTGAATGAGTTGATAAGCTAGTTCATCTCGCAAAAGTGGAGCATTGGTCGAAAGATTTTCAGTCATACGCTGGTAGAGGACATCTACAGCTAATTGACTTGCTATTTCTCCTGCTGCAGCCCCTCCCATCCCATCACATACGGCGAATAGAGCACCCTGTTCTCCTACCAAGTAGTTATAAGTGCGATTTACATCTTGACGTATTTTTCGGGTAATATCTGCAAGAAGAAAATTATCTTCATTGTGCTTCCGCACCTGCCCTACATCTGTTTTTGTATGGAAACGTATGTATACATTGCCCGACGTAAATTTTTCTCTTACGGCGGAATGCACTTCTCCTTTGACTACGGATTCAGGTATGTAGGTCACACTCAGACCCTTTTTAATAAGTGGAATGAGACATCAGAGATAATTGGCCTGTTTGGAAAAACCGCATCTCTATCCACGATAGATTACCATTCTTCAATGTTACTCCTTTCGATCTTGTGTAGCGATCTCTTGAGCAAAAGAAATCTAGTTAAAGAAAAAGAATAGATATTTTGAAAGATAAACTTTCACTTCTTGGAAATACTTACTTAAGGTGATTTAAAGAAGGAAGTAGATGAATTCATTCTATTCTTGACTTAAAACAGTTTCAATCTTGGGTTAAATAAAATGCCCTTCAAGTTTTTTTGCTCGCATTCTGAGCATACCAAAATACGGATGATGTGCCAAAAATAAGAACATCTTTCCTTATTATCGATTTGCTATTTCCCATCCAATTTAAGGATGAGCTTTTTCTTTTAGTAAGCAGATTGCTAATAAAAGGAAGAAGCTAGTATGCATGACGAAAGTTATTTTCTGGAAACCGAGGCCAAAATGAGTCATGAAGGTGAATCGAGCGAGCTAGCGCTTTGAAGCAGCGATTTTTAAGGTTGGAATGAATCTTGTTCTTGTTTTATCCATAGATAGACTGATAAAAAATGCCGTAAAAACTATGGAGGGAGTTGACATCCTAGGGGGGGTTCGCGTATTCGCCCCTTCATACTTTGCGTGCTTTCTGATTGAGGTCGATAACCCACTATAAAGTACGCATCATTCTTGTTGGAGGAGAAAGCATGGAAATTTACCTCGATAAACGCGCCGTTCGTCAAATCCGTGTCTCGGCGCAGGATGCGATCGAGGCGGGGGATACGGAAACTTTGCGGGAAGATATCCTTGATGCATTTACAGAGGATCAGGTGGAAGAGATCGAGCGTCGTCTCGATAATGGAGACTTCTTCGAATTCGTTGCAGATCTTTTAGAAGAGTGGTCCGGTGATGAAGTGGATGAACTTTTCGAACTTCTTGATGCCCAATTGGGAGAGGTTGGAGTTGATCTAAAACTAGAAAAAACTGCTGCTGCTCATCATCGCTACGATGATGAGGAAGAAATAGATGAAACCGAAGACGAGGAGGAGCAGTTCGAAGAAAAAGATGAAAATAAGCTCTTCCTCGATGAAACCGAAGACGAAGGTGATGATGATTGAGGCAAAGAATTAATGCTCGGGTTCGCTCATGGTGTTTGGAGATTGTTGCTGCTTTCATCTTGGCTTAAGCACCTCACCATGTTGCTTGCGCTTGGACTGATTCGTCAATGAAGCATTATTTTTTTGTGACAGTGTAGTTTTGCAGTACTATGTGAGCTTTGGCTGATTTGAGCATGGATTCCGATGTGAAATGGGTTAGATAATGAGCAAGTAAATAGAAATAAATAAGTCGTATGGTTGTTGGCCGCCTTAGCTCAGAGGTAGAGCAGCGGTTTCGTAAACCGCGGGTCTGGGGTTCAATTCCCCAAGGCGGCTCTGTGAGGATCGATTTAAGATAAGCCTTGAGATGTGGTTATGGGTGGGTTCTTATTAGCGTGTTTTTATTGCGTATTGCAGGGATAGGATGGGGAGTTTCTGCAAGTGAATGGCTGGGATAATGATGGGGTAGCCCCGCGCGATTTTCTTGTCGGACTCTATCAGGCTCGAGCGCTTGGAGAGTACTTCACTTATCCACCGTTTCATTTATTTATTTTGACTGTTCTCACTGTGCCTATTTGGATTTTAGTGCTGATCGGTGCTCCTTCGCTAGCATTGATGTGATATCAGCTTTTTTGGACTGTCCATGTTTGGGTGATGACGAGCCTTAGTGTGGTAGCTCGGGTTGTTTCTGTTGTGATGTGTTTGGGGATTCTCCTTTTCATGGGGAAGCTCGGAGAAGATCAGCATCCTTCGAACGGGAATCTGGGCTACAGCGATAGCAAGTCTCAATCTTATTCTAACTTATTATTCACACACATCCAATTTGGATGTGCCTTATCTATTTTGGTCTTTGTGGTGATTGTGGCTGTTTCTTAGAGGCCTTAAACAGGATTCTTCTCGGTATCTTCGATGGTCATTTTTGTCCGTTGATTGTGCGGTCGCGAGAAGGATCAAGCCTATGCGTTGTTTCTTTTTACAATCCCTGTTTTGCTTTTTGGCATTTATCGGATCCAGTCCCATGAAAAAATAAAACAGATTGTCAAAGATATTAGTCTATCCTGCCTATTGGGAATAGGAGCTGTGCTCTTGTTGGATGGTGCTTTCTTCAATCCAAGTGGCTTTCTGAAAAGAATTCACTTTCTGTTAGGACAGGCAAGTCGTGACTACTACTATTACCCAAGAGGGATAGTTGGTGCAGGTCGTACTATTCGAGGTAGTATCCTCCACTTTTCTCTCTATTATCCTCCTGTTGTGGGAGTGTTGGTCATCCTTAGAATTGGAATCGCGATCGATATAAGTGGGATGGATGGGCTGGCTTGACCGATGATCACACCTCTTCTTGCCTTTCTTTCATTTACTCTTTTTTTAATTGTTTTGCTGGTTGGACGGAGGATCGTTTTCTCTTACCTCAAATAATCATTTGCAGCCTTTGTGCAGCAATCGATGTGAGTATGAGTGGTCTAGAATCAAAAATAGCACTTGGCTCTGGATATTGGCTGGGATTTTAAGTGAAATTAGGGGATGATTGTTGTACTGATGTATTTCCTTGGAGATGAGTCTGTGGATGGATCCTCACTACGACTATCAACCTAGGTTCTCTCCAGGGAGAAGAATATCGCGAGTCACTGTTGAACCACTCGGAGTACGAAATCCTCTCCTTGGTATTACAGAGCTCCAAACCGCTTATGCTGATGTGGAAGAGAGAAAACCAGATTGGATTGCCATCCCCACAGTATGGGCAGAACGTTATCTCCTGAGTGAAGAGGAATTGGAACGAAAAAAGGGATTAAGCTCCCCTCGCTTCAGCGCAAACTTCAAGAGGATGATCGTTCAACAAGAACTTTGGTTAGCTTTATGGAGGACGAGAAAACTATGAAATAGCACACCGCTCTCGCTTTGAAAGTGAGACCTGGTCACGTTCTCAGCTTCACTTGAGTGTATCTCAAGAGATTTGTATTTTTAAACGGCAACAGAACGGAGTGATGGGAAGGGAGAACATTCTTTTAAGATGTGGATAGTGCTTCTTTAAAAGAACCAAGTTGTCGAAAGCGCCTGTAGCGATCCTGGATGAGCTCTTTAGGGCTGAGGGGGGCTAGTTCTTCGAGCGCAGAGCCAATTGATTCACTGATGACTTGTGCAGTTTGCTGCAGATTTTGATGGGCTCCTCCCGGTGGTTCTTGTACGATTCGATCGACGATACCTAGCTCGAGCAGATCAGACGCTGTCATTTTCATGTGAACAGCAGCTTCGCTCGCTTTTGTAGTATCTTTCCATAGAATAGAAGCGCACCCTTCTGGTGAAATGACACTGTAGGTGCCGTATTCAAGTACGTGGACGCGGTTGGCTACTCCCAGAGCCAGAGCCCCTCCACTTCCTCCTTCGCCGATGATCGTGGCAATGATAGGAACACGCGCTTTAGCCATTGTGGCGATACAGCTACCAATTGCTTCACTTTGGCCTCGCTCTTCTGCACCAACCCCTGGATAGGCACCTGGTGTATCGATAAAAGTCAGAATCGGTAGTCCGAAGCGATCAGCCATCTTATAGAGACGCAGAGCCTTACGATATCCTTCGGGATGAGGCATCCCGAAATTACGTTCTACATTTTCTTTCGTCCCCCGCCCTTTTTGATGGCCGACAATGACTACACTTCTGCCTTGATAGAGACCGAGGCCTCCGACGATAGATGCATCATCTCGGAAGGCGCGATCGCCGTGGAGTTCATAAAAAGAGGAAAAGATGAGCGGGATATAATCGAGTGTATAAGGCCTAGAGGGATGTCGAGAGAGCTGCACTTTTTGCCACGGACTCAGCTCTGAAAACCACTCTCGCGCTAGGGCGTTGGTTGTGCTTTCAATCTGGTGGAGTTCTTGTTCGAGATGTTGATCTTCTAATTCGAGAGAACGCAATTCTTGAACACGTGCAACCAGTTCAACAACCGGTTTTTCAAAAGAAAGAACATGAGAGGCCATCAAAATTAAAAGCTAGCACACAAAATTCTTCACGGAAACCTCCCATCCAAAAAGATGAACTAAGTGTTGTTCTCTTTCTTCCCTTTGATTCTAAACGATTGGCTGAGGTGTTCTTTCCCTTTTAAGGCAACCAGTGGGAGGGCTTCCACTTCAAACTGATCTCCGATGCGGGCGAGCGTCTGTTCGGTGATGATAATTTCTCCCCCTGCTGCAAGAGAGCAAAGTCGAGCACATGTATTGACTGTATCTCCTATGATCGTATAGCTCAACGCTTTAGAGCTCCCTATATATCCTGCTACGAGAGGACCTGTGTGGATGCTGATTCCGATCTCCAAAGGACACTGGTGCGCCAGAGTCCGTTTGGCATTGAATCGTTTAAGGAATTCCATTTGTTCGAGGGCGCATAAGACAGCTCGTTCTGCATCATCCGGATGTGCGACAGGGGCACCCCAAAAAGCGAGAATGCCATCCCCCATAAATTTGTCTAAAGTCCCTTCATATTTAAAAATAATTTCAACCATCTGTTCAAAATATTCGTTGAGGATATCCAATATCACATTTGCGGGAGTTCCCTCGCTCATGTGGGTGAATCCTCGAATATCGCTGTTAAACACTGTACATTGATCAATCGCTTCTCCCCCCTTTTTGATTTCTAATTTTCCAGAGACAACTTGTTCTGCGACATTCGGTGAGAGCAGCCGAGCGAATCGATCGCGTGTAATGATCTCGTGCTCTATCTGTTGAGAGAGGATATTGTTCTCGATAAACATCGCTGCTTGACTTGCCATGGAGGAGATGATCTCTAAGTCTTTAGGTTCGAATTGAGCGAGCGCGGGGGAATCTAACCAAAGCGCACCGAGGACTTTGTTTTCATGGATAAGTGGAGTAACCAAGGCGCTTGAAATGCAGTTGATGATCATGGAATTCGCATTTCCTGCGGAAAAGTCAGAGAGTGCGTTGTGAGTGAACAAGCTTGCCTTCTGTTCGATCACATGGCTTAGGATCGTGGAACTAATTTGGATGGGGGTGTCAAGACCATCTCTTCGCTTTGCTGCGCGTGGCTGTAGGATCCCTTCTTTGTCCTGTAAAAGAATGACCCCTCTTTCCGCTTTGACAAATTTGAATAGAGCTTCAAGAATGCGTTCGAGGAGGGGATCGAGGTTTCGTTCGCGGCTAATATCTCGGGTGAGCTCCCAGCTGATTCTTAAGCGCTCGTAATCTAGTCGAAGTTGAGTGGGATCATGCTGGATTTGTTCGAACGGGAGGAAACATTGACAACTTGAAGCGATTTGGGCTCCAATAATCCCTCCAGTGGAATTCAGCATATCCACTCGTGTCTGACTGAGTAGAGAAGTGCGGTGAGTTGGGCTAAAAGCGGAAGCTGTGTCGCCTTCATTCTGATCGAGAGAAGGAGGAGAGGAAGGAATAGGGGAATGATCTTTGGTGTGAGTAGGATGGGAGGGGGGATGATCTTCGTAGCGAGCTTGTATTGTACCTAACGTGATCTGATCTCCGTGCTGGAGCAGATGTTCCTCTGTGATCCGCTTGCCGTTGACGAAGGTTCCGTTTAAACTTCCTAGATCGCGCAGAATAAATTGGTGATTTCGGCGCTCAAGGACGCAGTGTTCCTTTGAGATCACTTTATCGAGGAGTTGGATGGTATTGAGGGGATGGCGCCCTATACTATTAAATGATTCTAGTTCAATCGTGTATTGTTTCGTAGGAGTTGAGAGAACGAGACAGGCCATATGACTTGCGTTGAAATGGAATGGCTTAAATGGAACTGCAATTGCGGCGCAAGGAGCTGAACTTAACACAAAGGTAAGAAAGAAGGATCCTTTTAGAAAATTTTTGCCTAGAACAGAAGAAAAAACAAAGGAGATGATTGTTTCTATCGGGCAACTCTCCTTTGTTGTATGATAGTTGGATGGTCTCATGGACGAGAGCGGACAGAGCGCAACGGTATTTCCATCCAGGTAAATGGGGAAGATAATTAACGCTTGGCTGGTTAAGATGATCGGTTTGTTAATGGGTGCGAGTGTGCAAGCTTGCGTTTCTACTATGCCGGTTCGCCGTCTGTTTCAGGGCCAGATCAGTGATGGGCCGGCCATTTCGCCGGAGGTGTATGCTTCTTTTTTTAGGGGCTCTCTTGCTGAGCAGGAGGAGGATTGGAATCGTGCGGTTGCTTTTTATCAGGAAGCATTACGGTTGAGTGGGGGTGATCCGTTTCTTCAAGCTCGCTTGGAATTAGTGCGAGCCCGATTGTCTGGTCGTTGGGGCGGGCGCTTGAAATGAAAAATGGACGCTCTGACAAGGCCCTTCTTGCATCTGTATCAATTGGGTTTGTTCACCTATGAATGAAGTTGCATGTGCAGTTACATTCAGTTTTCCAAGAGGAATTCCTTGTAATGTGTATTCTCCCTCTGAGTTGCTTGACGTGTGAAGGGGATGGCGGAAGATATAGAGCTTGATGTTCAGAAAAGAATCGCCTAGTCGATCGATGAGGTGCATAAGACCAGGGCGGGAAGGGGATAAGCGGATAGGTTCACCTCCTTTTATGGCTACTGCGGCGAATGAATTGAGTCCTTGAGAGAGGGTTGGTGCGAAGATTAGACTGCTTTGGTTGAGAATATTGAGATCTTGTCCCATGGTGAGCGTGATAATGCGGGGTATTGTCTCACATGATTCTATAGTGATCAGTTTTGATTTTTGTTTTTCGGGAATATAGAAGTCTGCGTAACCCGTCACGATGACAATCGCGTCAGCGAGGGGACGTTTCGCTTGAGAAGTTGATTTTGAGTAGGCTGAAAGGGGGGGGCATTGTGTTGAAGGAGATCTTGAAGGGGGGGGAGGGAGAACCCCTTGGACGGTAATGCGCCCCTTAATACACCCGGTGAATCCTTGGTAAGGAGGTAGATGGGCAGGGTTGATCTCCTGCTCAACGGATGCTTGAACTGGAGAGGTTTGAATGGGGGCAGGAGTGCTTTTGGATTCGTGGCTCTGTTGATTGGATGAAATTTCAGGCGTGGAGCGGTGACAATGAAAGAGAGAAAAGAAAAAAACAGAGAAAAGTGCACCCAAATGAGGGGTGAGAACCATCTGTATTTATCCACCTGCAGGGATGACTGCTGCAGCAGAAGCGAGAGCGAGGGGGTAAGATGGGCTGATCCCGAGCGCGATAACTAAGATAGCGCTGATAACGAGAGCCGCTGTCACATAAGAGGAATGCATCGGTCGTGCGACAGGATCCCACTCATTTGGCTCTTTCATGTACAAGTAAACGATGACGCGTAAGTAATAGTAAGCCGCGAGGACGCTATTCAATAGGATGAATAGTGCAAAGAGATGGCATTCTCCTTGAATGGTGGCTTGAAGGATAAACCATTTACCTAGAAATCCTGCTGTGGGGGGGATCCCAGCCAGGGATAAAATAAAAAAGGAGAAGGCCAATGCGGGCATCGGATGACGTCGTCCAAGTCCAGCGAGGTCCTGGTAGCTGACTGCTTCTGCATTGCGGCTGCCGCATGCGATTAAGCTTCCAAAAGCTCCTGCAGTCGATACGGTGTATGCTGTTAGGTAGAAAAGGACGCTTGCACTTCCCACTGTGGAGCCTGGAGAATTGATAAGCACGCCTACAAGTATATATCCAGCATGGGCAATGCTGGAATACGCGAGCATCCGTTTGACGGATTCTTGTCGAGCTGCAATTAAGTTGGCGAAAGTCATACTTGCGAAGGCAATGACGCCGAGCACAGGAGGCCATCCTGCTGCCCAAGACATTGCGTTGACGTCTCCAAAGACTCCCAATAAAGTTCGGAGGATCATCGCAAATGCTGCCCCTTTGACCACAATTGCCATAAAAGCTGTGGAGGGAGTAGGGGCCCCTTCATAGGCATCTGGAGTCCACATATGGAAGGGGACAGCACTTACTTTGAAGAGTAACCCTACAAGGAGGAGCATGAGCCCTATCACAACTAGGGGGCTTTGTTCATGCTGGGTGATTACTGTGCGTAATCCGGCGAGGTCAGTATGACCTGTGGCTCCGTATAGAAACGCGATCCCATAGAGCATGATTGCTGCTGCAAAAGAGCCTAGGAGAAAGTATTTGAGAGCGGCTTCGGTTGCACGCAAGGAGCCTCGACGGTAACCGATCATCGCGTATGCGCCGATCGACATCGTTTCAAGCCCTAAAAAGAGCGTAAGCATGTCTCCTGCTGCGGCCGTCATGAGCGCACCGAACGTCGAAAAAGCGAGAAGGGGGTAGAACTCTCCCCGCTCGAGGAGGTGTTCCTTTAGATAACCTCCTGCTAAGAGGGCAGAGAGACAACCTCCTAGGCAGAGCAAAGCGATCAGAAAAAGGGTAGTTCTATCGATGAGCAGCCATGGAGATAGGAAAGAAGAGGCGTGTTCGAGTCGTTCAACCCCATAAAACCAGATTGAAACAGAAAAAGCTGCGCTCGCAAGAAAAGTGAGGGCAAGACCTAGAGGGAGCCCTGGACTCTGTTTCGAGAAAGCATCGACGAGCATCAATAGCAGCGTGCCTACAGCGAGACAGAGAAAGGGGGAGAGGGAGAGAAGGACTTCCATGAGAGTTACTTAGATGGTTTCCATGGGATGTAAGAGGGTTGAGCGGATGGCTCTACCTTTTTAGGTAGGAGCTGAACGGGACCTTCGTAATAACCTAGCCCTGGATAACGGGTGAGGCGTATTTGTGTTTCCTGCTGAATGCGGGTTACTGCACCTCGAATTTCAGACAGGAAGATGTGTGGGAAAAGGCCTAAGGTAAAGATCATCACGAGAAATGGGAATGCTGTGGTCAATTCGTGGCCTGATAAATCGGGAAGATATTTGTTTTCTACACGCGAAGCGGAGCCAAAAAACATACGTTCAACGGGATTCAGCATATAGACAGCAGCTAGAATTACGCCTGCTGTTGCTCCTACAGCTTGAAGCCCTCCTAGCTGCCCCAGCGTGTGACTTGCGAATGTCCCTACGATGATCATGAATTCTCCGACGAATCCATTCATTCCAGGTAGGCCGATACTTGCCATCGTGGCGATGACAAAAAAGGTTGTATATACAGGCATAGACTTTGCCAATCCGCCAAACTCACTGAGCTGTCGAGTATGTCGCCGATCGTACAGCATTCCGATCAGGAGAAAGAGAAAACCTGTCGAAATACCGTGGTTGATCATTTGAAGCACAGCCCCTTCTACAGAGCTGGGAGTGGCTGCAAAGAGGCCGAGCATGATGTATCCAAGATGGGCTACGGAGGAATAGGCGACAAGCCGTTTGACGTCTTCTTGCTTCCAGGCGCACAGAGCGCCGTATAAAATGCCTCCAACCACAGCGATGCCTGCTAGATAGGGGGCGAGTTCAGTGGATGCTTCGGGGAAGAGCCCTATGCTAAATCTCAGGTAGCCGTACGTGCCTAGTTTGAGGAGGATGGCCGCGAGTAAAATGGAACCCACTGTAGGAGCCTCTGTATGGGCGTCGGGAAGCCACGTGTGCACAGGCCACATCGGGACTTTGATCAGAAATGAGAGCGTAAAAGCTGTATAGAGCCATCGTTCGATAGAGTAGGGGATCAAAACGCGTTGAAGCTCAAAATAGTCAAAAGAGAGAGAACCTTGAGTAGCTATGCTATAGCTGTAAGCGAGATAGATGATTGCTCCCAACATCAATACGGAGCCGAACATCGTGTAAATGAAAAACTTGATCGAGGCGTAGATCCGCTTGGTGCTCCCCCATATGCCGATCATGAAAATCATCGGAATGAGAACGAGTTCCCAAAAGACATAAAAGAGAAAGAGATCGAGCGCTACAAAAGCTCCTACGAGTGCCCCTTCGAGGAGGAGGAGGGAGAAGCACCACTCTTTCTGGCGTGTGTGGATAGAGCCGAAAGAAGAATAGGCTGCGATGGGGAATAGGAAAGTTGTGAGGAGAACGAGCCAGAGGGAGATGCCATCGAGCCCTACGTGGTAAGAAATGCCGAACGACTCTATCCAATGGATTTTCTGAACCCAGTGAAATTCTTTTCCCATGGGCACTTTGAGGAGCAGAAGGCTGATTGTAAAGACGAACAACGTGACAAAACAGGTTAACGTCTGAAGCGTTCGGAGAGCTTGTCTAGGAAGGAAAAGAAGGAGGAAGGCACATCCGATCGGGATCCCTATGAGCCATGAGAGGAGGGGGTAGGTCTGAATAGGAAGCCCTTCTGGGAGAGCGATAGAATGATTCCAGAGTTGTTTAATGAATAGGGCGGAGAGCGCTGATATAGCGCCGTTTATGATTCGATTCTTGAGCGGGTACGAGTGACTTGCGAGGACACCGAGCAGTGCGGCAAAGCCGATCCATCCTGTTTGCCCACAAGCCCAGGTGAGTCCTCCTGCTCCTATCGATACAAGGCATAGAAGCAGATACGAGTGGATCTTGATTGTTCTAGAACAAGATTGGGAAGAGAATTGATTGATAGGGTTGATATCCATGAGTTCGTCTCCCTTTCTTGTTATTAATTAGTCTCTTTCCTGGAGAGTAGAAAGTCTTTGGATGCTTGCTGTCCAAATGCGTTTCTGATCTCAAGGCGGACAGATTGCTCGATATTTTCGGGCAGGTGGATGGTTAGGGAAGATTCAGTGCCATATTGCTCTGTGTCAGGGCGATCGTTTCTATGTGAATACCAGCGATAAGTGTAGCCGAGTCCCGATTTAGCTTGCACGGTGCAATCTCCATTGGGTTCATGTGTGATCGTTGCGTCGACATGCGGTTGTACAAAGAACCAAGAGAGGGAAAAAAATCCTAAGACCATGGCGAATGCATAGACATGAATGGTTCCTGTCTGTAAAGTGCGCAGAAGTGCACCTAGGCTGGATACAATAAAGCTAGAAAAGCGCGCAAGAAGAGCATCTACGATCCATTGATCGAAAATTGCAGTGATGCTGGCCATCCTCTTGACGAAAGCGATCGCTGTACACTGATAGAGTTCGTCAATTTTCCATTTGTGGAGAATCAATTGATAAAGACCTGGGAAGAGAGAAAAGAGTCGCTTTCCGGGTTCTCCTTTCTTAAGGATATACATCCAATAGGCGAGACTTGTTCCTATTGCGAACGCACCAATCCCTCCAGCAGCGAGCGGCCATTCTAAATGTTCTGCCTCTTCGCTCACATAGACAGCCCTTTTGACAGCATTTTCGAACAAAGGTTCTAACCAGTGCTCAAGAGGCTGGATGTGGAATGGACCCATCGAAAGCGTACCTGCAAAGAGCGATGCAGCTCCGAGCAGTAGAAGTGGCAAGGTCATTGTCCAGGGAGATTCATGAGGCGCAGGGGCATGCGTTGGATATCCCTCATGGGTTTCATCATGATGAGAGGATGCGGAAGCATGTAGCAAGGTTGAGACAGACTCCGTCCTAGAGGAGATAGGAGTGGAATCTGCACCATCGATCTGCCACCCTCGGAACTCTCCAAAGAACGTCATCAGAAGAGCGCGAACCATATAAAACGCTGTCATTGTGGCCGCTAAAGCCCCTATTGTGTAGAGGGTAGGACCAAGCCATGAAGGGGGCTCAAAAACAGAGACACCGCGCTCTTCTAGATAGTTTTTGAAAGGATGGATGGTGTGATTCGTAAAGGCTTTGTAAAGGATTTCATCTTTGGAAAAGAATCCTGCTGTGAATGGGAATCCTATGATCGCTGCTGTAGCTGCTGTAAAAGACCAAAATGTGGCGGGCATGTGACGCCTTAATCCACCCATGAGACGCATATCCTGGGCTTGAGCATCATTGTGGTAGTAGGCGTGCATTGCATGAATCACGCTTCCCGATCCCAAGAAGAGGCAGGCCTTAAAAAAGGCGTGCGTAAAAACGTGAAAGAATCCTGCTGTGAAGGCTCCCACTCCTACTCCTAAAAACATAAAGCCCAACTGGCTGACTGTGGAATAGGCTAATACTTTCTTGATATCGAACTGTACCAGAGCGATCGTCGCTGCGAAAAACGCTGTTGCTGCTCCCACGCATGCAATCAGCATCATGGTGAAGGGGGATAGGATAAATACAAAGGAGAGGCGGCAGATCAAATAGATCCCTGCAGTGACCATGGTTGCTGCGTGAATGAGAGCAGACACCGGTGTAGGGCCCGCCATAGCATCAGGAAGCCATACGTAGAGAGGGATCTGAGCACTCTTTCCTGTACATCCGAGAAATAAACAGAGGCTTATAGCGGTTGCTGCAGAGATGGTGAAAGGGGAATCAGGTTGAAGGAATTTCCAGAATCCTGTATAATGAATCCCTCCTAGAGGCCACAAATGGATCTGATGAGAAGGGGCAGTGGAGATCAAAGAGAAAGCTCGTTTTGAAATGCCAACCCAATCCAAAGCTCCTGTATAGTGGGCCAGTAAAAACATCGCGCAAATGAGGCCAAAATCTCCTATCCGATTCGTAATAAATGCCTTTTTCCCTGCCGCTACATTGGGGAGATAATTGTACCAAAAGCCAATCAGCAGGTAGGAACACAACCCTACCCCCTCCCATCCGATGAATAAAACGGGAAGGTTATCGGCTAAAATGAGAACCAACATCGAGAAAACGAATAGATTTAGATAAGCGAAAAACCGCCAATAGCTCTCATCTTTTTCCATATAAGCTGTGGAATAAAGATGGATGAGAAATCCGATCCCTGTCACGATCAGCATCATGATGCTGTTGAGGGGATCGATGGAGAACCGAATTGGGATGGAGAGCTGAGTAAGGCGCTTGGTCCCGTCCGTGTGCATCCATTCCCATGCTGTCCATGCTAATTTTAAGGGCTCGCGACTATCTTGAGCAGAATGGGCGATGCCGGACTTGAGGATGCAGAATGTGAAAACAGAGCAGATAAAGCTCATGCCGATAGCGGATAGAGCCATCAAGCGAACTGCGGATTTTCCTAGATGTTTACCCCAGATGCCATTGATAAAAGCTCCTAACAAAGGCATCCCTAGAATTACGCCAATCAGTTCGAATTGTTTTGGATCAGCTCCGAAAAAAATGGATAAAGATGTGGCTTCGTGGACTTCCATTGCATTTTACCAGCGGGAGTATTAATTTTTTAATAAGTTGGCCTCGTTTGTATCTGTACTTCGGTTGAGACGATAAAAAGAGAGAAGAAGAGCGAGACCGACAGAGGCTTCTGCTGCAGCGATGGCGATCACGAAAAAAGAGAAAACTTGACCTGTTTGGTTGTGAGGATAAGCGCAGTTGAATGCAACAAACGCTACACTGCTCGCATTGAGCATCAATTCAATGCTCATCAGAACGATGAGCACATTGCGCCGAATCAGAAAGCCAGTGCTTCCTACCGTAAATAAGAGCATACTTAAGAGGATATAGTGATGGGTATTCATGATCCCTGTGATTCGTAATGAGAGGGGGAAGGCTGAGAAAGCGGGAGAATGGTTTTGCCTCTGGCTACCGTAAAAGCTCCTAAGGCGGCTACAATGAGGAGTGCGCTCGAATATTCAAAAGGGATAAGTTCTTGCTCGAAGAGGGTATGGGAGATCCCTTCGATTGTTCCGAAATGATCAGTAAGGAGTTCAAATGAGGGGAGGACATCTGGGTGTTTGGTAAACATCCCTATCGCTGCAATCCATGGAATTAAAAAGACAAGAGGGCTGAGCCTACGGATCCAAGAGATGTTGCGTTTATCTTCACTGATGGCTCCTTCTCCTAGCAGCATGATAATGAAAAGAAAGAGAACAACGACTGCCCCCGCGTAAACCATCAATTGGATTGCAGCTAAGAATTCAGCATGGAGTGGGAGGAAGAGGGCAGCGATAGCAACGATAACCATCATGAGGCCCATGGCACTCCGTATAGGGTTGGAACTTGCACTCGTGATCAGAGCCCCTGCAAGAGCTATCCCGCTGCATCCATAAAAATAGATTGATGTCGCTTCACTCATTGTTTTGAATAGAACCTGTTTCTAGTGAAATTGGAATTAGGAAACGGTTAATTTCGCATCTTTTTTCGTTCTTGTACTACGGATATAGTCTTCGAAATAGGGGCGGAATTTTTGCAGGAACGCCAGAGCAGGCATCGCTGTCCCTTCGCCGAAGGCGCAGATAGTGTTCCCCATGATCTGACTTGCGATATCGCTGAGTTGATTCAGATCGTCGAGGGTACCTTTCCCGTTCAATATTTTGATAAGAGTTCGATCTAACCACGCTGATCCCTCTCGGCACGGAGTGCACTGACCGCACGACTCATGGTGGTAGAACTGCATCAGATTTTGCATTGCGAGCACAGGGCAGGTCCCTTCTGCGAGTACGGTGATGCAGCAGGTCCCTAACATGGTTTTTGCAGCACGCATGGTATCTACCCCCATGGGTACATCCAACACGCTCTTGCCGTGCCAAGGATGCATCGGATCTTTTTCATCCGGGGCGTAGATCGTTTCGGAAGGAAGGAGGATGGGGGTCGACGATCCTCCTGGAATGACTCCTAAAATAGATCGATCTTGGAGTACCCCCCCGCCGATCTCTTCAATCAGCTCTCGAATCGTCACACCAATGCACAGTTCAACTACAGTTGGGTTTTTAACGTGACCGTTAACTCCGAATAGGCGAACCCCTCCGTCTTTAAACGAGTGGAGAGCAGAGAGCTGAGAGAAAGCATCTCCCCCTAACAGAATGGCAGTAGGTATCGTAGCGATGGTCTCCACATTGTTGACTGTAGTGGGGCATCCAAATGCTCCCGTTTGAGCTGGAAAAGGTGGCTTTAATCGAGGTTCGCCTCGTCTCCCCTCGAGTGAGTTAAGAAGGGAGGTTTCTTCTCCGCAGATATAAGCACCTGCTCCCGTGTGGACATGGATGTGAATTGGATAGTTTGGCGCAAAAGAAGGGTTGGATCCTAGATATCCGCGGGCGTAAGCCTCTTGAATCGCTTGGTTCAAACGGGCCTTGCTTAAATGCAGCTCATCACGCACATAAATATAGGTGGTGTGAGCACCGATTGCATAGCATCCGATCATACATCCTTCGAGGATCGCGTGGGGATTTTGCTCCATGATGGTTCGATCTTTGTGCGTACCCGGTTCCCCTTCATCTGCATTGATGACGAGATAAGAAGGCTTAGTGGGGTGGGGCTTCATGAAGCTCCACTTGATTCCTACAGGGAATCCTGCCCCTCCTCGCCCTCGGATGTTTGCCTTTTTCGCTTCCTCGATGACCTCTTGGTGAGTCATAGCAAAAGCTTTTTTGATTGCTTCATAGCCTCCTGCTTGCATATAAGCATCGAGCGTCCAGCCATTAGGCTTTCCATAATTTCGGGTGAGATAGTCAGTTTTTCGAATCATGAAGAAAAAAGTGTTGGATGGTGAACGTGAGACTCACTTGACTCATAAAGTTTATCGAGAATTTCATCAACTCGTTCAGTCGTCAAATTTTCGTGATATTCTTTATCCACTTGCATCATGGGAGCAGTACTGCAGCTGGCGAGACACTCTGCTGTTCGTAGGGTGATTTTACTATCTGGTGTTGTTTCGCCAGCGTGAATTCCTAATCGCTTTTCACAATGGTGTAAAATATCATACCCGCCTCGAAGGGCACAAGGGAGGGTACGGCATACCCAAATTTGGTGTTTCCCTACTGGCTTCTGGTTAAACAGAGAGTAGAAAGTAACCACTCCCTTGACGTGGGCTGGACTTAACTCCAGACGCTCTGCAACGAATTGAATCACCTCATCGTAGATCCATCCTTCTTGTTCTTGGCATAAGTGAAGGGCAGGGATACATGCAGCCATTTTGGTTGGATAGCGCTGGATGATTTGCTCAAGCTCGCGTTCGCGTTCTGCAGAGAGATGAAACGACATCAGACACCAGGGAAGAGTAGAATAGGAGAATACAAAAGTACACCGACAATCCAGTGCAATGAATGGAAGGAGGATAGCTGCCTGCCTGCCTCTTCCTCCATTGCATGAAGAATGGTTGAAGAAAGATTGAACGATGGTGCAATAAAATAAAATCTAAGACAAAAATAGGCGTAGCGGGAGATGAGAATCTTGTCAAGGTAGGCTTTTGAGAGAAATTCTATAGGTTGAAGCGAAAATGGATCACATCTCCATCTTCGACCACATAACCTTTCCCCTGTATATGAAGTTTGCCGGCTTCTCGGCATCCTCCTTCACCTCCATGCCGCACGAAGTCTTCCCATTTGATAACTTCTGCTTTAATGAAACCTCGCTCGAAATCGGTATGAATGACCCCTGCTGCTTGGGGTGCGCGCGCTCCTTTAGGAACGGTCCAGGCATGAATTTCTTGTTTTCCTGCTGTGAAGAAAGTGAGCAAGTTTAGAGTATGATAGCTAGCTCGGGCAACGGCGTGCAGTCCTGGTTCTTTAAGGCCGATGCTTTCCCAGAAGGCAGGGCGGTCGATTGGTTCGAGTTCAGCAATCTGTGCTTCTACCCTAGCACATATCGGAATAACATCGGTTTTTTGTTGCTCCCCGTATGCTTTGAGAGCCATGTAATGAGGATTGGATTCAGGGTGATTGATAGAAGATTCGTCCACATTGGCCACAAAGAAAGTAGGCTTTGCAGTCAACAGATGCATCGCTTGAAAAATGGAGTGCGCGTTTTCATGATCGGGTAGGGGAAAAGTGCTTGCATTTTTTCCCTCGTTCAGATGAGTCAAAAGAGGTTCACAAATGGTGAGGGCTAGCTTCTCAAGCGGTTGGTTCCCTTTGACTAGCTTTTTTGCACGCTCGATCCGTTTGTGAACGGTCTCTAAATCTTTAAGACAGAGCTCAAACGTGATCATCGTGATGTCTCGGATCGGATCGACTTGGCTTTCCACATGGATGATGTGGTTATCTTCAAAACATCGAGCAACTTGCACGACGGCATCTACTTCCCGGATATGACTCAGAAATTGATTCCCTAGCCCTTCACCTTTATGGGCTCCTCGTACGAGGCCGGCGATGTCGACGATTTGAAGCGTTGCCGGGACAATTTTTTCAGTGTGGATAACACTGTTAAGCGCTTCAAGGCGTTGATCGGAGATAGGAATGATCCCTGTATTTGGTTCGATTGTACAGAAAGGGTAGTTGGAAGCCTCTGCTTTATTTTTGCTGATTGCGTTGAAGAGGGTTGATTTCCCTACGTTAGGCAAACCGACCAGGCCGATAGAAAGGCTCATGTTTTCCTCATAATCCATAATCCAGAATTAAGTAGAATAAAGATGTCGAGGTGGAGGGGATTTAGTTGATCAACTGCAGCGTTTTCATTTGCTTATTCAATGAAAGAAGGGAGATGTTAGCCTTATAGTGGATACATTGAAGAAAAGGAAAGGAGATGTAAGCGAAAACGACGATTTCTTTCTGATAGGGCCTGTGAGAGTTTTCGTGGTAACCTTTGGAAATTATGAAAGGACTCAGAATCCTTATCGCCAGCAACAGCTTGGCTAAAAAATCATTTTTCGGATGCCGAGATGAGTTTTTCTAGAGTTGCTGCGTGGAAACAGGAAGGCTGGATAGCTTTCTTTCTGTGGCTCCTCCCTTTTGTCATGATTGGGGGAGGGATTGGTTACCTGTTGGTTCCTCCTTTCGTACCGAATGAGAAAGAGAGCGCTTTTCCTGATGTGTCAGTTCTCTTAACGGGAAAGGAAGTTCTGCCTTTAGCGCCCGGGGAGGATTTTGAAGACAAGGCGCAGACGTTTGTGAGGCAGTATTTAACAACCCCTTTCAGCCTTCAGATTGCAGATGCATCCCCTTCTTTCTACACACCTGAAGAGATGGGTGCGGTACTCGATATGCCGCGATTGAAGAAATTAGTCGCTTCTGTATTAGATCCTTCTAGTGCTCTGATTCGTATTCATCAGCAGAAAAAAGCTGGCAAACCGATCATTTTGCCGCTTCCTATAGCGATTGAACACGATCGGGCGATGGCATTCTTGCTACACCTCAAAAATAGGATAGATCGGATCCCTCGGGATGCTCGCCTTGACTTGGAGCGCAGGCAGGTGCTTCCTGATGAACCGGGCCGCCGTATGGATCTTTACGCTACACTTGGATGCCTGGAAGAGGCTTTTTCTAGTGGCCTCAATCAAGCGCAGGTAGTTGTTGAGGTGGTGCAGGCGACGAGGACAAGCTCCTTGCTCCACGGTATTTTGATTGATGACGTATTAGGGTACCTCGAAACCCGCTATGTGAGAGATCTCAAGCATGAAGAACGCACGTTCAACCTTCGGTTAGCTGCATCTAAAATTCACGGTTATGTGTTGCTACCAGGGGAGACATTTGATTTTAATGAAGTGGTTGGACCCCGTACGGAGGTCAACGGGTATAAAGTCGCTCCGGTCATTGCGAGAGGGGAGATGGTTGATGGAGTAGGAGGAGGCACTTGTCAGATCGCCAGCACCTTGCATGCTGCAGCTTTTTTTGCAGGCCTCGATATTGTCGAACGACGTCCTCACACCCGCCCTATTTTTTATATCAAGATGGGATTGGATGCCGCGGTGGCGTATCCCACCATTACTTTAAGATTCCGCAATCCTTATCCTTTTCCGGTGGTATTGTATGAGACTGTTGTCAAGGGGATTGTTCGGGCTGAAATATTAGGTCCTGCCCGTCGTCAAACGACTACCTTTGTACGCCGGATCAATGAGGTCCTTCCCTTCCCTGAACGGGACCAGCCAGATCCACAACTTCCTGTGGGAGAACGTCTTTTGGTGCAACGAGGCATCCCTGGCTTCCGCATTACGCGATTCCGCGTCATGCAAGAAGGTGCATCAGCCGTGCGTGAGCGCTTCAATGATGTCTATCCTCCAACAGCTCAAATTTGGCGTGTCGGCACTGGAAATCCAAACCTGCCTTGCATTACGGAAGAAAATAAACGCCCCGAATACATTGCGGACGAGTACCTCCAAATTACCCAAGGTCCCACCGTTCATACTCCTCGCTCCCAAGAAGTGGAAAAGGGGGGAGGAATGGTGGAGAGGAAGTTTCCAGGAAAATATGGAACCTATGGATGGACGGTCAGAGAGGGGCTTGCAAGGCCTCTAGTTGATGTAGGGGGGCGTCTCAAACCACAGGAAGAAGCCGCAGTACCTAGTAAGCTGGTACTGCCTTAATCCCGTCTTCCTTGACTGTCTCGAAAATGCTTTTAATGTGTCTTGCCTGGCTTACGATGCTTTGAGGTAGTGAAACACCCGCTGGCCATTGACCCCACGAGATGCAGAGCAATCTCTTAAATTTATCGCATTTCACAGTGTTGATGTTTAGTAGCTCAGGGCCCTGGCTGGAAGCATTTCCATAAATTCCCATCCCAACTGTACTTGACCATCCATTCAGTTCTTTGATTTTGAATTGCTAAAGCCTGTCCATGCGTCATTCCGCAGCAAGTGTCTCTTGACGCTCCGTCGTGTGAATTGACCAAACTGAAGCTTAGGTTTCCATGTGGGAATTCACCGACTGTAGCAACGTAGCTCCCATTGGGGAGGACAATAGGATAAGGATGGTTCCCTTTAAAATCGTTCTAGACCCCATCTAGCAATTCGTAAGGACTAGTCCATAAAATAGGAACAAACATCATGGTTTTATATTTTAGGATCTTTTGTTTGTTCTTTGCACACTAATATTACAAGCGACGATGCCATAACCAAAAAGTTCATCTTGGTCTGTGTTCCTTCGAAAGGAAAGAGCAGAAGGGACGATTGGTGCACTGGCTGGAGTTTGTGGGGGAGGGTGAGGAGCGCCATTTACTGTAGCATGGTTTATGAGCAAGATATGAATACAACTATTGTTGCTGGAGGTTGTTCCCGGAGGGCAAGAGCCATAAGAGGGAGTTGAGGCACTAGGCTGATCCGTTTTCGAATTGTCTGGCGTATAATTTACTTGAATTTATGGTGGAGAAGAAGAAATGATTTCCTCTGGATTTGCAGGATTGGATTTGATGATGAGGTTTCTTTGTATCTCCATTTGGGGATGATCGTTCTGAACCACAGTGAGTTGTCATTAATAAAGCGACGCTCAAGAGTGCAATCGACATGGACACGTTGATATTTGTTTTTGCACTCAGGTACACCTTCGTATCTCCTTTGGTTTTCTTTCTCTTCAATGAATTACCATAGCTTTCTTAGCCCCCACGCTACCCATTCGATGGTGCGGTTTAAAAAGGGGCGTTGTCGCCATGTGTAGAGATCCAATTTGGTCGCTGAACAGATATCTTGTTCAAATCCTTGGGTTGCATAGTCGGCAAACGCTGTATCCTGAATGGCTAAATTCATTTCTAGGTTTTTATGCCGGGAACGCTCATCCAAATTGTAACTACCGAGCATGGTGAATTCATTGTCGATAATGACAATTTTAGTATGGATCATTGGTTTCGCCAGTGTGTACAGTTCGATTCCGTGTTTTAAAAGGGAATCAATTAAGGCTTCCGTGGCAAATTGAACGAAAGAAACGTCTCCATTAGCAGGAAGTAACACGCGGACGCGTACCTTTCTGGCCACCGCTCGAAAAAGGCCCATTCGGATAAGACGGTTGGGGACAAAATAGGGATTGGCAATATCGATACTCCTTTTTGCGGCGCTCATGCGCGCTAGATATTCCCGATGGATTTTCT
The DNA here is from genome assembly GCF_001931505.1 of Pajaroellobacter abortibovis. Classification (NCBI taxonomy): domain Bacteria; kingdom Pseudomonadati; phylum Myxococcota; order Polyangiales; family Polyangiaceae; genus Pajaroellobacter; species Pajaroellobacter abortibovis. The sequence continues at coordinate 1,127,220 of NZ_CP016908.1, read as the reverse complement.
GTCGATGGTGGAGGTAGTCTGTTAAAATATAGACAGGACTGTCATTTTTCCGGCTAATTCGGTGTACATCGACAGGGGGTAGACTCCTTGTGAGTGATTGCCAGGTAAGGTAAAAATGGGCTCGGATCTGTTGGCTTGTTGCTCCTTGAATGTGTACCAAATCATCTCGCCATCCTTTTCCCCCGAGGTGAATAGGAAGCCAGGATAAGGCAAGATTGATCCCTCCTATGAATCCGTCTTGTCCATCGACGAGAAGGAGTTTTCGATGATCACGCCGTTCGAGGAGAGATAGTTTAAAGGTAGGGTCAAATGGCCATAAGGCATGATATACGCTCACTTCTCCTCCTGTTTGGAGGAGGGGCTGCCACCAGAGGTAAGGGGTTGTTAAACTGCCGATGGCATCATAGATTACGCGGACACACACACCTACTTTTGCACGTCTGGTCAGAGCATCTCGAAACATCGCTCCGATGGGATCGGCCCCTATCCAATAAAATTCCATCAGGATCTCTTTTTGTGCATTTTCGATGCTTTCGAGCATTGCTGGGAATGCCTGTTCACCATTCCGTAACAAGCGGAGCCGATCCTCTCCTACCGAAAACCATGGAACAGTGTGAAGAGTAGGGCAATCGATCTTCATAGAGAGGGAGGTGTTGGGCGGGCTAGGAGAACGATCATATTAGCTTCACTTAAAAAGGGAGTGATGGCTTTAAGAAAGGTCTGCATGGAGTGAGTATACAGAGAAAAAGGAGGGTCATTGCGCCATAGTGCAATAAGGCGCTCGGAGGGATGAACTAATTTTTCTAAGTTGGATTCTTGGTAGCGATGAATGGCCTGGCTCAGTTCTTCCTGAGTGATGTCCCCTTGACGGAGACGTTGCAAAATCGCTCGGGCTTGATCGACAGCACTCTCTAGCTGGCCAGGGGATGTCTCCATTCTGATTGCAAGGGCTGAGGAAAGGGAGGAGCCGATCACCCGAGCCCCCCATTGATGAATAATTCTGCTCTTTCTCAAGGTTTGTGAGAATATCCCCTCCTCTTGATTGAGGAGAATGGCGATCAACTGAGCGATTTCTTGTTGTCCGGGATGGTTGGGGGAGAGGGGGAAGGCGATCCATGCTTCCGCACTTGAGCCGGACGGGAGTCTGATCGCATAGCTGCCAGGTCGTGGAGCAACGGCAGGTGGAGTGGCGTGGCAGTGTCGCTGTGTATCGAGATCATGATTGGCCCATCGATCGAGCAAACGGGCTATCTCCTGGGCTTGTCCATCTTCTTGATTGACGAGGATAGAAGCCCGTAGAGGGCCTTGCTGAAGTGAAGAGATGCTGGCGCGCAAAGCTGCATCTGATATCCTTTCCTGTACGGAGGGGGAGCCGAAAGGGAATAACCACGCAAGCCGTCCTGGAGCGAGACTCTTTGCCAATGGAATTCCTATCTCTTTTTTAAAATCCTTGTCTCTTCTGGCCAGGATTGCTATTCTTGTTTGAGCCATGGTAAGGCTATCGAGAGGGATTGCAAACAAGCTTTGCCCTAAAGCATCAGCTATTCTTTGAGCGTGCTGGTGAGAGGATTCGAGAGGTTGTCGAGGGGTGTGCGCTATCCATCCGACCCCTTCAGTTGAGATCCATTCTTCGATCGTCACCTCTTTAGACCGGAAACGTGTACTTGCATATTCCGCTACAAACTGAGTCGCCATAGCAGTCAGTCCTGCCGTTTCATCGCTCTCGTGGAGTGTCCCGCAGGGAGAGGCGAGGAGTATCCAAATTTCTCCCTGTCCTTGCTCTACTTTGGTTTTGAATGCAATCTGAGGGGTCGCGAGAGCAATGGTGTTTCGTGCCCAATTTTTTAGAAAATTCTGATTTTTTTCTGAAGGATTTTGAGAGGATTTGATTTCGGCTGTGGATGGAATCTCTAAGGAAATTCCTATCGAAGGGGAAGCAGTGGGATAGCGCTGATTCGTCTGACTGGCGAGAGCCCACCATGCTCCGAGACTGGAAGCCTCTCTCGGATCGGATGTGGTGAGCACAATATTGGGGATGGAAAAGAGGTCCGTGAATTCTGTGTTCAGTGTAATCTGCAGTTCTTGTTCAGCAATAGCTGTCCATGCGCTTAATGTATTTAAGGCTGAATTGAAGGGGACCTCTTCTTCTTTTGTAGAAGGTGGGAACAATGGAGAGTTCATCGTAACGACGAGGCATCCTCCTTCTGGATGAGCAGTGGCTGTTACCTGCTGAATCGAGAACAGAGGGCAGTTCGCGTTTAAACGGGCTATAAAAGAGTTTTGCTGATGCACAATGTGATTTGCAATAGCAACAGCTTTGGACCCCGAATAGATCCATGAGGCGAGAGTAACACGTGCCTGATTTTGTACAGATGGATCGATACTATAAGATAAAACCGGTTGAGTAGGCATGGGGGGAGGGGATTGTGTAAAAATAGAAAGTTGTTGGGCTTCTGGCCAAGCTCCTGTGGATATCAAGGCTTTTGAGACGCGTTGAATGGTAGAAGCTGTTCCCGTAATGCCAAATGCAATCCGTCCCACTGTATGAGCATGTGTTCTCCAGCTTTCTATCGTGGAAGGATTGGGCTTTAAAAAAGAGGAGCTATTTCTGCTTGAAGCGTCTTGATTAGGATGGAGAAGGTACGGTTTCCCTTCACATCGAGCCATGGCTGATAGGGAAGGAAGAAGGCTAGGCTGTTTTTGAAGCCACTCCATCTGTTGATGAAGGGCTGTCAGTTGTTCACTGCCTTGGGCTATCGGAGATAAAAGGGCTTGATGGAGTAAAGAGATGATTTTTTCCCCTTCTTCTGCGTTCTGAATGAATCGATGGATTCGATACCCATCTACCATCGGAATGACAGTGATATTGGTCATACCGTTTCTTTGGAGGCGGGTTTCCAGCAGAGAGGAAAGAGCGATGGCGACCTCAGTATCTCGTTGAGAGTCGATTCCAAGGGTGACGACCGCTAATCCAATTGCAGCTTGAGGATCCCCTTCTCGCTCAATCGTAACGAGAGGAGGGATTTTGCTGAAAGTCTGTACTTCAATGGGTGATTTCTCTCTTGAATTTTCCTTTAACAGAGAAGAGAAATGGGAGTTGGGAAGGGAGGGAAAAGAGCATCTGAATAAGACGAAGATCAATCCATAGCTCATATACCTTATTAGAAGGCGATAGATAAGTGGAGTTGGAATCTTGGTTTGCACTATCTTAGGAATATATAACAGAGATAAAAAGTAAGAATGAAAAAATATTTTTATTTGACTGGATTCATTCTGAATGTTTAATCCTTTTCGTGAAAAGAACACTCCTGCTCATTTTATCAATGGTTTAAGATGGCAATGGATCGCGGTTGCGGTGATTTGTATGCAAGGTTGTGTGTCTCACCGAACTGCTCGCTGGGGTGCTAATTATTCACAGGGATATATGGAGGTGGGGCTCGCTAGTTGGTATGGGCCTGGTTTTGCTGGTTGTAAAACAGCTAATGGCGAGGTTTTTGATCCGAGAGCTCTTACGGCAGCTCACCGTTCTGCACCGTTTGGTACATGGTTTCAGGTTCGAAGACTCGACACGAATGCAACAGTAGCAGTTAGGATTAACGATCGTGGACCGTACGCGGGTCGTGACCGAATTATCGATCTTTCAAAAGCTGCGGCTGCGAAATTAAAGATGATTCATAAGGGTGTTACGCGGGTCGAATTAAGGGTAATTCGCGCAGCTAGGAAATAAAACAAGGTCTTTTTTATATAGCAATTGTTGATTTAAATAAGTTCCCTGTAGGGTTTAGGAATCGATTTTTGAAGGCTAAAATTATATATAAAAGTATACATTAATATTCTTATTAAAGAAGTTTGTTCATAAATATATTTTATCAATAAGAATTTAAACTGGAGGAATAATGAATTTATTAATGGATTTTTTTGCTGCGGATAAGAATAGGAATTAACGGTTGTGGAGGGGATGAAGAATCCTCGCAATCCGTGTAATCGGAGGAGACACTGCAGTCAGGGAAAGAAGATATTGTAGGAAAAGAAGTCCGTCAACGCATGTTAATTAGTGTGTGTAGGAAGATAAAGGCCTGTGATATTTCAATAAAAGGCCTACCAGAGTTTGGACAGGATGCCCTTTCCGAGATGGCACAGAAGCACGGCGTTAATGTTAAATCTAAGGATCCGATAGAATCACGGATACTGAAACAATGTTTGGAGTATATTGGAAAATTAAATTGTAACGTATTTGAATTTTCTGGAATGGAAAGAAACATGGCAATTGGGACACAATATGGGTTTCCCCATTCCTTAAAAAAGAAGAACTAAACTGTATTTCCCTAACAGGGATAAGTCATGGAAAAGGATAGAAGAGAGAGCTCTTTCCCCCTTTTTGGTTTTGGTGAATGAGAGGTTATTTAACCACGCCGGGAGCTCGATCTCGGTGAATCACGCCGTGGACGGTCTCCCAATCTGCTTGAACCCCTCGGGTAATCTCCTCCGCATCCTGAGGTCCCTACTTCACGTGCAGCCATCATCCGCTCTCGAGTCCATTCTCCTTTTTCTCCATCGGGAGAGGGCAAGAGCTCTCGGCGGGTCAGGCGGATTTTCCCATCCCGCGAAATCTCGATCACTTTGATTTCAATCGAATCCCCTTCCTTGAGGACATCTTCCACGCGTTCGACGCGATGGTGAGCGATTTCGGAAATGTGAAGGAGACCATCGATTCCGGGGAGAAGCTCTACGAAAGCGCCGAAAGTGGTAATGCGTTGAACAATTCCCTTATAAATCGCGCCGACTTCTGGTTCAGCTGTAATCCTTTTGATTATCCCAAGTGCTTTTTGGACCGCTTCTGAATCGGAAGAGGCGACATGGACTATGCCGTTATCTTCAACATCAATCGCAACGCCCGTCTGATCAATAATCCCTTTGATCGTTTTTCCACCTGGACCGATCACGAGACGAATCTGATCAGGATTGATCTTGATCGTTGTGATCCGCGGGGCGTGCTTTGATAACTCATTTCTTGGGGAATTCAGCGTTTCGAGCATTTTATTAAGAATGAAGAGCCTTCCTTCTCTTGCTTGGGCGAGGGCCTCCATCAAAACCTCTGATTTTAATCCAGAAACTTTAATGTCCATTTGGATCGCTGTGATTCCTTGAGCTGTACCACAAACTTTGAAGTCCATATCCCCTAGGTGATCTTCATCTCCTAGAATATCGCTTAGAACAAAGGCCTGTTTTCCATCTGTAATTAACCCCATTGCAATTCCGGCCACAGGGGCTTTGATAGGAACACCGGCGTCCATCAGAGAAAGCGTTCCTCCACATACAGCAGCCATGGACGAAGAACCGTTCGATTCAAGGGTTTCTGAAACCACTCGAATGGTATAAGGGAAATGTTCTTGGGAAGGGATTACATGCGCGAGCGCTCGTTCTGCCAGGGCGCCATGGCCAATTTCACGTCGGTTCGGACCTCGCAATGGTTTGACTTCTCCTGTAGCAAACGGTGGGAAATTATAATGAACCAGAAAACGTTTCCACCGTTCTCCTGTGAGCGCATCGATTTTTTGTTCATCGCTTGAAGTGCCAAGGGTTGTGGTTACCATCGCTTGGGTTTCTCCCCTTTGGAATAGCGCTGAACCATGTGCTCGAGGCAACAATCCTACTTCTGTAGCAATAGGTCGAATTTCTTTTGCTTTGCGCCCGTCAATGCGGGTGTGCTGGGTGAGGATGTAGTCCCGAACCAGGTGGTACTTGCGCGCCTCGAATTCTTCGCGGATAAGTTTTTCTAGATCGGAGAATGCTTCTTCCCCTAACTCTGAAGTCAGCGCAGCGCACAGCTTTTCTTTGATCCCCTTGTAAGCTTCATAGCGCTTCTCTTTCTCTTTGATCAGCGTAGCTTCCTTGAGGGGAGGATCGCAGATTTCTCGGACACGTTCGGCAATCTTTTCTTCTAGGGAAACGGGCTCAAACGGTTGTTTCTCCTTTCCTGTAAGTTGTCGGATCCGATCGATCAAGTGGAGGACAGGTTCAGAGGCTTGGCGCGCGAATTCAAGCGCTGCCACAATATCTTCTTCAGTTGCTTCATTCGCTTCCCCTTCGACCATAACAATCGCATTTCTTGAAACGGCGACTACCAAGTTAATATCTGCTTTAACTTGTTCTTCGAAAGTGGGGAAAGCAATCCACTTCCCTTCGACCCGGGCAACGCGAATGCCGCACAGAGGTCCATTCCACGGGATGTTGGAAATATGAAGTGCTGCGGCTGCCCCAGTCACAGAAAGTACATCTGTTGGATTGTCTCGATCCAATGAGAGCACAGTTGCAATCACTTGGGTATCATTTCTGTATCCTTCAGGAAATAGGGGACGACAGGGCCTATCGATCAACCTGCTGACGAGAATTTCCTCATCTCGCTGTCTCCCTTCACGTTTAAAAAATCCACCTGGAAACTTTCCAGCTGCTGCTGCTTTCTCAATGTATTCGCAAGTCAATGGAAAAAAATCGAGCCCAGGGCGAACTTCTCCTGATACAGCAGTTACCAGGACGACGCTTTCACCATAAGTGACGACGACTGAACCGTGAGCGAACTTTGCTAGTCTACCTGTTTCAATGGTGAAAGGCTTGCCATTGATCTCAACGGACTCGCGCACAAATGTCATATAAAATGCGCTCCTTGCGCAACAAGCCGCTGCGTGCGGTCAAAACGCCGAGCGCTGAGAATATCTCTTGTAGCAATTGATGAATGCCTTAGGTGCTTTTGGATTCCCATAGAATGGAAAGGATAAGAATGATAAGGCGAGCCGGTTACCAGCTTCACTCGGGAGAAATAAAAACCAACATTCTTTCTATAACTTAATTTATCAGAAACTAGGCAAGAAAAAATATAAACCACTTTTTAAAGGATAGCAAAATCTAGCAAACAATTTCCCATAGGCTGTTCTTTGGCGAGTCAATTACTTCCTTAGATGCAGCGCCTGCACGAGTTTGCGGTAGCGTTCTAAGTCAGTTCTTTTTAAGTAATCGAGCAGGGAACGTCGTTGGGAGACGAGCTGGAGTAAACCACGGCGCGAGTGGTGATCTTTTAGGTGAATTTTGAAATGCTCAGTCAGGCGGAGGATACGGCTTGTGAGTAGGGCAACCTGTACTTCTGAGGAACCAGTATCCTTCTCATGCAAGCGGAATTTTTCAATCATTTCTTTTTTTTCTTCTTCAGCAACAGTCATGAACACATTTCCTTTATAATAAATATCTCGGTCGAGGTATATCCACACTTAATGAAAATCCCTTCATTAGCACAACAAATGACTATTTTGACAAGAGAGAAAAACACAAGACAACGTTTTCTATCTCTACCTTCAGTCCTTTGGCGATCGATTCTTGAGCAACAAGTAACGTGGGGACGATGGGATTCCCCCGAGACCTTTTGATCATATGGGCGAGGTAGGAACCATATTCCTAATTTATTTCAGCTCTCCTAGTACGCGTTACACATTCCCTCGGAGGACTTGGTCAGTGACTGTTTCCGTCATTTCTTTTTCGAATATTGCATTGACGACCAGAGGAAGGCCTTGTGGGCTCTCTAACCCAAGGGGACAATCATGCCGTCTCAATCACTTCTGAGAGCGGGGGTATCTTTTCCTCCGATACGAAGAATCTGTTCGACATGAGCTACAGAGGGTTTCTATCCATCTTCCTCCGAGATATTGGGTGGCAAAGAGAACGCCGATGCACCCCCTTTTTGAGCAGTGGCTCGAATTTGATCGTCCTCTATATTTCTCCAATGACGAAACACCAAATGAGCTCCTGTGTGGCTAACGATTGGAGGGAATATTGAGGGGGCATATGTTTCTTCGAATCCCTTTGAATTGACATGAGCTAAATCGATCAGCACACGGTGAGCGGTGCATTGTTCTATTAATCCCTTCCCCCATGAAGTCAGTCCTTGGTGATCTTGTCGTCCATATTCATAAGCTGGGAACCCTAATCGGCTTGCGCAAACGTGGAGGAGGCCTACGTAGCGGACGTCCCGCTGACCAAATGGGCCTATGGCTTCTCTATCTCCGTCGAGCGCGTGTGTCCCTTCGATTCCGAGCAATACACCGATCAAACGAGCTGCATTGGCAACCTCCATCTCCTTTCTTGTTCTGGATAAGCTTGACTGCGGGGGAGAGATGGATCGCTTGCTCAAGCAGATCAATCTGTTCATGGATCGCTGGGCAGCAACCGTGCGCGCTTACTGGGATGGAAACAAGCCCAAAGAATTGTCCCTCCATATTTCCAACTCTCATGCGTGGAATATCCACATAGCCTGTAAAAGTGACTCGGGGGATGGTGGGGGCCAGTGCTTGCGAGTCAGATCATAACCAGCCTACCGTAACCACATCGACATATCGGTGTGAAGATTACTAGCCAGGTGACGCTTGTACAGCACTTATGCAGCTTCAAAAAAACGCAGTTTCACATTCAAAATCTTTTGATCGTCTCAACAAGTTGTCGTGCTGAGTCTGTCGATGAAGGTACTTATCTGTGAACAAGAACAAGCTCTTTTAATTTGTTGGTTCGCTCGATGAGATTGTTTGTGGAGATAGCGAGGAGTCGTTCTGTGCCGATCCCTTCGACACAAAACGAAGCGAGTGCAGTCGCATAATACATTCCTTCTCGCAAGGTGGATGACGATATATCTGTGCAGGTAGCGAGGTATCCGATGAGACCGCCTGCAAAGGCATCACCTGCCCCTGTAGGGTCGAGTACATCCTCAAGAGGATAAGCGGGTACGAAAAAGATGTCTTCTTGATCAAATAAAAGCGCACTGTGCTCTCCTCGTTTGATGATCAGTTGCTTCGGGCCTCGTTTTAAAATGTTTTTTGCAGCTTTGACAAGGTTGTGGATACCTGATAGTTCTCGCGTCTCTTCTTCATTGATGACCAGAACGTCTGTTTTTTCTAAGAGGCGGTTGAGTGCAGTGGGCTCTTGAGCGATCCAGAAGTTCATGGTGTCTACAATCACCATGTGGGGAGCAATCAATTGGTTTAATACCTCTTGTTGAAGGCGAGGATGGATGTTCCCTAACAGGATTAATGGATCATGACGCGCGCTCTCGGGGATGGTGGGGGAGAATTGAGAGAATACGTTGAGATGGGTTTCTAGCGTAATACGACTCAGCAGATCATGAGAGTAGCGACCACGCCAGCGGAAAGTCTTGCCCGGTGCTCGTTCAATTCCTTGCGTGTCGATCCCCCGCTCTTTAAACGAATTCAGTAGAGAAATGGGAAAATCATCACCTACCACCCCTACAATATGAACTTTGGAGAAAACAGAAGCTGCGATGGAAGCGTAGGTTGCAGCTCCTCCCCATACATTTTCATAAATACCTGTAGGCATTTCAAGATCATCAAAAGCGATTGAGCCTACAATTAAAACATGGTTGTTGGATGACAAAGGAACCTCCTTAAAAAAGCAATGAAGTATTCAGAATCTCTTTTCTTGGGAACTTAACTTTAAGGAAAAATCTTCCCCTTATGAAGAAGAGCTTCAGCAAGCTGCGCTTGACGAAAGCGGCGCATCCTTTCTGCTTGGACGATTGTGCAAAGATCTGAAAACGCCCGTTCTAATTCGTGATTGATCAGGATGAAATCAAAGAGGGCATAATGTTCAATTTCTAGTTTAGCTTTTGCAAAACGTTTCTGAATTAGCTCTTCCGTTTCACTTGCACGTTTTTTGAGCCGGTACTCTAGTTCCTGAAAGGAAGGGGGTAGAATAAAAATTCCGAGCACATCAGAAAGTTGGGCTTTGATTCGCCGGGCGCCTTGGTAATCAATGTCGAAGATCAACCCTCGACAACCAGGTATCTTCTGTGCCCGATCGATCTCGTCTCGGGAAGTGCCATAAAGATTTCCGTACACTTCTGCCCATTCGATAAAAGTATTCTGTTCGGCGAGCTTCTCAAATTCCGATCGGTTTACAAAGTGATAATCGCGACCTCTTATTTCGGTGGTGCGGGGAGGCCTTGTTGTATGAGAGATGCTGAATTGAAGATCCTGAAAATGTTCTTTCAGTCGATTGGTGAGTGTTGTTTTCCCTGCACCGCTTGGGGAAGAGAGGACAATCAGGAGAAACTCAGAGGAATCTAAAATCATTCGATATTTTGGACTTGTTCGCGCATACGTTCAAGTTCTGCCTTCATCTTTACTACCGCATGGCTGGTGAAAACGTCATAACTTTTTGCGCCTAGGGTGTTAATTTCTCGTGTCAGCTCCTGAAGCAAGAAATCGAGCTTCCGTCCAATCGCTTCAGACTCTGAGGCAATGTTTAAAAAATGTACGCAATGGCTTTCAATCCGAGTGAGCTCTTCGGCAATATCCATTCGTTCTGCAAGAAAGACCACTTCTTGCTCCAGCCGGTCGAAGTTAATCTCGATGGAGGTGGTTAGTTGGATGCGGTCTATTTTTTCAAGGAGTCGCTTGCGGTGAAGATCGTATACATGGGGGGCTCGCTCTTGAATGCTAGCGGTATAATGGCGTATACGGTTGAGTCTTTGACATAGATCTTCATGCAGAAGGCACCCTTCTTGGATGCGCATGGTGTTGAGTGAATCAAGGGCAAATTCAAATGCTTTCCGCAAGCTTGCGCGCAATGCATCGATCTCTTTTTCAAACGCGCAAATAAATAGATCGGGAATTGAATTTAAGAGTACAAGAGGGACTTCACTGTGGGGAGAAAGTTCATCGCGAATTGCACATAGAGACTGATAAGCCGCGTGGGCTCGCTCTATATTAAGCATGTTGGTTTCGAAAGGGGGACCTTCTGCTCGTACGGTGATCTCATAGCGACCTCGATGGAGCTGATTCCTTGCTAACTGTTCTATAAAAGCAGCGAGATCATTTGAAGGTCGAGGAAGACGGAGGCGGATGTCTAAAAAACGGTGGTTTAGACTGCGAATTTCGACAGTGACTTTCCCTTCCCCTAAGAAAGATTCTCCTAAACCGAATCCCGTCATGCTTCGCATGAACGTCACCAGGAAGAAGAGTGCTTACGAGAGGATCTCGTGAGTTGTGAGGGTGAAGCGAATGTCCGATCCATCATCAATAGAAAAAAAGTTTGACCTGCAGCTGTTTGATTATGAGCTCGAGAAGAGCTCAAAAGGGTTAGTGGAGTTAAAGCAGTCTTTTTTTGCGTCTTATCTTTTCTGCAACGCGTGCATGTTCAATATCTCATTCTTGGGAGTCTTCCATCATGTGCTTAAGATAGGCTCTCACTTCTGCGTCAATGGTTTTATCGACTTCCATATGTTTTCTTAAAATGGAGGCCATTTTCCGCTGAAGTTCAAGATCGGAAACGTAGATTTCTTCGACTTGGTCATCTTGAGAGAGGTGTGCAATCAGTTGATCGAGCAAGCCATCGATTGTCTCCCCCCCTAATCGAATCCATTTTTCTTGGGCGACAAGCTCTCGAACTCTTCCTTGTTGCAAGCGAGGCTGCCCTGTCTGATTGAGAATCTCTTTGGTTCTATTGTTGACTTCGCGTTCAACCGTAAGATAGTTTTTGAGAGGTGCTTCCACATGGTGAATGACTTCATGAGGAGAAATCGTTTCAATATCGACATAAGAAGTCGGTGTGCGAACAGCTTCAGCCGCAATTGCTGTAACATTGCCGCTATATAGTTTCATTCATAACTCTCCTCACATCTACATTTAAGTAGATTCTCAAACAGGGGAATGGACAAGGAGCTTGTGCGTATATAGATTTTCGTGAAAAGGAGAAAAGAGAAAGTCGACGGGTTTCTATTCAGGCTCGGGATAGTGTGCAATCGACTGAAAATGAGAAGGTTGAGTGGACTCTTTTCGATCTAGAGAAAGGGTACCTAGGAAAATACTGAATGTTACTGCGAGGACAGCCACATGTCCAAGAGGAGCCCCACATACTCCTGCGAGAGTGAGGGGAGCTACTGCAGTTGTCAACCAAGAAACTGATTTCATTCTTCCCCGCAAAATAAATGGATCTAAATGGATTGCTTACGCCATGAGATTCTATAGCTGTAGGTTATCGTGGAGGGCTAGCCTAGGAAGAAGAAGGGGAGAGATCAAGCAAAAACCCAACGTGGCTCTTTTTGTGCTGGAATTACTGGGGCAAAGAGCGGATGTGTTGGACGAGTTCCTCGACGACGTGATCGGGGAGATCAAAGGGTGGCATTTTCCCTTTTCCGTGGCGGATCGTCTCCTTGATGCTCTTGTCGCTTGTCTTTTCCTGCCAGTTCTTGTCTGTGAGCACAGCAGCTCCCATGATACGCCCTTGCGGTGTATCTCCCCGTCCGTATAGGCCGTGGCATATGGCGCACTTTTGCCCCCACGTGATCGCGATCAAAGGAGAGAGGCTATTCGTTTGCTCCTTAGGGGCAGGAGATTGAGTGGAAGAGGAAGGGGGCTGTTGAGCATTTTTGTGCTCATCAGGGGTCCATGTCTTGAGCTCTTCATGAGAGGAAGAAGATCGACAGCTGGATTGCTGACAGTGAGCATGGAAAAAAAGCTCTCCTAAAGAGAGAAGAAGAAAGAAACGTGAGAGAGGTTGGATCGAGGATAGGCTCATTGAGGTTAGGCTAGGTAGGGGGTGTCATCCCCTGGCTTTTTTTGTACCACGCATCGAGACATGCTTGAATCAAATAGATTGGAATTTAAGAAAAGTAAGGAAGATTCTAAATAGATTTTAATGTGCAAACAGATTTATTTATCTCTGTTTTTTTGAGCATGTTATCTTCACCTCTGTTCTTCCAATTATTCATAAATCTTAGATTCTCTTTTAAAGAGTGACCTGGCACATAATGATATCCTATCAAAAGGATAGATTGAATGTTTGAAAGTAAATAACCATGAATTATTGCGAATTCTTTTTTATCTCGTCTTTTTTAAGTAACCTGCTATTGTTAATTCGGGAGATTGAACATTTGACTTTTTCATGATGATAGTACAATCGCTTAATGGAACATTTAGTTCTTTTTCTGGTTTTTGTAGATCCTCATCGCGCTGATATTTCGTAGGAGCATAAGATCCATTTCTTACTTTTATTTCGTGAATTTTTAATTCGGGTAGTGGATTGAACTGGAATAGAGTTATGTGTATTTTCCTAAAAAAAGAATTGCTTTTTTTGCTAATGGAATTCTCATTGGTTAAAGTCTAAAGTTGCTCTCGACTACTGAAAATTGTGGAAAAGTATAACTGCGCGAGATTCCTAACCATATCGAGATATCTTTTTATCTGAGTCTTCTACTTCTAATTCTAGTAGAAACACTACGTTCCAGCCTGCTTTTGGGTTAGACATATCGGTGAGCATATCTAATTTTGTTCTGAACTTGAGTCCTTGGAAAGATGATATATCTTTCATTGAGGCTTGGATGCTGACTGTAACTTTTCACAAATAAACATCGTAGGTGGTGTGAAATGACCTTCATTATCGTTATCTTTAGAGTATGTTGGTACTATGCCTGTTGTTGCTTTCAGTGCACCTTCGAAATTTCTTATCGCACTCCTCATTTTATTTAATTGATCTTGAGCTCCTTTTTCTGGAAGGAGGACTACATGGGTTCTTTTCATGTTGAGTGTTGTGATATGTTCTAAATAGATGATCTTATGGAGAGAGATATTTAGCGGATTTTTCGTTCCTCGCGCTGATAATTCCCTGAGTTCTTTCTTAAAGTCGTCATCAACTTTACTTGCAGCACCTGAGTAGGGAGATTCCGTCCCATGGGAATATCCATTCAGGGCATAAGATAATATGATACATTGTGAAAAATAGAAAAAATGACGTTTGACTTTGAAAAAATACTTTTTTATTGCTTTCCCTTAAAGAATTATCAAACAGGATGCTAAATATATCTGATGATTAAGTATATCCTATTTTAAAAAGAATGAAAGTCTCCGATCATTTTATATATTTTTTTGTTAGAGTTGATGGAGATATTAAGGTTACCTGGTCGTTTGTTGTAAATTAATGTAGGCAATTGTGGAGAAGACGGGTAGGTTTTTCCCTTGAAAGCGAGTTTCGCCTTGAATAGCTCGGAAAAGGACAATGCGGCTCCCTACGTCTTTCCCTTGGGCGTATACTTCATTGTGGGTTTGTCCTTTATATCGAACGCGCTCTACAGCGGGATAGCGACGTTGTGAGAAAGAGGTCAGCTCTTGGTTTTTGACCTGTACCAATTCTAAAGAATGTTTTCTATTGCTGGAGGAGGACAATTTGTCAAGAAATCCGTTCATAACTCCTGCCAAGAAAGTTTGTCTCTGCCCTGAATGAATTCCGGGGCATTGACGTTTCTGTTGTTTCCACAGCTGTTCTGATGTGTACGTTAAGAATGTGTGGATGTACTCTGCCAGTTCGAGGTTTTCATGTGTCCCCATGATTTCTAAGACAGTGGCTCGTTTAGCCAGGTGGGGTAGGTATACAGGCACCCAAATCGCTTCTACGAAAAAATGTTTAGTTAGAATAAGTGATAAAAGTCGTTCGTTTTCAAAAACGCGCCTTTTAGGTTGGCCTAATTGGCGAAAGCTGTACGAGAGTGCTTGTCCACTTTGAAGAACAGTGATGTTGTACTTGAGCATGAGGCGTTGGGCGGCTACAGCAGCGGCTTCTGCTTCATGAGGATTGGGACTTTTCGCTAGAGCGAGAAGATGAAGGATCCGTTCGTGGAGTTTCTTGGAAGGGGTGTGTTCGGAGGGAGGGGGGGGTACAGCAGGGGAACCTGCTGCATTTGCATCAATTCCTCGTTCGTGACAGATCTTCTGAAAAGTGGGTCCATGAGGGGGTTCTCTGCGAACTTTGAGAATTTCTTCTACGTATTGATGGGCCATTTCGTGTTTGAGGACTTCGACCGCGGCTAACCAGGGATTATTCAGAAGGAAAGGTCGGGAAAGTTCGAGGGTACGTAAAGCTCCATTCCACTCTCCCAATTTAGTCTGGCTTTCACTCAATCGGAAGAGGGGAGGGGTCATTTGGTTTTTAAATTGCCTGAAATTAATCGATTTCCAATGGGCGAGCAGTTCTCGAAGGAGGCATGTCTCGAGATGAGCATTCCAGGATTCAGGAGTGGAGAAGTGTGATTTGTCGGATGAAGAATGGCTCATATCGCTGTACGTTTGGGTCCTGTAGCTGCGTAGATTACAGGCAGGAGGAAAATGGTGAGAAGTGTGGAAGAGAGGATCCCTCCAATGACGACAGTCGCTAACGGTCTTTGGATTTCTGCCCCTGGCGCGATGGACAGAGCCATAGGCATAAAACCTAGGGAGGCAACTACCGCGGTCATCAGGACGGGACGGAGGCGCTCTTTAGCGGATTTCAAAATCGCCTCCATGCGACTGAAACCTATTCTTTCGAGTTCATGGGCAAATCCAATCAAAACAATGCCATTGAGGACGGCCACACCGAATAATGCGATGAACCCTATCCCTCCTGAAATGGAGAAGGGGATCCCTCGGATGGCTAAGGCGAGGACTCCTCCTATAGCGGCGAAAGGGATATGAGCAAAAATTAGGCAAGCATCTCGTAGGGAGCCTATCCCTAGCCAGAGAAGCAACAGGATCAGCCCAAGCACAAGCGGGATAATAAGCGCAAGGCGTCGATTGGCTGTGAGATAATGATCGAATTGGCCGCCCCATTCGATCCAGTATCCGATAGGGATCTTGACCTGCTCATGAATTTTCTGTTGGGCTTCTTCTACTGCGGAGAGCATATCGCGTTGACGGATATTGAATTCGATCGACAGGCGTCGCGATTGTTGATCCCGGCTGATTTGAGCGGGTCCTGGGGTAAACCGGATCGCAGCCACGTCCCCTAAAGGGATCATTTGACCAGTAATGGCTTTAAGCGGTAAGTTGAGTAATGATTCAGCACTTTCTTGGAAACTTTCATGAATTTGGATGACAATGCTAAAGTGTCGGTCCCCCTCCAGCACCATCCCAACGGGATGTCCTATAGCGATGGTGTCCGTAAGTTGATTAATATCCTCTATCGTAAGGCCATACCGTGCAAGTTTCGCTCGATCTGGGATAATCCTGAGGTACTTGAGGCCATCGATCTGTTCAATCCGGAGATCGACCACCCCGGGAATAGTGGACAGGATCGAGCCCATTTTCTGAGCCAGTTCGGTGAGTTGTTCAAGACGAGGGCCGTACAGCATTAAGGCCACATCCGAGCGGACTCCCGCAATAAGCTCGTGAGTTCGCATCTGAATCGGTTGTGAGATCGAACCATTCACTTCGGGGACTAAGTGTTGTGCGCTCCGAATAATCTCTTCAGCGATCTTTTCCTTAGGAAATCCCTCGCGCCACTTTTTCCTTTCTTTGAGAAGGATATAAATATCGGTTTGTTCGACCCCCATCGGATCAGTGGCGATTTGGGGGGCTCCTGTCCTGCTGATTGCTTGAGATACTTCAGGGACGGTTAGAAACGCTTTTTCAAGACGTGTGGTCGTTGCAAGGGATTCCGTCAGGGAGATCCCGGGGAGCCTCCTCGCCTCGTAAATCAGGATATCTCCTTCATCGAGGGTAGGGACAAACTCTGCCCCCAGGTGAGCAAATATGGCTGTAGACAAGAGCAGCAAAGCCCCCCCACATAACCCAGCGAGCTTGGGGTAGTGCACGGTCTTGTGCAGTAGATGTTGATAGAGGCGCTGGATAACATTGAATATTTTAGTCTCATGCAGGTGGGTGGAAGGGACAATCACATAGCTGACCAGCACTGGGATCAGCGTGAGCGAGAACACAAAAGCGCCTGCAAGGGTGAACAGCACCGTAATCGCCATCGGCTGAAACAGTTTCCCTTCTGTTCCGGTTAAGGTGAGGATAGGGAGATATACGACGGCGATGATCGCCTCTCCGAACCCACTGGCTGTTCGGACTTGGGTGGCTGCATCCTGCACAACAGTAATACGTTCTTCGGAAGTTAAAGCTCGCCCGAGCTCCTTTCTCTTGAGACCAAGGCGCCGCACAGCATTTTCTACGATAATGACTGCTCCATCGACAATGAGACCAAAGTCGATGGCACCCAAACTTATCAGATTTCCTGAGATGTGAAAGAGATTCATCATCGTCAGAGCGAATAAAAAAGAGAGAGGAATTAATGCTGAGACGACGAGACCTGCCTTCCAATCCCCTAGGAGCAAGAACAAGACGGCAATGACCAAAAGGGCGCCCTCGATCAGATTCTTAGTAACAGTCCAGAGCGTTTGGTCGATGAAGAGCATGCGGTCATAAAAGGGTTCGATGCGGGTTCCGGGGGGAAGGGAAGGTTGAAGAAGGGCCAACTTATCTTTGATGCTCTGAGTGACCGTCCGCGGATTTTCACCCAAAAGCATGAGGGCAACCCCGATCACGACTTCACCCTGACCATTGGCTGTGGCGGCCCCCATCCGCAGCCGCCGTCCAAATTGGACTTCGCCAACCGTAGCAACAGTGATCGGTACCCCTTGAGGGGTCGCTCCGATCACAACCCGTTTTAAGTCTTCTAAATCTTTGACTAGACCTTCTGATCCGAAGATCCACTGCTCCTGGTTGTGTTCGATATAGCCCCCTCCTGTATTAGCATTAGAGCGCTGCAGTGCCTTGGCCACTTCCGCGATAGAAATTCCAGCAGCCTGAAGCCGTTTGGGATCCAAGATAATCTTGTACTGCCGCTCTTCTCCTCCAAAACTGTTCACCTCAGTGACGCCCGGTACAGTGCGAAGTTGGGGGATAATCGTCCAGTCAAGTAGTTCCTTGAGTTCCATGAGATTAAGGTGATCGTTATGCAATGTGAATTGAAAGATTTCCCCGAGCCCTGTTGTAATCGGGCCGATTTCGGGCTTGCCGTACCCTGCCGGGATGTTTCTCTCGACCTCTCGCAATCGCTCATTGATCTGTTGGCGAGCGAAATAGATGGAAGTTCCTTCTTCGAAAACGACGGTTACGACGGATAATCCGTGCTTGGAGAGCGACCGTACTTGGATCGAATGAGGTACGCCGGCGAGGGCGCGTTCAATCGGAATCGTTAAGTACTGCTCTACTTCAAGGGGGGAGAAGGCGGGGGTCGAGGTGATAATCTGGACTTGAACATTGGTGATGTCTGGAAGGGCGTCTACGGGGAGTTTCAATACCGACTGAATCCCGAGTACAAACGCAATGAGCGTCAGTACAAGAACGAGCAGTCGATTGCGAAGAGACCAGTGGATGATCGTGGAGAGCAAAGACACGCGGTTAGTCCTCCTCTTTCATGCTTCCTTTGAGGACAGCGCTTTTGAGTAAGAAGACTCCATTGGTCACCAGCATCTCCCCCTCCCTTAGCCCTGAGATCACTTCTACTTTTCCTGCAGCCTCATCTCCTGTCACAATAGAATGAAGCTGAAAATCACCATCTGGTTGCTGGACAAATACGACGGGACTACCTCCTACATCCGTAATGGCTTGACGGGGGATGACAAGGGTACGAGGCCTATTTCCCTCCTCTAGAAGGGTCACGTGCGCGACTCCGAACAGGCCGATCCGCAGGAGGTCTCTCCTATTAGTCAGTCGAATCCGAGCCTGGATGGTGCGGACGGAGGGATCGATCCGTTTTTCTAAATATTCGATCGTTCCTTCAAAACGTTCGCGGGGATAAGCATTCAATTCTATTTCAGCGGGTGCGTTAATCCTAATTTTTTCGAGATCTTTTTCGAAAACCCGGCCAACAAACCACACTTCGTTGAGATCGACCAGCGTCGCTATGCTCTCATTTGGAGTTACGGGTTGACCTAACACGGCATTTCGTGCCACAATAGTCCCTGAAATAGGTGCAAAAAGAGGGATGAGGGAGCCTACCTTTTCGGGTGAGATACCTACGGTCTGAAGCTGTTCTTCAGCGCTGTGCTGATCGGCCTCTAAGGCTTCTGCTTCAGCCCGTGCGGTGATCAATTCTTGGTCAGGGATCAATTTCATCTGGTTGAGTGCTTCGAGTCGTTCCACGTTAGAGCGGGCAGCGGCTGCTTTTTTAGAGGTGGTTAAAAAAGAGGCTCCTAATTTGGCAGCTTCTGGAGTGCGGATCATACCGAGCATTTCACCGCGCTTGACTACTTTCCCTTCCTTTAAAGAGATGATCCGCTCGATCCGTCCTGCTAAGGAGGCCGTGATCTGGGCACTTCGATCAGGATCGGCTACGATCTCTCCTGACAGTGTGAGGATAGTGGCGATTTTGCCCCTCTGTACCGGTTCTGTTTGGATCTTAGCCTCGTTGATCACCGTGTGCTCGAGATGAATGAGTGTCGAAAGCGGTTTATGTTCAGGCTCATCGACGTGTCCGGAAATTTCAAGCGTGATTTCTTCTTTCTTTTGAGCTTCTTTTTTCTTGCATGTGAGGAGGGAAAGGGCTACGGCCCATCCCACAACCACCCGTTGGATAATTGGATTCATAGGGAAGCCTCGAGAGGAGCACCTGAAGCGTGAGCCCATTCGACTGCAGCGATGCAAGCGAGGCGTTTGGCTTCAATATGATCGACAAAAAATTGAATCATGGATTCCTGCATAAAAAGTGCATCTCGGATTCCGATATGACCCGTTTCAATCTCTTGAGCGAGTTTTTGGAGATCCTCTTTTACTTGTTGGATTTTAGAGGTGGAAAAAGCTTGTAATTCCAGGCGAGTTGATTCCACTTTATGCCAGATTACCCTTCTTTGCTGGCGCAGTGTACGTTGAGCTTGCTGGCGGGAAAACGCAAGCCGTTGAGCGGAGGCTTCCATTTCCTGGATATTTCCGTTGTAGGTTTGACCGATCGGTTCAGGGAGAGGGATCGGGATCGATACCCCTCCTCCTAGTACTTTCTCGTTATAGCCGTCATTTTGGGCAAAGAAAAAAAAGGTGGGGTTGGGAATGCGCGTGCGTCGCAGGAGGACGGCAGTCGTTTGAAGCGACTGCTCTTCTGCCTGAAGGCTCTCAATTTCAGGAGAAGTGAGGTCCTCTTGTGCCATCTGGTCTTTGGGGGGAGCAAGCGGGATGGGAAAAGAGGAAGGATCAAGCGTTCCTTCGATCTTCCAAGCTGCATTCTGAGCATCCACACCTACTAGAGTCCCTAGCACAGCGCGAGAAGTGTAGTACTTCCGCTCGCTTGCCCGGACAAACTGAAACATTCGGGTCGCTGCAATGTCGGTCAAGTGGGTTTCGAGAGGAGACAGGCGCCCTCGTTCTGCCATAGCGTGGACTGCTTCTTTTGCACGGTTCGAAATGGTTTCAAGCTCGCGGGCGAGCGCATGGGTTTCTTCGAAGGCGAGGGTTTCGTAGAAGGCGACCCAAGCCTCTTTGGCGATCTCGCGCGCAACTCCCTGTATCCTCTTTTTTTGGGCTTCCCAAGTTGCTTCAGCCGCTTTTTTTCGAGCCCCTCTTTGTCCACCAACTTCTATTTCTTCACCGAGGGTAAGGTACCAATTAAACGCTTCTGGTTCCATCCCTTTGGCCCCTCGCCGTGCGGCAGAGATATTTAAGGTAGGATTCGAAGGGAAATAGCGCTGAGCATTGATACGTCCCCCTTCTTTTGCTTGGAGAGCAGCGGCTTCTGCCTGAAGTGATGGATTGGAGGCTAAGGCGCATTGGGCTACATTTTGAGCAGTGATTAGGGTCTGGCATTGTCTTAAATCCGCTCCACTTGCTGGAATTTGATAGAGCAGCCCGGAAACTAGCCATCCCCATGGGATAACTAATCGTTTTTTTATCATTAATTTGCCTTTTTTTTGAGTCAAGCGATTCTGTTCACACGTCATAGTCTCTCATGGGGGAGATCGCCTTCCGATCGGAAGAGGTGGTGGCAACCTGGATTGTGAGTGTTCTGAGTCCTCGGGGGAATAGAATCAAGAGAAAAGACTTGCGTCAACCTAGCTTTTTCTAGCCGAAGATCTGTGTACAAGATGGATGGGGCGACAGTGTGTGGGTTGGGTGTGAAGTTTTAGGTTGAATTTCGGAGTTGGGCGGTGGTACAGTTTGCTATTCTTGTTGTAGTTTCTCGCGCGTAATTGATATGGAGCGTGATGGTTAGGTGTCGTCTTGATTGGACCACTTCCGGGGATAAATGCATCAAATCAGCACTGTTAGGATCGTAAAAAAACGGTAAAGCCAAAAAGTAATCGCTTGGGTCCTGATCCGGACGCTCGTATCTGTTTGATCTTTAATAAAGCTTCTATCCGTTCCCTGAGGATGGATAGTTCGGATAATCAGGGGATGATCTCTTTTGTTTATATAAAACATCCGTAGTCTCACGGGTGTTCATAGATCGGCTCCTCCGGTATGGATTACCAAATTTTTGCACAAACGGTAGTTTTTCTTGATGGGGGTCGATTGGAGGGATGCGATGAGTAAGATGCGTGTGGCTGTCGTTCAGCTTTCAAGTCAGGGGGATGTGGCTTGTAATCTGAGACAGATAAAGGGGTGGGTACGACAGGCTGCTGAGGAAGGTGCGCGATTGGTGGCGCTTCCTGAAAATTTTGCTCTCATGGGCAATGCTGAAGAACAAACCAGGATTGCAGAAGTTCTCGATGGAACTGTCTATGGACCTATTTTAACACAGTTAGCTGATTTTGCTGTCGCTTCTCAAATCTATATTCTGGCAGGGGGTATGCCAGAGAAGTCGATCGAACGAGCATGCTATTATAATACTTCCGTTTTGATAGGACCTACTGGGGAAGTGGAAGGGAAGTACCGGAAACTTCATTTGTTCGATGCGGTTCTTAAGGAAGGGAGCAGGTATGAAGAGAGCCGCTTGTTCTCGCCAGGACCTGTGGATGAACAGGATCTCGCTCCTGTTCTGGTGGATGGTGTGTCTGTTGGAATGGCTATCTGTTATGATCTGAGGTTTCCTGAACTGTTTCGCTTGTGGACGTCTAGGGGTGCTCGTTTGATTATAGTTCCTGCGGCGTTTACCTTAGAGACTGGCAAAGCTCACTGGCAAGTCTTGTTGCGGGCTCGAGCGATAGAGAATCAGGTGTATATCATGGCCCCTGCCCAATTTGGTCTTCATGGTGAGGGGAGACGTACATACGGCAAGAGTCTGATCATTGACCCGTGGGGTGATAGGGTAGCCCAGTGTTCAGAAGAGGAGGGGATCGCTGTTGCGACCCTTTGCTGGGATTATCAGGAATATGTTCGTGAAAGAATACCTTGCCTTGCCCACCGACGCCTTCTCTGATGGAGAAGAGGGTTTGAAGGTCTGTGAGGGATGGGTGCTGTTCTTCTCGGTATTTCTTTGGATGAAGAAAGTGGGATCGCCCTACTAGGAAGATAGAACATAAATAATAAAGGATGAGCTATATGCTCTCCAAAGCAAGGTAAAAGAAGAAACCATAAAAAAACTATATATTTATTGTTTTTGCTTATCCAGTGTTTCTTTCTTGTATGGATGTGGTGATTCCGGTCAGCCAGAGAAAACCCCTTCTGAACAAGCTGGGTAATAAGGATAAGGAGAAGGAACAGCAAAGGAATAATAAGAAGGGGGATAATCTTTCTTCAGGAGGTGGAAGGGAAGCGGAGATGAACAAAGTACGGATGATGAACATTCGGAAGACGATGAGAATGCGGGAGGGGGAAATAAGGAAAAAAACGGATAAGGAGCCTAGGAAAATCATCAACAACCCCAAGCGATGCCTCCTCTGGTGGGATTTTGGAAAGTTACGGATGATGACCAAGATCAATCAGGGGGCGGAAATCAAACGAAGGTGGTTGGTCAGGTGAATGATCAAGTAGGCGGACGTAAAGCCTTTTCGTTTCGTTCAAACGATACCAGATGAAAACTATTTGCAAGTTTCTAATCCTGGTGCCTTTTGACTAGCAAAGAAGCTGTTGATTGCTACTTGGTTTTATTGGAGAGAAAAACAGCGATATGCCTATTGTTGGCTTTCATAATCCAGCTCGCTCCTCTGGTTATGCTTTAAATTTGAGAGGTCCTTTTCAAATCAATCAAAACCATGGTGCAAATATCAATTTTTCAGTTTCTCATACTGTCTTTTCATATGCTGTACGAAATGTCATCGAAGATCAAGCATGGACTCAGATGATTGCTTTTTGTCAGGGTGATGCAGCACCCAATGAAAGGATCCGACTTTATGTAGATGGATTACCTACTTCACTGGAGCCTACAAATGATTTATTCACCGAAGGTGATATCTTATGATCCCACCGCGCTCCTTCGAGTTGGATATTAGCTAAGCCTTTTTGGGCCTCAGAGAATGGACTAGAATAAAGTATTTGAGGGCTCGCTCACCCCTGAGCAGGTATAAAGTCTTTATGAGTCTGAAAAGGGTGACTTTGGTTATTAATATTTTACTGCTTGGCAGTAAGCAGGCTCAATGATTCCGTAGACAAAGGAATATAAAAGAAGGAATAGTATTCTCCTGAAAAAAGAGCATTATTCTTTTGTTTTTTTAGGAAAGCGGTGAACCTCTATTTTGTTTGAATGTGTATGGCTGTACTTTATAGGGATGAGTTGTGTAACTTCCGAGATGGGGTACAACAATAAACAGATAGGCTCTAATGAGACAGACTTTTTCTAATTTTTGATATAGAGAAAGAAATAACTTGAGCCCTGACATTAAGGTTTAAAATAGGTGAAATAGATCATATGCATAGAAAGGTCATGCTTGTCTTATTGATTATTATATAATTTCTCTGTGTTGTGTGGGTGTAGTTCATCGCAGGATCCAGATCATGCTCATGAACGGATACAAGGGGGTGACACGAAGTCTAATCCTGGAAATAACCCAAACGAAACGGTAAGAACAATAATAAAATAAAGAGAGGGATAGAGAAGAGCAGAGAAAAAAGAATACGAATGGCGGTTCGTCAGGAGGGGAGATAGACAGGAAAATCATAGTGAAGACAGTACGGATGACGAGTCGAAGGATGACACAAAAGATACAGAAGAGGGGAACAACGACCTGTCTCGAGGAGGGTGTGGAGATGATCATCAGCAACCTCAGATCATACCTGCACCTGTAGGGTTCTGGAATGCCAGTGGCGGCAGTTGCAACAACCAGTCAAACGTATAACCATGGTGTTCAATTGAGAACACCATACAGTGCCAAGCATGTAGCTTTTAGTATTTCTCATTCCAAGGGAAAAGGAATAAACAAGCACTTGATCGTTTCTCCTTCAGATGCTCTTCGGCCTAAAAAGCAGCTTACAATTGCTGCAAAGCAAAAGTATAGTTCAGCGCTGGAAAGTCAGGGAGCTCGTTTATCCGGAGTATGAATGACAAAGTACCGGAAAAGACATGGGCTTGAGTGATTGTTGTCTATACAAGATGATGTAGAACGAGGTAAACAAACAAGCGTTTATATCAATGGGGTAACGAAAACGATGAGAAACGCAAATAATCGGGATGAAGCTTCTGAATTGTCTTATGAGAACAATACGACACAAATTGGGATAGGATATCAACTAAGCTTTTTTCCTAAACGATTTATTGCCAAACTCAGAACATTCAGAGATGCGCTTACTTCTAAACAAATGCAGAAGCTTTATGAGAGTGAGAAGGTGGCATATGGCTACTAATTTCTCATGAACTAGATGTAGTGAAAGACGGGATGAAGCTGTCATTTTTTACTGAAGGTCTTCCCTGTCCGCTATTCAGACTTGGGTCGAGAAAGGGAAGGGATAGTGATGTGCTCTACAGAAAGACCGAGGGCTGTGGATTCGATCCAGGTTGCATGGGCGATAGGAGTGTATTCCTCTCCGTTAAAGTGAGGAGCTTCTCCCACACTCCCCACATTGATGATACGGGTGCCTTTGACAGTCCGGTCAAAAGGCACATGACTCATGCCACAGACCACCACCTCTGCGCTCTCCTCTCCTAAGAGGGGGAGCAGTTCTTCATCGGTCATGTCGTGGGTCATCGGTTCCATGGGATCTGCAGGAGCCCCGTGGACCAGCAACAAATCACCGCCGCTTTCGAGAGGAATACGAACGGACGTGGGGAGTCTTTTGAGGCGTTCCAAAATCAACTGTCCTAGTTCTTTCCGGATCGTTTGCATCCGCTCTAGCCGTTGTTGTTCGTGAGAGGTCATGGCTTTGAGAGAAGTTAGATTGAGTGTGGCGAGTGCTCGATCTGTGACTCCCTGTACCATCACAGCGTTAGCTGCACAAAGACGTTTCCACGTCTCGAATGGGTGAGGGCCTGGAAAGATCAGATCGCCTGCTACGAGAAGCCGATGAACGTTGCGATCTTTAAAAGCCTCTAGCACGGTTGTGAGAGCCTCTAGGTGACCGTGGATATCTGAAATGCAGAGTAGAAACATGGAGAGAAGCCGTCACAGGTGTTTTTTAAGATTGACTAAGCAGAAAGGAAAGATCAGAGGGAGACAGATGGAGCGGTTTTAAACGGTAAGGAAGACGTTCCTCTTCAATCACAATGTCTCTTCGTTTTTTCTGTTTGGTTCGTTTAAGAAGGAATCGCTCCGCATGGCGAATAATAATGCTTGCTACGTCGATACTACTGACCCTTTCAATTCCTTCCAGCCCAGGAGAACTATTGATTTCTAAGATTTTCGGTCCATCTTTCCCTTCTAACATGTCAACCCCTGAGACTTCTAACCCTATCACTTTAGTGGCTGCAATAGCAGCTTGAATGTAAGATTTTTCTAGCTGTATTTTAACCCCTGAACCTCCTAAATGCAGGTTGGAACGAAATTCTCCTTTTTTGGCTTGTCTGCGCATGGCAGCGACGACACGTCCTCCCACGACAATAGCTCTGTAGTCTCGCCCTTTTGATTCGGCAATGTATTCTTGTAGGATAATATCCTGCCCCATGGCCCATAGCGTTCCGAGGAGGGAAGAGACTGCTTGAGGCGTTTCTGCGATCATCGTCCCGATTCCTTGTGTTCCTTGCTGTAGCTTAACGATGACGGGGGCCCCCCCGACGATTCTGAGGGCTAAATCGACGGAATTGGGGTGTCGTGCGCACACCATCTTCGGAACGTTGATATGTTTCTTGGTTAAAAGCTGCATCGCTCGCAATTTATCCCGAGAACGGGCGATCGCTATGGCGGTATTGAGAACGGGAATCCCCATCATGTCGAACTGGCGCACAACAGCGAGACCAAAGTTGGTGTTCGATGCACCTATCCGAGGGAGTACGAGATCCGTAGGGGGGACAGGATGGTTCCCTAAAAAAATGGAGGGGCGCCCGCGACTGATAACGAGCCGTAAATCGAGAGGATCAGCGATAGTCACTTGATGACCTCGTGCGCGGGCAGCAAGCATGAGTCGTCTTGTGGAATAGAGGTGGCTGCGGCGAGAAAGGATGAGCAGATGCATGGTTAGAACGGAGGGGATGGTTCAGAGAGCGTCAAAAAGTTCATCTTTGTCCTTGAAAGGGTTGAAATAAAAATACGTAGCACAATGTTCCTATAAACGAATGCTCACTTCGTTTTGGGAAAAAAGAAGATCGTGAAATCATATTTTTCTTTGGTTGAGGGGGTGGTTGTGGAAAGAACATCGTAAATGCTTATTCAACTGTAGAGTGTTCAGAACAAGAATATGAAGGTTTTGGTTCAAAAATATGGTGGGTCCTCCATGTCGGACATGGAAAAGATCGGTCATGTCGCTGATAAAGTGAATGCCGCATATAGGATAGACTATCAAGTTGTGGTTGTGGTTAGCGCGATGGGGAAGGCGACTGATCAGCTCATTGCTCTTGCTCATCAGGCTGCTTTAACAGGTGCAGATTACTCGGTTGAGTTATCTCGTCGGGAATTGGATATGCTGGTCTCCACAGGGGAGCGCGTGTCCATGGCATTGCTGTGTATTGCTCTCCACGCGCGCGGATGCAATGCTGTCAGTCTGACGGGAAGTCAAGCTGGAATTATCACCAGTATCGATCATTTTGATGCTCAGATCATGGAAGTACGCCCTTTTCGCGTGAAGCAGCAGCTTGAACAGGGTCGTGTAGTGGTCGTAGCTGGTTATCAAGGCGTGAGTTATAAAGGAGAAGTGACAACCCTTGGGCGAGGGGGCTCAGACACGACGGCAGTCGCGCTGGCTGCTACCCTTGGAGCTGAACGGTGTGAAATTTACAGCGATGTCGATGGGGTTTATTCGGGAGATCCGAAGATTGTCAAAGAACCGTACCATTGGCCTACGATCGAGCTGCCGATTCTTCAAGAAATGGCGGAGGTAGGGGCAAAAGTAATCAATGGGCGCGCCATCGAATGGGCTCGTCGTAAGGATGTCCATATTGTTGCGCGGAAAGCAAGTGATCATCACCGCCCTGATGCTTCTTTCCGAGAAACAATCGCTTCCGAACCGAAGACTGGGGCCGTCCAAGAGAAGATCTACGCCGTGGTCAGTTTTCCTCAAGTAGTGCAGGCGTGCGTTGAGCGGACACAATGGTCTGCTCTTCTTCGGCGCATTACGGAATTTTCCTTACCTCCGCTCGATTTCTACGGGGCTCAGAACACTATCAAATGTCTGATTCCTCTCCTTCATATGCCCGATGCGGAGTATTGCTGTCAATCTCTTAAGCAAGAGTTTGCGGATTCATTAACATTTACCCCGCCTATGGGACTTATCAGTGTGATAGGTGGGAGGAAAAAGATTCTAGAGCGGTTGACAGACATTTTCGATCATCTCGAAGAAGATGAAATCAACCCCCTGTCTGTGACGGGTGGTCCCTTTCGTGTCAGCACGTTGATTGATTTATCTCGGCTAGAAGAGGTGCAGAATCGATTGCATACCTTGTTGATTGAAAGTTAATCTACTTCCGCATCTCCCCGTCGCGGTCGAGCGTTGGCTTTCAGAATCTGTTTCCGGACTCGGATTGCTTCGGGTGTCACTTCAACCAACTCGTCGTTGTCAATCCATTCGAGAGCGGTTTCAATGGTAAGAAGACGGGGAGGTGACAGAACCACGTTTTCATCTTTTCCGTGATTGCGGATATTGGAAAGCTTCTTTTCTTTTGTGACGTTGACGTCCGTATCGTTTGGTCGATTGTGCTGGCCTAAAATCATCCCCTCATAAACCTCTACCCCTGGAGAAATAAAGAATTCTCCTCGGGGCTGGAGATGATGGAGAGCATAGCTGGTGGACACTCCTGCGCGATCGGCTACAATGGCTCCCCATGGTCGCCGTATTATTCCGGCGGCCCATGGCTCCCAGCCATCTACCAGCGTGTGCAGGAGTCCGCTCCCTCGTGTGGCAGTCATCAGCTCACTGCGAAATCCGATAAGGCCGCGGCTCGGGATCCGATATTCCAGGCGGGCTCGCCCGTAGCGGGGGCCTACCATTTTCATCATACGCCCTTTTCGTTCCCCCGTCCGTTCTATAACGATTCCAATAAAGGCCTCTGGAACGTCAATCACAGCAAGTTCATAAGGCTCGTAAATAGTAGAATCGACTTTTTTGGTCATGACCTGAGGATTTCCAAGCTGCATCTCATATCCCTCTCGCCGCATCGTTTCCACTAAGATGGCGAGCTGCAGTTCTCCCCGTCCCAGAAGGAGCAACGTATCGGAAGAATCCGTTTCCTCCAAACGGAGAGCGAGATTTTTTCGGGTTTCCCTGAGAAGACGATCGCGCAGATGGCGTCCCGTCATAAATTTGGACTGTTTGCATTTGCCTGCAAACGGGGAAGCGTTGATTCCAATTTTCAGCTTAAGCGTAGGGGGTTCTACTTCAATGCGTGGGAGTGCGCGTTTCTCCCATTCAGGATGTTGGTCCACAACTGTATCGCCTACCTCAATGTCTTCAAAACCTGAAATTGCTACGATTTCCCCCACCGTGGCTTCCGTCGTCAGTGTTCGCTTTAACCCTTCAAAGGATAGTAAAGCTTTGATCGCACCTTTGAGGGGGGGGCCTTTCTTAAGAATCCCAACCGCTTGATTGGTCTTGAGCGTGCCTGCCATCACCCGTCCGATAGCCAACCGTCCGACGTAATCATCATGGTCCAGATTGCTGATCAGTACTTGGAGAGGTTGTTTCTCATCCCCTTTTGGAGGAGGAATTGTTTCTAGGATAGATTCAAAGAGGGGGGCTAATGAAGTGGAAGTATCTTCTAGATTCTTTTTGGCAATCCCCTGTTTTCCGATCGCGTAGAGGACAGGAAAGTCGATCTGTTTGTCGCTTGCTTCTAGATCGCAAAAGAGATCGAAAATTTCGTTTAGAACTTCTTCAGGTCGAGCATCTGTACGGTCGATCTTATTGATCACAACAATGATGGGAAAGTGGAATTCAAGGCATTTGCGGAGGACAAACCGTGTCTGAGGGGAAGGGCCTTCGGCAGCATCGACCAGAAGTAGAGCCCCGTCTGCCATGATCAACGTACGTTCCACCTCTCCTCCGAAGTCGGCATGGCCAGGGGTGTCGATGATGTTGACCTTGGTATTGTTCCACCGGCAGCTCGCGTTCTTGGCCATAATGGTGATTCCGCGTTCACGTTCTAGTTCACCGCAATCCATCACACGATCGACAAGTGTTTCCGTACTTCGAAAAGTTCCTGCCTGCCTTAACATATGGTCGACTAAAGTGGTTTTCCCGTGATCAACATCTGCAACAATCACAATATTGCGCAAAGAAAGAGTGGCCATCCGTTTACCGTCTAGTGGTTCCTAAATTGTTTATGGTGATTAATGATTTAGAGGGGAAGTGGGCTTATGAGGTAAGAGAGGAAGAAATCGCCTTTTCGTTTTCTTTTTCTCCTTAGCGGTATGAACAGGGGAGGAAGGAGGATAGAGCGTTTCTCCTACCAGATCATAGGTGGTAGCTTGAGAAATTTGGACACGCACGATTTCCCCTGGAATGAATGCTTCTCCAGATAGAAATACCCGTCCATCAATTTCAGGAGCTTGTCCTGCATGACGCCCTTGATACACCCATTTATGTTCTTCGCTTGGCCCTTCTACCAGTATATCGAGTTCTTGGTCGAGATAGGCTTGGTTCTTCTCTCTTGCAATCCGTTCTTGTAAGGCTACGAGCCGCCGCTGTCGATTGGCGGTGACAAGAGGCTTGACCTTTGATTCCAATTGATAAGAGGGGCAAGACTCTTCATCGGAATACCGAAATACAGCGGCATATTCAAATCTGGCCCATTGGACAAACTCGTACAGTTCTTCAAATTCTTCTTGTGTTTCACCTGGATGCCCTACAATAAAGGCAGTTCGAAAGGTGAGGCGGGGAACAGCAAGTCGCAGCTGCTCAACAATCCGTTTCTGCCTATCTTTCCCACACCCTCGTTTCATTCGCTTTAACATTGGATCTGCTGCATGTTGGAGTGGCATATCAACGTAGGGAACAACATGTGGATGCCCTGCGAGTAATTCGAGAAGTTCCTCTTCTAGCTTTTGAGGATACAGATAGAACAGACGGACCCACTGGACTCCTGTCAAATTGGCGATCTGCTCAACCAGTTTCGAGAGAGGGATCCTTTTCTGGGAAGGAAGATTATGCCCATAGCGAAGCGTATCCTGAGAGATCAAATTGAGTTCAACAGCTCCAAGAGAGATAAGATGTTCTGCCTCTCGAAGGATGTCTTGTGGGTCTCGGGAGCGCTGAACCCCTCGAAATTGAGGGATCGCGCAGAAAGAGCATTTCCGATCGCACCCTTCAGCGATTTTGATATAAGCGCTGACCCGACTCTGTGTCAGGGCCCGTGGATCGGCAGAGGAGATGAGCCAATCGGCTGGATTTCCCACAAGCATGCGATCAGCTCGATCTTGAAGTACATCCTTAAGACGAAGCATATCACTAGAGCCCAAGAAATGATCGACTTCGGGCATTTGAGCCGAAAGCTCTTGGGGATACCGTTGAGAAAGACATCCTGTCACAATGAGCTTTTTGCAGCCTCCATTTTGTTTCCAAGAAGCGAGCTCGACAATTGTCTCGATCGATTCTTTTTTTGCTTCCTCTATGAATCCGCATGTATTGACAACGATAACGGAAGCTTCTTCGGGAAAATCCGTGAGACGGTAGCCCGATTGTTCAGCGACTCCAAGCATGACTTCACTGTCCACTCGATTTTTGGTGCAACCGAGACTTACAAAGTAAATAGTAGGCTGAAGAGACGACATCAATCAATCACTCGTGATAATAACCAACAACAATTGTTATGGACGGACACTCGTCATGAGATCCGAAAAGCGATGAAACAGGTATAGGGAATCGTGAGGTCCAGCTGAGGCTTCAGGATGATATTGCACACTGAATGTTTTTAAGGAAGGGACAGCAAGGCCCTCGCTCGTTCCGTCATTGAGGTGGATATGCGTCGATATCACGTCGCTTGGGAGCGATTGAAGGTCGACGCAGAAACCGTGATTCTGGGAGGTGATCTCAATCCGCCCTGTCGCTTTATCTCGGACGGGTTGATTGCAACCTCGGTGACCAAATTTAAGTTTGTACGTTTTCCCTTTTAAAGCTTGGGTAAGCAGTTGATGCCCGAGGCAAACGCCAAAGATCGGTTTCTTTCCCAGCAAAAAGCGGATAGTTTCGGTCGGTTTTTCCAAGACAGCTGGATCTCCGGGGCCGTTCGAAAGCAGGATACCATCGGGAGCGAAGGAGAGGATCTCTTCTCCAGAGGTAAAGGCAGGGACCACGGTGACCCTGCACCCCATGTCCACCAAAGAGCGGAGAAGGTTTCTCTTAACGCCGAGATCGAGCACAACAACATGCAGATCATTTTTGCAAAAAGGCAACGCCCACAAACCGTTTCCTTCCGTCCATGCATAAGGCGCTGAGCAAGTAACTTTGTGGACTAGGTTAAGCCCTTCTGGATTGGGTGCCTTTCGCGCTATTTCTAACAGCTGCTCAGGGGGCTGGCATCCGAAAGCTCCATTTTGCGTTCCGTGATCACGCAGATGGCGGGTTAATTTCCGCGTATCCACTTCCGTAATCCCTGCAATTCCGTGATCGCAAAGGTATTGATCAAGTGAATGCTCGGCTCGCCAATTCGAAAAGAGTGTACTTCGATCCCGTACGACAAGCCCTGCTAGGGAGGGCTTGGCAGAAGTTGATTCGTGATCTTGTCGATTCATCCCCACGTTGCCTATGTGAGGGGTGGTCATCACGACAATCTGATCGCAATAAGAAGGATCTGAAATGATTTCCTGGTAACCTGTGAGTGCAGTGGTGAAAACAGCTTCTCCAGCAGTCGCCTCTCGAGCACCAAAGGGGCGCCCTTCAAATGTTGTCCCGTCTGCTAATACGAGCCAGGCACGTTCAGATTTTGTAGGATCGCTCATGAAACCTCTTCTGGTTAAGGAGAAGATTCGAAGGCGATTTGACCTCCGATCAGGGTCATCATAATACGGCCTTGCGCTTGATAGCCATGGAAAGGAGTATTTTTGCTTTTGCTCAAAAGTTGATCAGCATCAATTGTCCACTGAGCATGCGGATCGATCACTGTCAAATCGGCTGGAGCCCCTTCTCGAAGAGTAGGGGGGATAAGCCCCACGATCCGGGTTGGCTTCGAAACAAGGGCGTCGATGAACCGTGCAAGAGGGAAGAGCCCACGGTGCACGAGAGGGAGGAGAAGAGGGAGGCATAGCTCAAGTCCGATCATCCCTGGTAATGCGCGGGAGAACTCACATTCTTTTTCGAGCGGGCTATGAGGAGCATGATCCGTTGCGATACAATCGATGGTCCCGTCTGCGAGCGCTTCGAGGAGAGCGACTCTGTCCTCTTCTTCTCGCAGCGGTGGGTTTACCTTGCATGCGGTACGATAACCGATCACGTCTTGATCGATGAGCAGCAAGTGGTGGGGAGTGACTTCTGCAGTTACGGAAAGGCCACGTGATTTTGCTTCCCGTACAATCCGAACGGCTCCTTGAGTTGAAAGGTGGGCGACGTGATAGCGAGCTTTTGTGTATTCCGCGAGAAGTACATCGCGCGCAACTATCAAATCTTCTGCAATCCGAGGCCATCCTTTCAATCCGAGCTGAGTGGAAATAGCCCCTTCGTGCATCTGGGCATCTTGAGTGAGGCTATGGTCTTCTGCATGCTGGATCAGAGGAAGATCAAGCGTTGATGCGTACTCGAATGCTTGCTTCATCACCTTGGCTGAGGTGACGCAGCGTCCATCATCGGAAAAAGCAACAGCGCCCCCCGCTTTGAGAGCGACCATTTCAGTCAACTTTTCCCCTTTTTGTCCTATAGTAATCGCGGCAATGGGGTGGACGCGGACACCACCGATCAGATTTGCTTTTGCGATCAGCATTTCAGTTACAGCGCGTGTATCGTTGATGGGGGATGTGTTGGGCATTGCGCAGACATTGACAAAACCGCCCGCTGCTGCTGCCTTGAGACCGCTTTGAAGATCCTCTTTGTATTCATGGCCCGGTTCACGCAGATGAACATGCAGATCGGTTAGACCGGGGAGAACCCACCACCCTTTCCCATTGAGAATGCGGACTCGATCAGAAGCCTTCCATGAGCCAGCAGCACTGTACCCCATTGAAAGAATCCTTCCCCTTTCAATAACAAGATCGATCTCTTCCTCATCGAGGTGAGGAGGATCGATTGCTCTTACGCTGCGTAAAATAAGTACATCCACCATGGTGGATGTACTACTAGCATAGTTCATAAAAGTTGTTGCGGATGATTTCCTCGAATGAGGCCATTCTATTTAAAAGGAACTCCCGATATACAGCACCATCCGCACGGGACGGTATCATCAGTGCGAAGAAAGGGAGTTGAACCCTTACGGGAGTGATCCCACTGGAACCTGAATCCAGCGCGTCTGCCAATTCCGCCACCTTCGCTTAACGATTCTATTATCGTAAATTGTCTGTGTTTTGTCGAGGATATATACATTTCTCACCATCCCCCTGTTAAGTTGGTCTTGAAGCTAAATCAAGTATGTTCAACAAGAGAGAGGATATTCCACACCAAAAGGGGTTTCTTGATAGGAGTATCCTCTCGCCTTTCTTCTTACCCTTCTTCTTATTGAACAAGGATCAGAAAGACTTCCCATGACTGGGTAGTTATATGGAGAAATCGTTGAAGATTTTGTTGGCATTGGAGTAGAAACGGTTGGGGAATGGGACCAACGTTTCTTCTCATCTTCTCATTTGTTGTTGATAGAGATCGTAAATCCGCTTCATGTTGTTATTCGCGTGAAGAATGTAAAGATGAGGAGACTTAGGATGAAGTATGCTTTTCTGAGCTCCTAAAAGTTCCGATTCAGCATTAAAAGTAACTTGGTTCAGGTCTCCATCGTTTGACAAGTGAATTCGCTGTAACAACCCACCTTATTTTGTTGGCCACATAGAGTCAATTTTCTGGGATAGCCCACGTGTAATCAATTTCATCTTGTTTGGGCAAGCAGAGATAAGGATGAGCACCCCTTCCGATTCTACTTTGAAACCGTGTAGATTATTTTCCAAAATCGCGTACACAATGAACAAAATGTTGTGATACCCATTTTGGAATTTACCTCCATACATCGTATCGAGTGCAAAAGGTTGATTGTCTGAGTCTGTTCCAGAGAGATGAACTTGATGCGGATGCTCTGTTGTTTCTGAAAGCTTTCGATTAAGTGACTGACCACACTCCCAAAAACTGATTTGGACGAATAAAGCCGTAATAAGGATCGACTTTTTATGATTTCTCTTAGAATCCCCCCTGTTTATCAAAGAATAAACAGGAATTCTTGATGTTTTTTAACTTAAATCTAGGCTTTGATGAGCTATTAAATGAGCAAATAGACAACCTATCAGATGGCGAACCATCTATTATATTATCTAAGGGCAATCGAAAGCGCCAAACAATTGGAATAGCGAAAATACGAGTGAAAAGAATGTAAGTAACACATATTTAATACTTTTTTACTAGTCTTCTCAGATATATCGCAGTTTGATTCTATGTTTTCCTTACTCTGTAGTGCTTCAAAAGAGCGATCGAAAAGTGTGCCTTGGATACGTTTTCTGAAATTAAAAACACCAAAACAAATGCAGTCTATGATTTGGTATGTCCGAATCTGTGAAAAATTTGGACGTTTCCGTTTTGTTGAGGGGCAGCGATGGCCAGTAAGGTCTCTTGTGGAGAGAAGAGAGCGTAGAGTGTTCCAACAGGTGCGGATTGAATCGCTGGGATTAAATCAGCGTGGAGAGGGCGTCCATGCAAGAGAGGAGCAAGGTGTTGTTCATCCAAATAGAGGGGGGTTAAGATTTGCTTTGCGGCTTCTTCTATAGAAATTAGATGAGTTAACAAAGTCGCAGCATTACCGGTTTCGAGTGGTAATGCTGCGCTGACTTGAAAAGGCCCCACGTGGGTTCGTCGGAGCTGGGACAGGCATCCTACTGTGCCGAGAGCGGTTGATAGATCGCGTGCGAGCGAGCGCACGTAATATCCTTTGCTAACCTCAATCGATAGTTGAATCCATGGGTTAGGGTTGATCCCTTTTCTCAGCACCTCAAGGTGTTTCATTTGTACAGGGCGTGCTGGGATTTCAAATTCTTCTCCGCATCGAGCGCGGGCGTAAGCTCGTTTTCCATTGATTTTAATGGCGGAGTATGCAGGAGGGATCTGACTTATTCGGGTGCGCTCATAGGTAAGCGCTCTTTCTATAAAAGAGTCACTGGGTAAAGGGAAAGGGGAGGTAAGTTCGTCAATCAAAGCGGGTGGGAGAGGCTTTTGTGAAGAAAGATGGCCATCTCCGTCTAGGGTTTCTGTGGTTTGACCGAACACAATCGTGCATTCATAAGCTTTCGTGGTGTTGGTGAGGTAAGTGATCAGTTTAGTGGCTTTTCCTACGGCTATTGTCAGAAGACCCGTTGCCATCGGATCCAACGTTCCTGCGTGGCCCACGGCTTTTATCTTTAAAATCCTTCTGATCCTTGCGACCACATCATGACTGGTCAGCCCTTGAGGCTTATCAATCAACATTATCCCGCCGATCATGTGAATCGAGTGACTTGGTGCATTGAAATCGTTGGCCTTTGAAGGAAAACTTGATGATGATACTTTAGAGAAAAGCTGGTACCTTATGTCGTAGATTGGCCCGCTCTTCCCATGCTTTTGCTACTGTGAGCATCGTGCTCTCTTGGAGGGATGGCGCCATGATCTGAAGCCCAATCGGAAGCCCTGTGGATGTGAACGCTGCAGGAACGCTCATGGAACTGATTCCAGCTAAACTTGCAGGGAGTGTGTACACATCGCTTAAATACATCGCCAGGGGATTGTCTATTTTTTCACCCAGCTTAAAAGCAGAAGTGGGTGCTGTGGGAGAGCAAATGACATCGACATGGGAAAATGCATTATCAAAGTCACTTCGGATCAGCGTCCTTATTTTTTGTGATTTGAGATAGTAAGCGTCGTAATATTCGGAGGAAAGCACAAACGTGCCGAGCAAAATCCTGCGCTTGACTTCAGGCCCGAATCCAGCGCTGCGTGTTGTTCCATACATGGATGCAACTTCATAGGCGAGATTCTTGGAGAAGAGCGATTCGTCTAAGGATTCCAGCCGCAACCCATACCTTACCCCATCAAAACGCGCGAGATTGCTTGAAGCTTCAGCATTAGCTAAGATGTAATAAGTTGCGAGGGCGAAAGAGGTGTGAGGGAGGCTGATCAGATGGAGGGTGCATCCTGCATTCTTTAATTCTTCAATCGCATGACTGATCGCTTTTTCGACCTCTGGATCGAGCCCTTCTCCGAAGTATTCTTCCGGAATTCCAATACGGAGCCCTCGGACGCTCTGGGTACAGGCTGCTTCGAAATCCTCACTTGGAAGATTTAAACAAGTCGCATCGTGGGGATCAGCGCCGCTTAAAATACTCAACATCCGGGCGGCACCGCGCACATCAGTCGCGAGAGGCCCGATTTGATCTAAACTAGAGGCGAACGCCACAAGTCCGTAACGGGAAACGCGTCCGTAAGAACCCCTGATCCCTACGATTCCTGTGAGCGAAGCAGGCTGACGGATCGATCCTCCTGTATCACTTCCCAATGAACCTAGGCAGAGTCGAGCTGCTACTGCTGCTGCACTCCCCCCTGAGGAACCTCCGGGGGTGCGCTCAAGATCCCACGGATTCCTTGTGGGACCGAAAGCGCTGTTTTCCGTTGAAGATCCCATGGCAAATTCGTCCAAATTGGTTTTGCCA
The DNA here is from genome assembly GCF_001931505.1 of Pajaroellobacter abortibovis. Lineage (NCBI taxonomy): Bacteria > Pseudomonadati > Myxococcota > Polyangiales > Polyangiaceae > Pajaroellobacter > Pajaroellobacter abortibovis. Next base: position 1,090,175 of record NZ_CP016908.1, on the reverse strand, counting down.
AAGAGAAGAGCATCCGCTGCCCGAAGCCGATGGATGACGGTTGCATCATAAGGGGGAAGGTAATCTTTGAGAATTTTGGATGCGCATGTTGTTCGGACACCGCGGGTGACAATGGAATCTTTGATCGCGATCGGAACGCCGGCAAGCAGCCCTAATGGCTTTTTAGCTGCCCGCTTATCATCAATCGCTTGGGCCTCAGCGAGGATCTGCTCTGGATTGATCGTCAGGAAAGCATTGAGACGAGGATTGAGCGTGTCTACACGTTGAAGTAGCATAGCCGCAATTTCTGTAACTTTGATCTCCCCTCGCTGAACTTGGTCTACGAGTGTGCAGATGTCCCATGTTTCTACTGTCAACTCATTCCTCCATGAACACAGGAACGCCAAAGCTCTCTTGATTGTGGTGTGGAGCTTGGGAGAGCACCTCTTCTCGAGAGAGACTGGGCTTGACTTCATCCTGACGTAAGCGCATCCCGCCGGAGCTGACATCCCAAGTAGAGGGGATAAGCTCAGTGTCGAGCGTTTCGATCGTATCGATATAGCCTAAGATGGAATCGAAATTGTTTTCGAAAGCTTTAATTTCTTCTGGCGTCAAAGAAATAGAAGCAAGCTTAGCTAATCTTTTAATCGCTTCCGCGTCAATGAGAGAGGAGCGACTCATGAGGGTTGCAATGGAAAATAGAGAGAGCGGGACACGGGACTCGAACCCGCGACACCCAGCTTGGGAAGCTGGCACTCTACCAACTGAGCTAGTCCCGCAAACATGGCTGAGAAATTAATTCTTGGCAGCCAGGGAAGATACCCCTTTGCGATCGATGACGTCTTGGAAACCACAGCGTAAACGAGCTGCTCGCTTGATACGCTTGGCCTTCTGAGGCTTGCCAAGCCATTCATGTCGTTTTTTCATGTTCCAAATTGCACGATTTGCCATCGACTTATTCTCATTCAGAAGTGTGTTGATGTTTTTAGATGACTACACATCACAGCATAAAGGAAGAAAAGGCGCACGTCAAGCCTTACCGACTACTTATTTATTCCCATTCGATGGTTGCGGGAGGTTTTGAGGAGATATCGTAAACTACTCGATTAATCCCGCGAATCTCATTGATGATACGTGTGGAGATCCGTTCAAGTATCTCGTGCGGAAGTCTCGCCCAGTTTGCGGTCATGCCGTCTGTCGATTGAACAGCTCGCAAAGCACAAACTTCTTCGTAGGTACGCTCGTCTCCCATGACCCCCACGGTACGCACAGGCAAAAGAATACAAAAGCTTTGCCAGAGAGAAGAATAGAGACCTGCAGCTTTCATCTCTTCATCTACAATCGCGTCTGCTGCTCTCAAGATATGGAGGCGGGTTCGGTTAACTTCTCCGATGCAGCGAATGGCGAGACCTGGACCGGGGAAGGGATGCCGTTCGAGCAGCTCACTTGTGAGACCAAGTGTTGCGCCAGCTTGACGGACTTCGTCTTTGAACAATTCGCGCAATGGTTCAATCAGCGTGAAATGCATGCGTTCTGGAAGTCCACCGACGTTATGATGATTTTTGATGATAGCGCTTGGACCTTTCAACGAGACGCTTTCGATGACGTCTGGATAGAGCGTCCCTTGCACGAGATAGTGCGCTCCCTTGATCTTGGTGGCCTCTTCTTCAAAGAGCTCAATGAAGACTTTGCCAATGATTTTTCTCTTTTGTTCTGGGTCGGTAATCCCTTCAAGGGCAGTAAGAAAGCGGTCCTCTGCGCGGACGGCGTGAAATTGGAAGTTGAAGTGATTTTGGAGTGTGGTGATCACTTTTTCTGCTTCTCCTAAACGGAGCAATCCGGTGTCGATAAAGATGCAGGTCAAGCGATCGCCGATCGCCTGATGGCATAGCATGGCTGCTACCGATGAATCGACCCCTCCAGAGAGGGCGCAGATGGCGCGTTCATGATGAGCTACGGTATTACGCACTTTTTGGATAGCCTCTTTTGTGAAGACAGAAGGGGTCCAGTCGGGTGTTAATTGGGCGACATCGAACAGAAAGGAAGCCAGGATCTGAGTCCCTTGAGGCGTGTGAACCACTTCTGGATGAAATTGGACTCCATAGATCTTCTTTTCCAGATTGCCTATCACGCAAAAAGGGGTGCTTTCTGTTTTGGCTAGCTGAATATAGCCGGGAGGTAGAGCGGTGATCTGATCCCCGTGGGACGTCCACACATCGAGCGATTGACCTTGAGAGAATCGCTGTAGGATCCCGAGAGGCTCCTGTACAACAATCCGAGCGGTTCCAAATTCTCTGCGAGAGGTTAGCTCTACTTTCCCTCCGAGTTGGTGAGCGATCAGTTGCATCCCGTAGCAGATGCCTAGGATCGGTATGTTTAATTCAAGCCAGTAAGGATAGAAAGGGGGAGCTCCTTCGTCGTATACGCTGGATGGTCCACCAGATAAGATCAGGGCAGCGGGATTGAGACTGCGGATTTTTTCTTGGGAGAGAGTAGAAGGATGAATTTCGCAATAGACCCCTTGTTCGCGTATTCGTCTGGCGATCAGTTGAGTATATTGCGATCCAAAATCGAGAATGAGAACAAATTGACCAGAATGAGACATACAAGGAATATTAGCATGCCGAATGACACGCGGGTAAAGACTATCCACCACCTTCACGTTTTAATTCAGCGAGTAGGACCTGTTGAGGTTCCTTGGCCCCGTTATCAGACAGAAGGATCGGCTGGTATGGATCTCCAGGCAGCTCTTCAGAAGCCAGTTCTCCTCCAGCCAGGGAAACGCGTGCGGGTTCCTACCGGCATTGCTCTCGCTTTGCCTCATGGGTTTGAAGGGCAGGTGAGACCGCGTTCCGGGCTTGCTGCAAATCATGGGGTTACGCTCCTCAATTCCCCTGGCACAATTGACTCAGATTTCCGTGGGATGATTGAAGTACTTTTAATCCATCTAGGAGAGACCCCTTTCTCAATCGCCCCGCTTGAGCGTATCGCGCAACTGGTCGTTACACCTTTCTTTCAGGTCGAATGGATACCGACGGAGTGTCTTCCTTCTACTTCAAGAGGGGTTGGTGGATATGGCTCTACTGGTTTGCATTAAGGAGGACCTTCAGTCTTTTCCTCGCTCGATTCCAAACTGCCGCATTTTTTTGTGGAGGTGAGTGCGTTCGATGCCTAGTCGCAGAGAAGCCCGGGAGATGTTCCATTCGCAGTGGTGTAATGTCTCGAGGATATAGCTTCGCTCTGCATGTTCTCGGAAAGCTCGCAGTGTCATCGCACTGGTGGGTTCAGAGAGGTGAGTGGAAGAGGGGGGGAGATCTGCTTCAGTGGGTTGTGGGAATAAGCTTTCGGGGCTCTCTTGTTGCAGATCGCTTTGATGAAAGAAAAAAGGACTATCTGGAAGCTCAGCAATGATAGATTGATCGTGCGCTACAATAGCCATATGTTCTACAAGATTTTTGAGCTCTCGTACATTACCAGGCCATTTGCGCTGACATAGGGCTTGCAGCACAACAGGGTGAAATTCTTTCGCTTTTGTCCCATTTTCTCGACAGAAAGCTTGCAAAAAAGCTTGAGCGAGAAGAGGGATGTCCTCTACCCTTTCCCGAAGAGAGGGGCAGTGAATGGGGAAGACATGGAGGCGAAAGAAGAGATCTTCTCGAAACTTGCCTTTTTCTACCTCTTGCAACAAATTTTTGTTGGTTGCAGCTAATACTCGCACGTCGACATGCATCCCTTGCTCACTTCCTACTCGTAGGATCTCACCAGATTGAAGTGCACGAAGGACTTTTGCTTGCGCGACCAGATCCATATCTCCGATCTCATCTAGAAAGAGAGTACCGCGATGGGCTTGCTCAAACAATCCGCGCTTGCGGTGCTGTGCTCCTGTAAAAGCCCCCTTTTCATGTCCAAACAACTCGCTTTCAATTAGCTCTCGGGGGATTGCGGCACAATTGACCCGGATAAAAGGGCCTTCTGCACGTGAGCTCAACCTGTGGAGCGCGCGAGAGACTAACTCTTTCCCTGTACCGCTTTCTCCCGTGATCAATACGCTTGCTTTTGTTGGAGCAACCTTTTCGATATCCTTTAAAAGCTTGTGCATCGGTGCACTCTGACCCAGCAATTCGTATCGTTGTGCTTCGACAATGGACACTTGTTTGAGCATATTTTTGGCTCGTGTGGATTCGAGCACATTGTGAAGGCTGACCAGGATCCTTTCTCGTGTGAGCGGTTTTTCAATAAAATCACTCGCTCCTAATTTGATCGCTACAACAGCGTCGTGAACAGTGGCATGTCCGCTCATGACGAGAAAAGGGATGTGTTTCGTGGCCTCGTCCTTTTTAATCCGTTGAATGACTTCCAAACCTCCTATGTCTGGAAGTTTGACATCGAAGATGGCAACGTCCACGCTCGTGCTTGGACTGGATAAGAGAGTAAGCGCTGTATGACTACTTTCTGCGGTCAATACATGATAACCTTCCCCCTCAAGAATCAATTGGAGAGTTCGGCGAATATTCTTTTCGTCATCCACAATAAGGACGGTTTTAGCACTTGGAGAATCCAGAAAAGGATCGTGTGGATTAAGGGGATAAGAGACCACGTTCCCTCATCGATTGCAGATAGTGATTGGCTTGTTCTACTAGCCTGTTTTCGGGACGAGATTGACGCAGTATAGAAAAGGCAGATTGAGCCTCCTGCCATTGGTGTGTCCAGAGGTAGACCTCTCCTAGCAGGAGGAGCACTTCCGCACTGGCATTGGAAATTGGGGTTAATGAATGAGCGGATGGAAGAGGGGGATCTTTCGGATTCGGTTGCGATTTTAAGGGGGGATCGCCGTAAGTCTGCAAAGCATATTTCAGGCGTGAAATGGCTGCAGTATAATTCGATTTATCTAGGTAAAAGTGGGCAACTGCAATTTCATGTTGAATGAGTCGCTCGGTCACTTGAGCGAAAAGGGCTTGCATATGCTGGTAATGAGCCGTCTTGGGATAGTCCTGAAGATAAGCGCAAAGCTCTTTATACGTGTCCAGCACTCCCCCTTGATCTCTTTCTTCGTTGGATGGGAGGAACAAGGAATCCTCAATCTGATGGTATTGGGATTCTACGATCTGTCTCCGTGCATATTCCACTTCTTCAGTTTCTGTGGAGTGCAAGTAGATAAACTGACGGTATTGAGCAAGTGCCTCGATGTATTTTTCTTGTTCGAACTCGATATCAGCGAGCCGCAACTCTGCTAACCGTGCATATCGGGAGTAGGGGAATCGCTTTTTAACATCGGTTAGCAACGTTTGAGCTTCTATCCATTCGTGTTGGTGGAACTGCTCCATTGCTTTTTCATAAGCTTTTTCTGCTTGATCTCGATTCGGAGAAGGGGAAGAAGGGTGTGATGCTTGTGGGTGGCAAGAACATAGGAGCAATAAACAGAGAGAAAAAGGTACCTTCCAGCTCGTTTTTTGTATTGAGAGTAGAGATAGAATAGGTCGTCTCATGGTTGTTCTTGCAAGCGTTTTGGTTGCCCCTCTCTAACACCTAGTTTTACAATTTTTTGAACAGGGTATACAAAAAGAGTAAACACACGATGGAAAAAAATCCAATCTCTCCAACAGGCTTTGCCAGGTTACGCGAAGAGTTGCAGCATTTGCGCTCTGTAGAAAGACCGTCCATTATTACTGCGATTGCTGCTGCGCGTGAACACGGCGATTTGAGTGAAAATGCGGAGTATCATGCCGCCAGAGAAAAACAATCGTTCATTGAGGGGCGCATTAAGGAGCTTGAAGAAAAACTCAGCCGTTCTGAAGTGATCGATCCCGCACAGGTAAAGGGATCAAGAGTTGCCTTCGGAGCTACTGTAAAGCTCTACAATACAGACACGGAAGAGATCACTGTGTACAAGATCCTCGGGGCGGACGAGTCAGATGTCAATCAAGGGATTTTAAGTATCTCGAGCCCTCTTGCTCGAGCTCTGGTCGGCAAAGAGGTAGGGGATAAGGTGACGATACGGACACCGGGTGGAGCTCGAGCCTACGAAATTCTGGAACTCCTTTACCTATGAATTCTTTTGTTGAGTTTGAACGGAATCCCTTCTAAAGCGCTTTCCTACCTCAAGTCTGCGGGTTGTGTGTGGAGAGCTTGGCTGTTTCTTTTGATGGCGGAGACTCTGCTTGTTCTATTCCTCGCAAGCCCTTATTTTATAGGGATTTGGGAAATGGAAGGAGTCGTGTTATACGCTTTTCCACTGGCAGCCCTCATCAGCTTGCCATTCGTTCCTATCGCAGTTGCGTGGGCTCGTGAAGTACAACGTGCTCCTTCCTCTTTAAAAACCAGGCTCCTTCTTGGGATAACCAGCAGTTTGGTCGGAGGCTCGATCGCGTATGGTGTTTCTTCTGGTCGACATTTTGCTCATCTCGAGCTCCGGCTCCTTTTTGTGATAACAATCGGGGGAATTTCCGGTGGAATGGGGGGGTGGTTGCTCCCTTTTTTAACCGAACGCTTTCTTGGCTCATGGGGGTTTCGTTGGGCTGGTTTTTTCTTAGCTGCCGCGAGTTGGTCAGCAGACCGATGGATGCTCCCTCGACTCTATCCTTCTTTTCATCATGGGCTTTTACTCTGTACACTTGCCAGCGTAGGCTTGGTAGATGCCTTAAGAGGCAGACCTTATCCGAAAGCACAAGAGAGCACTCTTCAAAGGAAATGCTCTTTCTCGCTTGGAATCATCGTGTGGATGGGCTTTCTTCTGCTCTGGTCCCCTCATGCTTTGCGACGACTGACATCATACGATCACCTCCGTTTTATCCTCGCTGAGCAAGCTCCTATACTCGGTCGAGTGGCTATTTTGATTTCTCGAGAAGACCGTTCATTGCTGCAGGACATTCCTGTGAGTGATGAGGGTTCTCAGGGAGGGGGATCCCGTGTGCTGGACTGGCAAGGTCAGAATATTGTTCTGATCACAGTCGATGCCTTGCGTGCGGATCATCTTTCTTCTTATGGTTATGAACGATCTACTACCCCTTCTCTGGATGCATTAGCGCTACAGGGGGCTCGATTTGAACATGCTTATTGCGCAACCCCGCATACTTCCTATTCGATTGCTTCGTTGATGACGAGTAAGTACATGCGCCCTTTAATCGAGATGGGATTGGGGACTGACTCAGAGACATGGGCTGGATATTTACGTCTCTATGGTTATCGAACAGCTGCGTTCTATCCTCCTGCAGTGTTCTTTGTGGACGAAGAGCGCTTTACTTGGCTCCGCGATCGCGGGCTTGATTTTGAGTATCGTAAGGTTGAATTTGCTTCTGCTGAACTCCGTTTGCAACAGGTGGACGATTATCTTAAAATGGCTGAGCCTGATCATCCTCTGTTTCTGTGGGTTCATCTGTTCGAACCTCATGAGCCTTACATCATGCACCCGAAACATCTGTTTGGAGATCAGCTTAACCCTCGTCCTGTGGATGCATACGACAGTGAGATCGCTGTTTCTGATGAATTGATAGGAAAAATGGTTGATCGGATCCGTGCTGATCGACCCAATACAGTATTTTTGATCACAGCGGATCACGGGGAAGAGTTCGGGGAACACGGAGGGCGTTACCACGGCTCTACGGTGTATGAAGAACAGGTTAGAGTCCCTTTGCTGCTCATTGGACCTGGCATCGAACCGCAAACAGTCTTTTCCGTGGTTCAAGTCATCGATTTGCTCCCCACAGTACTCTCTGCTTTAGGGGCCCCCAAACCTGCTCGGATTCGAGGCCGAGACATTAGCTCCCTTCTTTACTCTTCTACTCAGAATGTACCTGAGCGACAGGAGCTCGGATTTGCTTTTGTAGAGACTGAAGGAACTGCACTGCTTGCTCAAGGAACAGCTCGTTTGATCTGTCATTGGAATGTCTCGACATGTTCTCTCTACCACCTGGAGCGCGATCCTAACGAATTGAAAGATGTTTCTTCAAGCTATCCCGATGAATTTCATCAGCTATCCCAGCGTATGCGATTCACTCGCAGAAGCCATGGACACTACGAGCAATTACCTCATTTTTTAGCTTCCGATGCGGTTCGCTTGAGTCTCCAAGGGGATAAGCAAGAACTGGAGATGATTCTTCATCTTCTGAAAAAAGGTGATCTCGAACAGAGAAAAAGAGCGGCTGAGGTGTTATTTAAAATGCATGAGTCATCTGTTCGCGATAAGATTCAAACGATTTTCGAGCAAGAGCCGAATGAAGAAGTTCGGCAGTGGGAAGCTTTAATATTGGTTCGCATGGGTTCTTCTTCTTCTTTAATGGCACGGGAATTGATAAATCATCCGCAGTTGGAGTGGAGGCGCCGCGCTGCGCTTGCGTTTGGAGAGCAGGGAGATCCGAGGGGGAAGCAAGAACTCATCAAGTGGTGGGAAGAAGTAAAAACGAAGCTCGATACAAAAGAAGCTGAAGAGTTGAGCAAAGTCTTCGCCGTGCTCCATTTAAAAATGGCTGTTCCTTTGTTGATCCGAGCTCTTGAAGAAGTCAGATGGCGTCCATTTATAGCAGAAGCTCTAGGGGAGATCAAAGATCAACAGGCTGCGCAACCTTTGCTTGAGATTTTCTCAAAAGAGGAATATACAAGGGCTCGTCTCTCTGAAGCGAAAGCTCTTATTCAATTGGGAATGAGTAAGAAAATGTTTCCTCCTCTTGCTTCTTTTGCAGGACTCGATGATCCGATGCTGGAAGCCATTTTATTTGCTCGAGAGGCTCATCTCTTAACTGAAGATAAGGGAGGATGGTCTTATTCTGGTCCCTCCTCACAAAAAAAGAAGTTACTTCAAACGCGTTTAAGAGTAGATTCCTCTCTACCTTATCATAGACTTTTCGTGCTCTTGGGTGATCCCCAAGCAACGCTTCAAGTATCTCTTAATCACTCCTTCCTTAACATGGAACAACACGGAACTGTGTGGTTTGCGAATGTAAATCAGCTTCCATCAGTTTTGTCAATTCAGGTGGAAGTAATCTCCTCTTCTTCGATTGAAGCGCTGTGGATTGTGCCTCGGCATTCACACACGATCGATGGTGCTTCTGAGACTGAAGTTAAGGAGAATGCAATCAAGGAACAGGTGTCCTCTCCTCATTTAGGCATGCAGCATTGACCGGGAGGGAAAAGAAAAATAGGGTACAGCCATTTGTCTTTCCAGATTAGAAGAAGGAGCGCATTTTGCCTCAGAAGTTAAATTTATTATCTGATTTTGAATCTCCTGAGCTAAGCACAGTATCTTCTGCTCACTTGCCTTCTGATCCACTCTTTGATTACCTACTTCAAGGGCTGCGTTGGATCAGAAAGCGCCGTGCTATTGTGATCAGTGGGGCGGTTGCGATCGGAGTTGCTCTTTTGGCGTTGGTTTCTTATCTCTATGTTAGCCAAAAAAAAGAGGCGCAGGCTGTACTCCAGTTAACGAAATCCATGCAACTCTTGAATACACCTCTAGAGGATAAAAGAGGGGAGAGACGCACTCTAACTTCATCTGTACCCTCTTTTAAAACATTCGAAGAACGAAGAGCGGCTGCACTCAAGGCTTATCGCCGTTTGGAAGCTCAGTTCTCTTCTACTGCTGCTGCGAAGCTTGCACGGTTGCATGAAGCGTCTCTGCTATTGGATATGCGCTATCCTCAGGAGGCTATCCTCGCTTTTCTTGAGGTGAGGAATTCTGTGCTGGCGCAGTTGGATAAGGAGATCTATGGGCGAGCCGTGGAGGGGCTTGGGTTTGCTTATGAGCTTCAAAGCCGTGTAGAAAAGCAATCAGATGCAATGAACTCTGCGCTGGCGGCCTTTCGCGAGCTGGAGACGATCGATAGCAAAGGGTTTAAGGAGCTCGGTCTGTATCATCAAGCGCGTTGTTATGAGACCCAAGGGGATATAGAGAAAGCAAAAGCGCTCTTATGGGATGTTTATCACCGCACCCATCAATCCACGGAAACAGCAGGGCTCTTTGTCTATCTTAAACGGGTTGTTGAAGCAAAACTGAGGGTTCTCGATCCGGAAGTCTTCTCCGCGTTATACAAAAAGGAAGGTGGAGGGAAGAGTCTGACGCAAGCCCAACTGAATCAGCTGCTTAAGCAGATCGAAAAGCCGGTTTCTCCCCAATCTTCAGGAAGTGAAGGTGTGCCAGCTGCTCCAAAACAGCGCAGTCCATGAGAAAAAAAACTCTTTCCATTTTGATTTCATGGTGTATCGCAGGATGCAATGTTCATCCCCGCGCTTACGACTACCTAAATCCTGATGTACCTTTATGGTTCCATCGGCCTGATGGATCGATGCATGTGTTTTTACGTCACCCGATCACAGCGGCTGAACGCAAAAAAGGGGAGGAAGAAGAGCGGGGGCAACCTGCGATCGATCCGCGAGGGAATCGGATCTTTGTCGGATCTTCTGATCGTGGACTGTATGCAGTTGCAGCGAGCGATGGTCATGTGCTTTGGCGTTTTGAGACAGTTGGCTTAGTGCGGGCGGAGCCTCTCTATGATCCCGTCTCAGATATGGTTTTCTTTGGTTCTTATGATGGGGCTCTGTACGCTGTTAGAGCCCAGGATGGAGGGCTTCTCTGGCGTTTTAATACAGGGGCAGAAGTCGAGAGAAAACCGGTTATCTCCGGTCAGACGATTTATGTTGTGAATGGTTCAGATCAGTTGTTCGCGATTGACCGAAAGACAGGAAAGTCTTTGTGGCAGGTCCGTCGGACTCCTGCATTGGGAATGGAGATTGCTCGACATGCGGGCCCTCTCGTGGCACAAGGAAAAGTCTTTCTTGCCTATTCTGATGGTCATGTAATGGCTTATTCGGCACAAGATGGCTCTGAGGTCTGGACTCCTGTCGATCTTTCCCTCGATTTAGAACGGACAGGTGTTAATGACCCTACACGTTGTTTAGATGTGGATACGACGCCTGTAATCGATCCGGATTTTCCTGAAAACTCTCCTGTTTTTGTGGCCAGTTATGGAGGGGGGGTGTATGCGCTCAACTCCAATAGCGGGAGCCGTCTCTGGGTGAACCATCACGCGACAGGAGTTACGGAACTAATGCTCTGGAAGGAGCGTGCCCACTTGCCGACCTCTTTTGGTCCTGAACGGGGGGGTGGAGTGGTTTCAGAGCGTAAGGTGCTGTTTGCTGTCAGTTCGATGACGGGAGTGTGGGCGCTTCATCCTGAGACCGGTGCTATTCTCTGGAGAGCTCCAGCTCCGGAAGGGGGGCTCTCAGGGATGGTGAGTGTTGCGGGCGCCCTTTTAATCGGTGCTCCAAGACGTGGTCTTTTTCTCTTATCTCCGTTGAATGGGAAAGTGATTGACGGCATTCATGTTGGAACAGGAATCACGCAGACACCTAGTGTTTATGGTCATCGCGTATTTGTGATGACGAATAGCGGGATTCTTTTAGGGATTCAGGTCAATCCGCAACTGTTAGCAGAGCACACTGCTTGGACCTCGAATCGGGAACAATCGTTCTAGTTTTGAAAGAGAAAACCTTTTCATTTTCTTTCTAGAGGGGGGATGCTCCCATGCAAAAAGCGAGGGGAGATCCTTCTCTGAAGCAGGCTGAGGGGGATAGTACGTGCGGAGGCGATGGTTTCGATGCACACCCTGTTCGCATCGTGCTCGAAACAGTGCATTTTTTTTCTGCTTGCTTCAAAAATGCTTGGTGTACATTCATTTGTTCTTCTTCGCTTGAGCAGATCAGAAGCATATCGCAACCTGCTTCTGTTGCTAAAATTGCTGTTTCACTAATAGATCATTGAGAGGTGGTGGCTTTTATTTCAAGATCGTCGGAAGAAGCAATGCCTTTAAAACTAAATTGATCCTTTGATAAAGGGGTTAGAAGGATGCGCGATAAGGTTGCGGGGAGATAAGGATCGAGCGAAGAACAGATGACATGAGCCATCATAAGAGAATGGAACGCCTGTTGTAATAGCAGCTTGGAAAGGTACGAACTCCATAGCTTCTAGTTCAATGGGAGAAAAGTCGACAAAAGGGAGATGGATATGAGACCTTTGAACGTGTTGTTATGTCCAGGGAAATGTTTTCCACATGACGCAATCCCCCCTTTTTCGATCCCTTTAACGAATGCAAGCCCAGAAGAGCTCGCAGAAGCTGGTATTATTCCGAAAGATCGGTCTCCAATGACTTGATTTTGAGGATTGGAACAGATATCCAGGACAGGGGCGAAATTGATATTGAATCCGATCGCTTTTGATTCAGTCGCCTGAATTCCTGTTGGTTGTTCGATGAGGAGAGGATCCTGTGGATGTTAATTGGGCTGCGCTCGGCATCCGTAGGGCGAGTGAGTTAATCCGTGTCCCTCGTCCCCCTTCTTGATCAATTCCTAGAAGAAGGGAAGGTAAATCAGAAGGACTATTGTTGTGAAGAGTCTGTGTCACATGGAGAATCACCTTGAGTTCCATTGTTTCTTGTTTACAGTGTCTCAAGTTGCGCCGGAAAAGAATAACACCGCCGAATCCAGTTTGTTGAAGGCAACGCAGAAAAAAAGGGAAAGGGGTTCTCCTTGAAGCCCTGCGACGAGTAGCTAGCTGCATACAGCTGCAAGAGGAAACATCGAACCTCTCTGTTTGGAAAGGGTTGAGAAGGGGGAAAATTATTCGCGTAATTTCACTGCTGCTGTTTTAGTTTCTCCTGGTTTTAAGGTGATAGTCATTGTTTTTTGGATCCCTTCTTCTTTGTTCGTGAATAAGATCGTATGCGAGCCTGGAGATACCGTGAGGTTCAGCTTGGGGGTATTTCCTAACGATTTGCCATCTAATTGGATGAGAGCTGGGGGGATTGAATTGATGTTTAAGAAAGATACATTTTTATCGGCCTGGGTGGAGGTAGAGATATTGCCTTCGTCTTGGGAGGACGTGTCGTCATCGCTGTCTTCTTCTTGCTCTGTGTGTTTTGTGCGATGGTGATAATGTTTAGTATTTTCTTCACGGCTAGTAGAGGTCAGGGCGAGAGAAATGACTTTTTCTGCTTGTCCATCTTCGAAAGAAATGTTTTGTTCGAAGGGATCATACCCTTTTTTCCGCGCTTCGATCCGATAGCGCTGATCGGGTTTGAGCTCAATAGAAAAAGGGAATGTATGAATGATTTTCTTTTGTTTTCCTAGAAAGAGAAATACTCTGGCTCCTGGAGTGCCCAGTTGAAGGGTGAGTTTTCCTTGAATCACCTTGGGATTGAGTACCACTTCTTCAATGGTGCCTTCCTGGAGCAGAATCTTTTTTTCTACTGGCTCGTAACGCTCTCCTGCTTCAAAGCGAATGGTGTGTGAGCCAGGGCTTAGTGGGTAAGGCTCTTGAGGAATTCCGGTTACTGTTTGTCCATCTATGGAAAGTTGGCCTGAGGAGAGAGAGGTACGGAACTGTAACCCGCTGAGAGCTAACTGAACCATAGAAAAATCGACAATGGTCGCATTTCCCACTTGTACCGTTATTATTTTGGCAGGGTGTGGTTGATAACCTTTTGCTTCCACTTCCAAAATATGTTCGCCAGGGGGTATATTCTTGAGTGTACAGGGTGTGGTCTGGCACACTAATTTATTTTTATCCAATAAGACTGTTAGATTGGAAATCGCGCTTCCCCCTTTGCTGTCGCTTGCGCTTAAGTTGATCTCACCCCCTTGGTTTAGCCATATTCGCAGGGCTCCCATGGCTATCAAAAGGGTGAGCGTGATCAGCCCCCCCCCCACCAACCGTTTTTTCTTTTTGAGAGATGTAGTCCCCATCGCAGATTCCTTCTGGACATGAGCAGCTGTTTGGGAGGGGAGATATGCACGTGGGTCTTGTCGCTTTCTCAGATCGTTTGGCGAGATGGGGGAATGGAGAATTTCAGATTTAGATGGGCTTTGATTTGGCTTGTTTGGATTAGCCTCCCATTCGATAGGGAGAGGGATAGGAGCTGCGATGGTCTCTTCGAGGAGGGAAGACTGCATGTGCTCTTCTTGAACTGGAGGTGGTATGACAGAAGGTTCCAGTTCATCAGCCAGATGGATGGATGGTGCAGGATCAGAGACTTTGGATGCTTCCGACCGAATAGGGGGTGAAGGCTTTTCTGGTTGATGGGGGGGAGGAGGAACAGGGGAACGCTTCTTTGTGTTCATTTGACCAATAGCCTACTTTAATCGTTCTACACTTCCTAACCAGAAAAAAATATTTTTTGCTAGATCCTCTGTTACTTCTCTAAAATATGCCGCGATCTATTCCTTCACGCTGTCAGTTGATTCTTCCAGGAGGTTAAAAAAAGATCAGGAATAGAATCAGAAGGAGGTGTTGGAAAAGGATGTATAGACGTAGGAGAGAGAAAGGATTGGTCGCAAATAACGTATTCTCTTTCGTTGAAGAGGTTGCCATATGGCTGGAGATACAGGAGAAGAGTTTTCAAAATGGCGCCGTGGCCCTTTTCTTTCTCTACGTATTAAGTCGATTTTCTTGCCCTTGACAACTTGGGCAAGTTTCCCTCTAAAGTCAAGTTTTCCTCCAATTAATGTGTGGGTGTGATTCGAGACGAAGAGCAATTTCGAGCAACCTACACTTTCCAATAAGGGGGAAAGGAGGGAAGGGATTATCGGGCTGACTGTTGATTCGGGGGAGAGCTCAGTCTAGAAGAGGATCCCTTCTTCCTCGTCAACTCCTATTGCAATCCGGGTAGGCGAAGGGGGAAGATTCTTCTTTTGGATCAGCTCCAGTCAAAAGTGGGGTATCTTCAGAAGAGGGGGGGTCGCCTCTGAAAAGTGCAGATTGGTGATACCAGAGCCCTTTTCTTTTTTTTTGGTAGCTTTCTGTTCTTGATGAGATGGAGTGGTAATCAGGAAAAGGACTACCTGTTGATATGTGTCTACTGAATGATTCGATAGGAGCTGAATCGAACGGGGATCGACGCTCATGAGTTGAACCTTTCATTGAGGGAATGGCCATCAGGTGTAATTTCGGTGGTGGCTATGGCATAGGGGAACCCGTATTGCAGAAGCCCCTGCACGCGCCATGTTCCTTCTTGGGGTAGAGGCGTAGAGAGCGAAGGAGTGAGGTTGGGGGAAGGCATGATTGGACGTCTCGTTAAATAAAAGAAGTCCTGACTATCTTTATGCATATAGTGTAGTGAGGAAAGTTAATGTGGGACAGCCTTATTAACCATCCGTCGAGCTCGGTATATAATTTCTGGAACTCCTTTTAGCGTCCCTTCGTATTCCCATTCGTTCTGAAGAGGTCGCTTCAAAGGGTGCCACTGGCAAGTCCTCCATGGTAAAACTCAAAGCCTGCAAGGCCAGGATTCATGTTCAGGTGCATGGCGTAGTGACAGCGGGCAGCGATCGTTCCAGTGGCAAGAGCCTCAGGAGAAATATGAGAACCCCAGAGATATCCCATCCATCCTTCTTCTGTAAGACAGAGTCTACTCCGGGTGGTGTGAATGTTGTCTGGCTAGCCAGGAGGTATACCCCCTCACCACGTTCTCAGCCATGGATTGAACTTACCATTTTCAATCAGTGCAGTCAAATTCTGTCGATAGCTCAACACCTCAGAGGGAATTTCGGTGGAAGCTGGCCAAGATCCCATGGCATTGCTTCCGTCTTCTAAGGTGAGGATTGTGGCTGCGTAAGGTTTGGGTGGTAAATAGAGTATGCAGTTGACTTGCATCCCGGATTCCCCATGGATTGCTTGGAATCCTTCGTTAAATCCTGCAACGAGACGGCGGAGGATATGGATCTTTCGAGGTATGAACCCTGTGCCTGTTTCTCTAGTTGCACTTACTGGTTCTACGCTTCCTGCTGCCATATGTAACTGAATCTGCGGTGGATCCCATAGGCTCATATAAATGCGGAGCAGTGACTGGTGGATGTTAGGATGTGTGAACAAGGTCACAAAGCCAGAAGAACTTCCCTGGGTGTGACCAATGAAGGGATCTCCGTCGAGAGAATCCCATTCCTCTGCCCCTGCAAGTGGAGGAATCACGAGAGTAAGAATGGGAGCTGGTGTCCACCTTATTTCTGGATCTGTGAACGTAGAATGGGGATTTTCTTGATTCCTACTACCTAGTTCTGTCATCACTTCCGATTCGATTAATTGCTCTGAAAACGTATTTTTGATAATATGTCTGATCCAGTGCAGGATCGTAAGGCTGATTGCCTTTACCCACTGAATTCCACGATTTTCAAAGCAACTCATGGCGCGTGTTCGATCCGCAAGCCAAGTGAGCAAACTGCCAGGAGGTGAAATCTCCCCCTGAGGGAAAATCTCCCGGACACATTCTGTCCCTTCTATTAATTCCCCCGTCTTGAGTTGGAGGCGCAGCAGGGAGCGATCTATATCGACGAACAGCTCTTTCTTGTTGTTTACATAGGAAGTGGTTTGAGAGGTTGGGTCTGCCAAAGGGAAAAAATGGTGGACGAAGCCTGCCATCTGGTCTGTTGTCTGCAGATTGATGAAACGGACCTGCCACTTTTGGAGCCGGTTCAAATCAGAGCGTGTGAAGCGCAGTAACCACGTCATCTACCCGCGTGATATAGACGCGATGGTAAAATCCTCTACTGCCAAGAAAGATTCGTCTGCATCAGGAGTGTTGGTCAGTGGATCGATCTCTTGGATCTCTAAGAAAGCCCCTTTGGGCGATCACTTTGCCTGAACTAAATAAAGATCGTGAAGTTCATCGGGTTGAATATAGAGGCTCGTACGAGCACCTTGGCGTTTTTAAAAAAAGAGCTCCATCCTACTTTTGGATGACTCAACCACATAAGGTCTTGTGGAGAGCTGAAGAGTCCTTTGGAGATGAGAGATGCTCTCCAGTGTACCAACAACACGTCGATAAAACTGTCCCCCCAAGCGAAAAATAATGAGGAGAGAGCTAAAAGAAGAGAAGAACCCGCTCTTCCCAGTATTCATCGCCTTTGATTTGTCTATGGTGTGAGCCAGTACACACTCTGACCGACTAGGAGTTTCTCCAAATAGGGTCCTCCTTTGTAGACTCTATATTTGGGATAAGTATGTAGATTAAGCTACAATTGTGTCTAATTGCTCTTTGACTTTGCTTTCAATCATGGGAGACATCATTTTTAAGAGGAAGGGGAGTTGTACAGCGACCGCAATCTCCGTATCGGTGACAGTAACTTCTCCTTTGGTCCCTTTGGCGGTGCCTGAAGGTGCTTCAAAATAGAGCACATCCCCCTTCCATTGCCATTCGATTCCCAGCCGTTGTGCAAGATGGCTAGCTAGCTCTTCTGCCTTCTTTTTAGCTTTTTCTTTAGGCATTGTGTGGGGGCGTTGTGCAGTAATTGTGGACATTCGTTTTTCTCCTTATTCTAATTCTCGCGTTCTTAAATTCGCTTCGTTGTGCAATGCTATTTTATTCCAATCGTTTGACAATCCAGTAACCCCGTGAGGTGGCAATGGGCTGGCTCACCTCTCCTACAGACAACCGCAACACGTTTTGTTCGACGGTAGGTTCTAAAACCCCCCTTGAGATGGGACCAGTATCCTGTTGAGATTCCGTGTCTCCCTGAGCCACCGCTGCAGCAAAGTCGCTCTTTGCCAGAAGAGCTAATTGATTTGCAAGCTTTTGCGCATCTTTCAAAGAGCGCGTATGGGGTGGTGCATTCTGTGCTCCTATATGTGTGATTAAGATAAACCCTATCCGGATGGTTGAAGCAGCTTTATCCCTTCCATCTTGCTCGAGTGAGGGCTGTAGATTCTCTTCTAACATGTTCTCTTCGCTCTCTACGATTTCGAGCGGTTGCTCATTCTCTTCTTGAGAGAAAGGATCTCCTTTAAAGTGGCCCCCCTTGCAGTCTTTGCAGGGTGCATGAGACACGACAGGAGACACAGTCCATTCTTGACATGTGAGTAGGAGAGCAAGAATCCCCACTGGGACTAAAACATAAAGATAGAAAAATCGGTCCATGGTTCTCTTAGAGCATTAGGGTTCAGACGAAGTGCTGCTTTCTTGAGGGATTACAGAAGAAGGGATGGGTTCTTCATAGGAGTTGATTCTTGGCGGAGCGGGATCGCCGTGTAACTCGAGTTGAATGGCTAACCAGTGATGTTCTTCCATTAAGGCTTCTCGTTCTTGTGCGGAGAGGGGCCCTTTACTACCTCTCAAATGCTCATCCTGTTCCCATTTCAATTGAATTTCCATCAATTTTTTTCTAACTTGAACTGGATCAATCTCCTCACGTTGGACCCAGTTATCTGTCATAAGAAGCAGTTTCCCATCTTCTGCTCGTGCAAAACCGCCTCTGACGGAAACTCGTTTGGTCTCTTTCTCTTGTAAATAAGTTACGATCCCTCCTTTAAGAACTGCCATTATCGGTCTGTGTCCTGGTAAAAGTCCAAGTTCCCCTTCTGTGCTTGGAATCGTCACTTCGTCCACTTGAACGGATAATGTTTGTCCATGAGGAGTCAAAATCTCGATCTGAATTTTGTTTTCTTTTTTCTTTCCATCCACTTGCATCGTTTGCTTTCAGGAGGTGCCTTTCTCTAAAAAGGCTTTATTTAGTCTAATATGCGATCCTAGAGGATGCTTTATGAAGCTTGTAGGATGCGCGCTTTCTCTTTTGCTTCTTCAATATTCCCTACCATATAAAAGGCCTGTTCGGGAAGTTCATCCAATTGACCGAGAGTGATTTGTTCGAACCCTTCAATTGTTTCCTGGAGAGAGACAAACTTGCCTGGAGAACCTGTAAATTGGGCAGCCACGAAGAATGGTTGAGATAGGAAGCGTTGAATTTTCCGAGCGCGTGCAACAAGCAATTTATCTTGCTCACCCAACTCGTCCATGCCTAGAATAGCGATGATATCTTGCAATTCTTTGTAACGCTGCAGGATCTGTTGTACTTGGCGAGCCACTTGGTAATGGCGTTCTCCCACGATTTGAGGGTCTAGGATCGTCGAAGTGGAATCCAGAGGATCCACAGCTGGATAAATCCCTAATTCTGAAATCGCTCGAGAGAGCACAGTCGTCGCATCTAAGTGGGCAAACGTTGTGGCGGGTGCTGGGTCGGTTAGATCGTCTGCGGGCACATAAATTGCTTGCACAGAGGTGATCGATCCTTTGCAAGTTGATGTGATCCGCTCTTGCAATGCACCCATTTCAGTGGCGAGCGTGGGCTGATACCCGACTGCGCTGGGAATGCGTCCAAGGAGCGCTGATACTTCTGCACCTGCCTGGGTAAAGCGGAAAATGTTATCGATAAATAGAAGAACATCTTGACCTTCTTCATCGCGAAAGTGTTCTGCGATGGTTAGAGCCGACAGTGCGACCCGCGCTCGTGCTCCGGGGGGTTCATTCATCTGACCGTATACCAACGCGGTCTTGGAAAGTACAGAAGCTCCGGATTCTAATTGGGATTTTTGCATTTCCAGCCACAGGTCATTCCCCTCGCGAGTGCGTTCACCGACTCCAGCGAAGCAGGAAACCCCACCGTGGGCTTTTGCTACGTTGTTGATCAATTCCATGATGAGGACGGTCTTTCCGACTCCAGCCCCTCCGAACAGCCCGATCTTTCCCCCTTTTCGATAAGGCGCGAGGAGATCGATCACTTTGATCCCTGTTTCAAACATTTCCACTTTGGTGGATTGTTCTTGAAAAGTGGGGGGAGCACGGTGAATGGAGGCCATTTTTGGGGATTGAATAGGACCACCTTCATCGATCGACTCTCCAATGACATTGAGAATGCGCCCTAAACACTTGGAACCTACAGGAATTGTGATTGGCTTGCCGGTGTTGCGCACCTCCATGCCGCGGACGAGCCCTTCTGTAGAGTCCATAGCGATAGCACGTACTCGATTTTCCCCCAAATGCTGAGCTACTTCAAGTGTGAGATTGTCTTCTGCATTGGAGAGAGCAGGGTTAGTGATTTTGAGCGCGTGGAGAATATTGGGGATTTCTCCTTGCGAAAATTCTACGTCCACAATGGGACCAATGACCTGCACAATTTTGCCTTTACTTCTGAGATTATCCAATGCTGCTGGAGGGGAAAGAACCATAGTCGTTAAAACTCCTTCTTTGTGAAAGACCACAAAGAAATTGAAGACGCTGCGCCTCTATCACAAAGGGGACATAAGTTCAACGCTACACTATTTTTGATTAAGTAAAATATTTGACTTGTTTGTTCGTCCATTAAGGTAAATTTTTTAGATTGTTCCAAAAAACATGAATTCTAATAAAAAAGTGCCTCCCACTTGCCATTTGCTGGCCAAGCAGTATGGAAGAGAGAGGGGAATGGTGTTAATGGAGACCTAGAAATGGTAGGTGAGTTAGCTGCGATCCCAACGATCTTTCTTATTTGGAGTCGATTCTATTCTTTCTTTCTTTCTTTTCCTAAGAGCTTTTCTATGATCTCTTTTGGGCAAGGATTAATCCATTGATTTCTCCTTCAACCCTTGTTGCGATCCGTACTCATATTGATATTGTGTCAGTGATTGAGGAGAGGGTCCCTTCTCTTAAAAAGAGAGGGCGTCATTTTGTAGGCTTATGCCCTTTTCATGCTGAGAAAACACCCAGTTTTCATGTCAATCCTGAGCGAGGGCTCTTTTATTGTTTCGGATGTAAAGAATCAGGATCCGTTATCGATTTTTTAATGAAACAGGATGGATACACTTTTCGAGAGGCGGTCTATCTTTTAGCAGAACGGCTTGGAATTAAAGTGATTGATGAAACGGAGAAAACCTCTGCTGATGTCGATCGCAAGAAAAAATATCAGGAAGATCTCTTGGCCGTCCATCACCTTGCAGCTACTTTTTTTGAACAGCAGCTTCGCGAGCACCCTCAGTGCAGATACGCGTGGGAAGAGTTGAAGCGGCGTAATTTGCTTCCTTCATGGGCGCGGGATACGATTCCAATAGAAGAAAAAGGGGTGTCGGAGCAGAGCAACTCTTGGGTGGATAGAACAATACAGGCCTTTCGGATCGGCTATGCACCTGCAGGATGGAATGAGCTAGCCCATTTTTTGAAGGCTCAAGGGATTTCTTTGGCGCTCTGTGAAGAGGCAGGGCTGGTCGTTGCTCGTTCAGATGGAGGATACTACGATCGGTTTCGACACCGATTGATGTTTCCCATTCAGGATATGCATGGTCGGGTGATCGGATTTAGCGGCCGTCTTTTACCCTCTTCTGAATGGGTTCAAAATCCCGTAGGGCGTGCTCCTAAATATATTAATTCTCCAGAAAGCTTCATTTATTCAAAAAGAAGTACGCTTTTGGGGCTTCATCAGGCGCGTCAGTCTATCCGTGAGCGAGGGGAGGCCATTTTAGTAGAGGGCAATTTTGATGTTCTTTCTCTTTATGCTCACCAGTTGACTCATGTGGTGGCCCCTTTGGGAAGTGCATTTACTTCCGAACAAGCTCAGCTTCTTAAGCGGTTTACATCGCATGTTGTGTTTCTTTTTGACGCAGATGCTGCAGGGCAGAAGGCGGTTCATGCGGCGCGGAATATCTTATTGAAGAGCGGTCTGTACGGTAAAGTAGCTTGCCTCCCTTCTGGCCTTGATCCGGATGAGCAGGTACGCGTTCATGGATCGGATGCGGTTCTTGAATGTGTTCGTCGGGCCCGTGGGATGCTCGAGTACTTAATTGAAACAGCACTCGATGAAACTTTCCACTCTGGAGATGCTTATGAGCGGGCTGCACGTGTGGAACGAGTTGCTCAGCTTCTCGCCGAGGAAGATGATCCGCTCGTTAGAAACATGGCCAAAACATATGCGGATCAGCTCGCGGGCCGTCTTGATTTGGCGCGATCGGTGGATACGTTTCGAGCGTTGGAGCAGGTGGTTAAAAAAAAACTGCAAGCTACTAAAAAAGTTCAGGCTATTAAAAAAGGAGGAGAAGAAATCCAGAAGTTTGTATTGGGCAGTAGGGAAGGGGGGCGTATTCGCACTCATACGCCAGGTCATGCAGAGCGGAGGGAGATGGTTGGTGCTCTTTTAGAGTTTCCGTCCCTTCTCAGGGACGAGGAAGTGCAAATTGAATTGGATCTGTTAGAAGGTGTCTCAGCACAGGTGATTTCTCTTCTCGCAAATAGGCTTGACGAATCATCTGAAGAAGTCTTTTTGGATATTCCTTATTTTCTTACTCAGATTCCTCCAGCGATTCATTCTTTTGTGTTAAAGCGCTGTACCGCTCCCTGTCATGAAAATAGTGAGCAAGCCAAATTGTGCTTTTTGGAGAATGCGCGGAAATTAAGAAGATTTGTGCTCTCAAGAGAGACGTTGGATATTGCTCGTTCGCAAAGAAAAATAGAAGGCGATTGGGAGGCGGAGGCTCTCTTGGCACGAGAGGCTGAAGAACGGGCTCGACTTAAACACGGATTACAATCAACGAAGAAGGGAATGAGGTAATCAAGAGGATGGCGACAAAGAATCGTGATCGAAATCAGGAGAGAGAGTTGGTTACTATAAAGAAGAATCTCCCGTTGGAGGAGATGGAACAACACAATCTTTCTGCCCATGTCGTGGGGGAGCAAGTGGATGATGCGCTAGGGGTTTTGGTCGATGAGGAAATTGAATTTGTGGAGGCTACGACTCATGTCAAATTGACTCCCCAGCGCTTTTTAGAAGAGGAAGTCAGTGAGAAAAAGAGTCGAATGGGAGTGGGTATCATTTCGAAAGAAGACGAGGGAGATGCCTACTACTCGAAGTC
This sequence comes from Pajaroellobacter abortibovis, assembly GCF_001931505.1. Classification (NCBI taxonomy): domain Bacteria; kingdom Pseudomonadati; phylum Myxococcota; order Polyangiales; family Polyangiaceae; genus Pajaroellobacter; species Pajaroellobacter abortibovis. The sequence continues at coordinate 1,067,572 of NZ_CP016908.1, read as the reverse complement.
CAATGATCCTGTTCGACTCTATTTGCGGAAGATGGGGAGCGTATCTCTGCTTACACGTGAAGGGGAGGTGGAGATTGCCAAACGGATCGAGCAAGGGGAGCATAAAATACTTACTGCAATCTTGAACAGCCCTGTTGCTGTGCGGGAAATCATGGAGCTCGGTAATAAACTGAGAAAGGGGAAAGTGTGTGTTCGCGATATTGTTCGCGATGTAGATGATGAGGATCGAGAATTCGATGAGCAGGAAGTGTCTCATCGTGTCTTACGGTTGATCGATAAGGTAAAGCATCTTGAGAAAGTCACTTCTGGACTTCAGAAGAAGCTAGCTGCTACCACTGCAACCTCTAAGAAGAAGGCGCTCGAACAAGAGAGCCGTGAGAATGGATCGAAAATGGTCGAAATGCTTCAGGAGATGCGTCTCAATCGCAAAACATTGGATATGATTGTGATGAAGCTCCGCTCGTTAATTCAGAAAGTGGAACGCGCAGAAAAAGGTTCTTCAGAGCTAGAGCAGCGCACAGGGATTCGGAAGGAGCAATTAAAGAAAGAAGCTCAAGGGGCCAAGGGAAATGCTGCGGCGGAGCGAAAGTTTCTGCGCAAGCATGGGATTGCTGCTGAGGAAGTGCTGGCAAGTCATTCAGCAGCCAAGAAGAATCTCAAACGCGTGGAAAAAAAACTTAATGTGGATGTGAAAGCCCTTCAACTGACCTACGCCACGATCCGTGAAGGGGAACAACTTGCTGAGCGGGCTAAATCAGAGTTGATTGAGGCCAATTTGAGGTTGGTGGTCTCCATCGCCAAGAAGTACACAAACCGCGGGCTTCAGTTCTTAGATCTGATTCAAGAGGGGAACATTGGCCTTATGAAAGCGGTGGATAAATTTGAATACAAGCGAGGCTATAAGTTTTCGACTTATGCCACATGGTGGATTCGCCAAGCGATTACCCGTGCGATTGCAGATCAAGCCCGCACGATCCGTATTCCTGTGCACATGATCGAAACCATTAACAAATTGATTCGGACAAGCCGCTACCTAGTTCAAGAGTATGGTCGAGAGCCTACCCCTGAAGAAATCTCAAGCAAGATGGAGCTCCCCTTGGATAAAGTGAGGAAAGTGCTCAAGATTGCCAAAGAGCCGATCAGTCTCGAAACGCCTATTGGGGAAGAGGAAGATTCACATTTGGGAGACTTTATCGAAGATAAGAGCGTGGTTTCGCCTTCAGAGGCTGTAGTTACCATGAGCTTGGCAGAGCAGACTCGAAAGGTCCTTAAGACCCTGACTCCTCGAGAAGAGAAGGTTCTGCGCATGCGGTTTGGGATTGGGGAAAAAAGCGATCATACGTTGGAAGAAGTTGGTCAAGACTTTGAGGTGACACGTGAGCGCATCCGGCAGATCGAAGCGAAAGCCGTTCGAAAGTTGAGGCATCCCTCTCGGAGCAAAGAGCTTAAACCGTTTATCGATGCTTGATATCAGTGAGCGATGGAAGCGTGATGCAAGTATCTTGAGAGGGTTTCTTGTATTCTGGAGAGCGCATAGAAATGCTGTGGTGCACTATTGAAATCAATACAAGGGAGCCCTCTTTGTGAAGCTCGCGGTTTCACACACTATCCAAGCAGGTTTAGCGCTGTTTGAAGGGGATGAGCGATGCATGTATACGTAGGGGTATCATGAGCTGTATACCGGCTCGCTTCGGTTTCTCGCAGTTCTTGGACTAAGTCGACAAAGTCGTGCAGGTGGTTGGATTCAAACGCAACGACGAACTCCTGATCGTCAATCCCGAATGAATACGTCGTATTGATTTTAATGCGGGTATATTTCGATCCTATTTCGATGTGTTCGTCCATGATCCCTTGGCGCGTGTGGGGAGTCAATCGATACCATTCTCTTGTTTTGATGAAGGGGTAAACAAAGAGATAGCGAGCACGTCCTGGAATGATGGTGAGGCGAGCTTGTTCGTGATGAGGATTTAGTTTATCCGCGTACATGCTCATTTTGGTGGTCCCTAGCAGGTAACGTCTTGGGAGGAGCCATCCTCCCAAGGGAGTATTAAGCAAATGGGCTGTCATCTCCTGAATCGCTTCTAACTGATAGGAGATTCGCCAGAACATGATATCGCAATCACTTCGAATGCCCACTGTGGAATAAGTGCGGCAGAGAATGCTTGCGGAAGGCGTATAGCCTTCATAAACCTTAGCAAAATCTACCTTGTGGGCTTCTCGTTCTTCTACAGAAAGTCGTCGCCAGGAGGGGTCGATTTGATAGAAAGCGAAGGACACAAACTGCCGTTTTTTCTCTTTTTGAATGGGATCCGATGACGTCTCAGCAGACGAAGCGGTGTTTTTTGTTCCAGAGGGGTTTCTTTCTTCCTGAGAGCGCATCTGCTTGACCTCTTCCATAGTCGCAACCGTGATCTCTTGGTAGCCTTTCTTCATAGAGTAGTTTTCTATTTGATAAGCGATCCCTTTTCGGACCATAAAGGGGATTTGCCGAAGGCGCTCAATCGCGTCTTCTGTCCAGGCTAATGTAAGAGGGGGGAGTGTGTCTTCTCGATCGTGATGGGTCATGGATGATCATTTCTCCTGAGTCGTAAACTGTCTTTAAGCATTTTTTGATGCGGCTGATGAGTATGCTTAAAACCAGGCTAGAGTAGGAATCGATAAATGACAACCGCTGTGATTGTAGGTGCGCAATGGGGGGATGAGGGGAAGGGGAAAATTGTCGATGTATTGATGGATTCTGCAGATGTTGTGGTACGCTATGGGGGTGGGCCAAATGCAGGTCATACATTGGTCGTTGGCGACCAGAAAATAATTGTTCGTTTGATTCCAAGTGGTTTTTTGAGACCCCATGCTTTTTGTGTATTGGCGCAGGGGATGGTGATCGATCCAGCCATTCTTTTACAGGAAATCGACGAGTTATCCCAACGAGGTTGTCTCACTCTCTCTCGGCTGATGGTTTCAGAGCGCGCTCATTTACTTCTCCCTTATCATATTTTGGTTGATCAACTGAGGGAACAGAGCAAGCACTCCCTTGGAACGACCAAGCGCGGAGTAGGACCGTGCTATGAAGATAAAGTGGGAAGGCGCGGTATCCGTTGTGGAGCTCTGCGCGATCTTAAAAAGCTCTCCGTTCTTGTCACGCAATCGTTGGCGCATTGGTCTCCACTGATTGTTGCGCTTGGAGGGCAGCCACCTTCCCATGAAGAGAACATGGAATCGCTTGCTCAGTGGATGCCACGGCTTGTCCCTCTATTGGCGGATACGACCAAGTTCGTGACAAATGCGTTAAAGGAAAATAAGCATGTGCTCTTCGAAGGGGCTCAAGGGACGCTGCTAGATCTCGAACACGGAACGTATCCTTATGTCACTTCGTCGTATGCACTTGCAGCAGGAGCTTGCGTTGGATCGGGAATTGCCCCATCTCGTCTAGAGCATGTGATTGGACTCGCGAAGGCGTATTGTACGCGGGTGGGGGAAGGACCTTTTCCTACTGAAATTAAGGGGGCTTTGGGTGAGCGGCTGCGGCAAATGGGGGCTGAGTTTGGGTCTGTGACGGGAAGACCTCGTCGAGTTGGTTGGCTTGATCTTCCTGCGCTTCGTTATGTAGCCGATCGCAATGGGTTCAATGGATTGGTGTTGACCAAACTCGATGTGCTTACGGGTTTAGATGAAATCAAAGTTTGTGTCAGATATCAGACATCGTCTGGAGAGACAGAGGACTTCCCTCTAGATGAATTGGAGAGCGCTACTCCCATCTATCGGACTTTTCCTGGTTGGAAAGAGGACCTCTCTTCAATTCGGAATCGGAACGAGCTCCCTTTGGCTACCCAGAACTATCTCAATTGGATAGAAAAAAGTGTTAATTGCCCTCTGATTTTAATTAGCGTTGGCTCTCGTCGAGATGAAATCCTTCTAATTCGTCATCCTTTTTTAGACTGTAGCAAAAATGTGTCTCATCGTGGTGTGAGAGAAAGAAAATGAATGTGAAAAGAAGGGGAAATGAAGTATAAGCTGGCCAATACACGTCGGTGGCTAGTGTTGCTTATTGTTTGGGGATTGGTACAGTGTATCGGTGAAGCAATAATATGGGCGAGGAGGAATCCCATTCTGTGATTTCTTGGGGGCTTGGTTTTGAAGACCTAAACGATGGTGTCTTGAGACATACTGCAAAGCATATCCCACCTGCCGATATCCTTATCCTCTTTCTGTCGAATCAACCAGCAGTGCGAGCGCGTTAGGCATCAGCTGCTTGAAAGTTATGGCCAGCAAGGAATAGTGGTGAGATCTTCTCTTCAGATTTCAGATTCAGGCAGTTGGAGGGAAGGAGATATAGTGATCATGGAAATTTAGGAATATTTGAAGAACACATCGAGAATGCATGCACTTAACTTTCCTCTCTCTAAAATGACGATTTCCTTTTCTATCCTGTCGATGAAGAAGTGAAAATTAGATCTCCTTGCCTCTTTGTCAATAGAACAGTTGGAGCTGAAATGGTGTTTTCTTACAGCGAAGGACATCGATCGACTTGCGAGCAAATCTGTCTTGGTGGGGAATCTGCATGCTTTTACATTTTGCTATGGCTATGATGGAGAAGATCTTTTTAGGAAGTTTTTGTGGCTCTAAAGTATATCCAAATTGCCTGAATTGCCTCTTTTCCCAATCTCCATTCCCTTCATGCTAAACCAAGAGCTTCAAAAGATTATCTATTCTTAGAAAAGAGAGGAGTAGGATCTACAGTAGAGAAACTTACGTTAGGGTGGATAAGGGGTGTTCTACCTACTGCTTATAACTGTCGAGAGAAGGCGCCTTATGCATCTGAGTCCATGGGCCCATTTAAAAGTACTCGAAGTACTTGAACTCCGCGATTGTGATGGCAATCAAAGGCTTTTTCTACGATGCTGAACCATCTTCCACCAGTGCATCAGTTAAAACCTCTGAACATGTCTCGTTGGCAGTTCTCTTCCTTCTCATTTCTCGGATCTAGCGAAATTTTAGAATATCCAAACCTTAGCTCTTTTCTATGAGCACGACCTCATGCAGGATGATACCAAAACACTTTCCTTCTCTTGCCATACCTCGAAAACATAGAAATCTATTTGAATCCGATCTCTGATATTTCTCATTATGTATGGAACTGTGAATATCTTGGGTGATTAATTCACTCAAGCGAATTCAATTCAACGTACCTACTGCTGATTGGGTGAATATCTCTCTGTACCTTCCGTCCCTTGAAAAATTTTCTCTGAACAGTTGGGTGGCATATCAAGGATTTTCTTCCTTACTTCTGCTACGGTTAAAAAATTGACATTACCTCTCCTTTGCAGCAGGAGCAGAAGGCATGAGATTGTTTGACTGCTTGCATAATTCCCCCACTTGAAGCAATTACGATTCATGGATGGAACGGTAGAAACGAGGAACTGATGGCTCTCGTTACACTTTTGCAATTGAAGGCAGTCAATTTGGTTGCCAATTCGATATCGGAAGAGGTTTTATCGTTTTTTTAATTCCTCTAACGAGAGTTTCGAGATGAGTAAACCTCTTTAAATTACAGAAAAGATATTAGATGAGCCTTAGGATCAGTAATGAGGTTGTATATGGGAAGTGAATGGACTCACCAAGAGCTCCTTTTGTTTCAACAAACACTTGAAAAAGTGAGAGCTCGTTACGAGCAAAGGGAACGAATTCTGCTCGATCCAGTTCATTTTGTTCACAATTATCCTGATCGAGAAAATCAAGAGTTGGTTGCTCTTCTTGCTTCTACGGTTGCTTTTGGGCAGGTGAAGTCAATTCGAAATAGCATTGAGAATTTACTTAAACGTTTAAGACCTTCTCCAGCGCAGATAGCTGAGCGAGAGACAGAGCTATTTGCTCGCGTAGAAGGATGGAAACATCGTCTCTTTAAAGGGGAAGACCTCGCACGCCTTCTAGGAGGAGCTCGTAAAGTGCAGCAGCAGTACGGTTCTCTGGGGGCTTATGTCGAACGCCAATTTAAAGAAACCCATTCAATTCGTGAATCGCTCGCTCGGTTTTGCGATACCGTTCGCAAAGAGGGAGGATTGCTTCTTCCTGTTAGCAAAGGGAGGAAGAGGGAACAAAAAGCTATGGGCAAAGGGAGTGGACACCAAAGGGGCAGGCGGGGCCCTTTGCATCTGCTCCCTGATGTTCGCGCGAATGGAGGAGCAAAACGGTTGCTTCTGTTTCTCAAGTGGATGGTTCGCCCTTCTAATGGGATCGATCTTGGGCTATGGAACCTACCGACTTCTCATCTTTTGGTTCCTGTTGATGTTCATATTCGCAGACTTGCACGAAATTTGGGCCTTACACAAAGAAAAACCGCGTCATGGAAGACTACAGAGGAAATCTCTGCTGGTCTTGCACGCCTCGATCCCGATGACCCCACAAAATATGATTTTGCTCTTTGTCATTTAGGGATGCTTCAGCAATGCCCCTCCCGTCGCGATGAAGTGCGATGTCGGGGGTGCGGTGTTCTGCCTCTGTGCATTCATTGGCGGCGAGAAGAGAAAGGCCGGTTGTTTCCTTGAAAAGAATAGAAGGACAATAGAATCGTTCCAGCATATAATGCTTTCAAATCAATTTTGAGGGGGAGAGGGTAGCCTCTAACCGTTGTGGACACATATCAAACACTCTATGTTCCCGTTGGATTCTCTTCGCGTAGAAGAAGAATGAAAGCGATCGCTCCAGCTCTTTAGAGACTTTCCGGAATTATAAAATAATAGGGGGGTTGGCTATTTTATAAGCGCGATCGCGGGGTTCAGATCCTTGCTCTTTATAGTGGGCAGTGGGGTGGGGCACGATCATGTTGCGCAAAGTAAAGTGTAGTTGAGTTTGTTTGTAGAGGCCGAAGGGGATCATTCTCAAGTTCAAAAGCGACTTGACCTGATTCGATTTCGCCACTATACTTCTCCTGCTTTAATTCAGCAGCAGCAAGCAATTCATCAGCGCGTTGTGCCTGCTGTGTGGAATCCTGATGCGCTTGAGGCGTATTTGGGCCCTGTACGCTGCTGCTCGCTCATTTGTATGGGTATGTATTGCTCTCTTTTCAAGAGATCGAAGAGGATGTGAAGCTTCAAGTCTGTTATCGAGGAATGGAGCAAGAGGAATGGAGCAACGCATTGCTCTTAAAGAGTTTTAATTGAGGATTCAAGGTCATCTGATGCAAGAATTTGAGGAAGCTTCGCCCCTATCTTCATCTCCTTATGTGATCGATCTCGCTATGGTCATGGAAGCAGAAGCTGCCGCTGCTCGCTCAGAATGGAGTCAGATTATCCTTTTGCTTGGAGCGTGGCCTGTCCCTCTCATTCATTATTGGCGCACTCCTGAAGGAAAGGCCTTAGCTCCTCAGTCTCGTTTGTGGATCGCGCGTGGTCTTGAATTGTTAGGATTGGCGCACGCTGTATTAGGGGAATGGATAGAAGCGGGAGATATCCTGCGATTGGCGACAAAATATGTTCACCAGGGTCCTGCAGCAGCATCGATTTTTGCTACGTTGGGTCGAATTCAGTTCAATAGTGGTCGAGAAGGGGAAGCGATAGGGTACTTTCGGAGGGCTCTCGCATTGGGGTTTGAGGCGCAGCAGATTCTTCCATTGCTTGCGCAGTCTTTCTTTCTGCGTAAGTGCTATGTAGCGGCTATTGCGTGTCTGGAACAGGCTGTACAGGTAGGGGTTCCTCGGGATAGCTTGAACAGTTTATTCGCCAGGGTGGAAAAGAGATTGGGAGCTCCTCTTCGAGAGTGGAGAAAAGGGGTACAGCGGTCTGTCCCTCCCCCACCGCCTCTCCCAATGAATAAAAAATGAGGAGCGATCTCAAAACAGCAAAGGACACATTGACATTTATCTTTGGTGGGGATTACATCCGTAAGAAACCTTAAAAACCTCGATAAGTGTGATGTCTCATGCACGCGATGTATGCTCCTATCTTTTTGCTTTTGTTCATTTCTCTGACGATTGCAGCGCTGTTTTTTCTAGGTGCTAGTATACTTGGTAAAAAGAAGACGACACCGGAGAAAATGCTCCCTTTCGAGTGTGGATCGGAGAGCACAGGGGCAAATCATGTGAGGCTTCAGGTTAAATTCTACCTGACGGCCCTTTTATTCGTGGTGTTTGATGTTGAGGCTGTGTTCATTTACCCCTGGGCGGTTGAATTTCGTTCACTGGGGTGGATAGGATTTAGCTCGATGGTCGCTTTTCTAAGCGTTATGCTTGTGGTTTTGATATATGTGTGGAGAAAGGGAGCTCTCGAATGGGAGAGTTAATATCACTTCAGGGCGATCAAACTGGTTTTGCAACGACCCGGTTGGATTCCATTTTGCAGTGGGCTCGTAAATATTCGCTTTTTCAATATCCATTCGTGACAGCTTGCTGTGGGATGGAATTTATGGCGACAGCGGGTCCTCGTTTCGATGTGGCCCGTTTCGGTGCGGAAGTGCCCCGTTTTTCGCCCAGGCAGGCGGATCTCCTGTGGGTTGTGGGGACGATTAGCCAGCGTCAAGCCCCTGTTTTGCGCCGTATCTATGAGCAAATGATGGACCCCAAATGGGTACTTGCATTCGGGACGTGCGCGAGCTGCGGTGGATTTTATGACAACTATACGACTGTCCCAGGGATCGATAAAATTATCCCGTGTGATGTCTATGTCCCAGGGTGTCCCCCTAGGCCAGAGGCGGTGTTGGATGGTCTTCTGCTTCTGCAGGATAAAATTTCACGTGGGGATTGTACTCCAGGAATTGTAAAACCTCGTCAAGATCCTGTATTAACCCCTCTCCGCAAACAACACGAAAGTGCTCGTTTTGCTCTCCTTAGGAAAGAGGAATAAGCATGAGTGTTCAAGTTCTCGAAAAATTAAAGGCTCAATTTGGCTCTGCTATTGTAAAAACGAACAGTGCATTAGGTGATGACACAGCTTGGGTGGAAGCTGCGCAGTGGAAGCTGATCGCTGCCTACTTGCGCTCTGATCCAGAGCTTCTTTTCGATTTTTTTGTCGACCTCTGCGCAGTCGACTATCCGAATAGGTTGCCTCGATTCGAAGTTGTGCTGCATCTCTATTCCCATCCAAAAAAACATCGCGTTTGCATCAAGACAGCGGTAGGTGGTGTGGATGGAGAAGGGGCAGTGCTCGATTCGCTCGTCCCCATTTGGAAGGCGGCTAATTGGTTGGAAAGAGAAGTCTATGACATGATGGGTGTTGTATTTCAAGGGCACCCGGATTTACGTAGAATCTTGATGTATCCTGAATTTGTGGGATATCCGCTTCGCAAAGATTACCCGGCGGATAGAACGCAACCGCTGGTTGCTTATCGTACGGAAGAAGAAGCAGGCGTCCCTCTCAACAAACTACCTCCTTTTGGTCCCGATGAGGGGATGAGTTTTAGTCGTAAGGTGTGGAACACTTCTCTTAATGATGAAAAAGAAAGATAGATTGTATGGAATCTCTTGATCTTGATGTGGATGGAAACCCCCTTGAGCTCCCTATCGAGCCTATGCGTCTCAATATAGGTCCATCCCACCCGGCGATGCACGGGACAGTGCGGATTGTGGTTGAGCTCGAAGGAGAAATCATTACCAAAGCGGACGTGCAGATCGGCTATCTGCACCGTGGATTTGAAAAGATGTGTGAGCGGGGAACATGGTGTCAAGTCTTCCCTTATGCGGATAGATTGAATTATGTCTCCCCGATGCTCAACAATGTTGGGTATGCACTTGCTGTCGAAAAGCTCTGCAATATTTGTGTTCCTGAGCGATGTCAGTGGTACCGTATGATTTTAAGCGAGTTGGCTCGGATCAGCGATCACCTCACATGTAATGGGGCTGTCGCGATGGAGCTAGGTGCGTTCACTCCCTTTCTGTGGTTCATGAAAGGTCGAGAAATCGTATGGGATGTTCTCGAAGAAGAGACTGGTGCTCGGCTCACGCACTCTTTTGGTCGCATTGGGGGGATGGCTAAACCGCCTACTGCTGCTTTTAAAGAGATGTGTCAACTCGGTTTGCCTAAAGTGTTGGCTCTTGTAGAGGAAGGGGAAAAGCTGCTACTCAGAAACAGGATCTTTTTAGACCGGCTGGAAAGTGTGGGGTCCATTTCGCAAGAAGATGCTGTCTCCTTGGGCTGGACGGGCCCTTGTTTGCGATCTACAGGGCTAGCTTATGACGTTCGAAAAACACATCCTTATCTCAAATACGATGAAATTGATTTTGAAGTTCCTGTCGGTACGAAAGGAGATAATCTGGACCGATTTCTCGTGCGCCTCGAAGAGATTCGGCAATCGGCTCGGATCATTCAGCAATGTATAGAACGGATGTCCAATGAAGGGCCCGTCTGTGTAGAGGACCCTCAGTTTGTATATCCTCCCAAAGATTTGGTGTACACGACGATCGAAGCAACGATCCAACACTTTAAGATTGTGATGGAAGGGGTGAAAATCCCTGCAGGCGAAGTCTATTCTTATACAGAGGGGGGGAATGGAGAGCTCGGATTCTACTTGGTTTCGGATGGAACAGGCACCCCTTATCGCGTTCGCATTCGACCCCCTTGTTTTTCGATCGTCGGAGGACTGGGCCAATTGATCACAGGGCACCTCTTGAGTGATGTGGTCCCTACATTTGGTTCGCTCAATATGATAGGAGGGGAATGCGATCATTAACAATCAAAGTGCTTTTTTTAAAGCAGGAATCAGCCCAGTACTCTTTCTCTCCCTTTTATTTTTTTTCTTTCTTTAGTAACCTAACTTAAATTCTCCTCTTTTCAGGTATCCGCGCTGGTCTTTCTGTTGTTCGGTCCTCTCTATGAGCTTATCATAGAAAGGACGCCTGCAAGGGTAGTGAGTTGATGGAGTTCAGCAGTCATCCAAAGAGAATGGGACAAACGCATATGCCAACTTTTCAGCTTGACGGGACCTCTATCCCTTTTGAGCCAGGTGAAACGATTATTAAGGCTGCTTACCGGCAAGGTATTGAAATTCCTCACTATTGTTGGCATCCAGGCCTGTCCGTTGCTGCCAATTGCCGCATGTGTTTGGTGGAAGTTGTGCCACCACCTGGACAGCGACCTATCATGTTGGATGTTCTTGAGTGGGATTCTCACCTTAACGAGTATGTCCCACGCGTCAAACTGAAGCTTCAACCGGCCTGCCAGTTGACGGCAGCAGAGGGGATGGAGATTCGTTCAGAGACGAGCCCTTATGTGGCGACAGCGCGCAAAGGGGTTCAGGAATTCCTCCTGCTCAATCATCCTGTGGATTGCCCTATTTGCGATCAATCGGGAGAGTGTAAACTGCAGGATTATTGGTTAGAATACGGTCGCTTTCAAAAACGGATGCGCGATGAGCCTATCCATAAGCCTAAAGCGGTGGTGTTTGGTCCTACAATCGTGTACGATGCGGAGCGATGTGTGATGTGCACTCGTTGCATTCGCTTCATGGATGAAATCGCTAAAGACCATGTGCTTGATATGCGGCAACGCGGTAATCTCAATGAAATTACCGTCGCATCAGGTCGGCAGTTAGATGGTCGATACACGTTTATGACTGAGTATGTTTGCCCTGTTGGTGCGCTCACGACCAAAGATTTTCGTTTTAAAGCGCGCGTCTGGTTTTTACGTAGCGCGGAAAGTATTTGCCAAGGGTGTGCGACAGGATGCAATGCATATTTAGATTACGACCCGCGTTCCAACCGAATCTATCGCTATCGCCCTCGCCCAAACGAAGAGGTCAACCAATACTGGATGTGTGATAATGGGATGCTTTCCTACCAGCGCGCGCACCAGGAGCGTGTTCTCAAAGCACATGTGCAAGGGACGGCGACTTCTATAGAGCAAGCGCTTGACTTTATTCAAAAGCAGGTTGATGAGAAAACACTCGGTTCCATGGGGATACTTTTTTCGGCTCAGCATTCCTTGGAGGATAACTGGGCTCTCTTCCAATTAGGGGCTCTCCTCTGTGGTTCTACCAGGCTGTACATGACGGGGATGGGGGAGGGATATGAGGACGATATCTTGATCCACCGGGATAAAAACTCAAACACGCAAGGAGTACTTCACCTCGTTCCTGACGTAAAACTTTTTTCGGAGCTTCTGGAGCACGTGCGCTCTGGCTTGGTCACAGGCGTTTTGGCATTGGGGGGGGCTACGCCTGGGGAGCGTGCAACGGATGCGGCTGTTCTCCGATCCCTCTCTTTTCTCGTGACGGTAGCTGCTCATCAAGGGGCCCTCGTCGACGCGGCTCATGTGGTTCTACCTGCTGTCTCGTGGGCGGAAGCGGATGGCACTTACGTCAATGCGCAGGGGCTGCATCAGGTATCGAAGAAGGCCATTAAGCCGGCAGGCGATACTCAGCCAGGATGGCAATTATTGGCTAAATTGGCACATCGTCTAGGGTTTGAAGTGGATTGGTCCTCTCTGCGAGCAGGGTATTCTCTTTCCTCTCATGGGCGATCGAATTCATCCTTTCCTGCTTCTCAGGCCTCTCCCGTTTCTTCGTAAGAAATGTTTCAAGTTGATAAGCCCTGGTTCTGTTGTGGAGGTTGAAATTAATGACGATCGCTGAGTGGATAGCTACGATTCTCAAAATCGCAGTCATGGTTAATTTCCTTCTTGCGGTAGGGGGGGTGCTCACGTGGTTGGATCGGCGCCAAAGCGCGATGATCCACGATCGAATCGGTCCCAATCGAGCTATGATCAAATTGTTTGGCACAGAGTGGAGATTGGCAGGCCTGCTGCATACTGTAGCGGATGGGATCAAGTTCTTTTTTAAAGAAGACTTTATACCTCCCAAAGCGGATAGGCTTTTATTCGGTCTCGCACCGATTCTTGTGATGGTTGCTGTGCTCGGGTTAGTGGGGGTTATCCCCTTTGGAGATACGATTTCTGTCTCTTCTCTCTGGCAGATGGGGGCAGATGGACATCTCTTTTTCCCTTCTGTACCTCGCTATGGAGTTCATCCAGAGCATGGGGGATGGGTGATCCCACTCCAAATTTCCACTTTGAACATCGGCGTTCTCTATATGTTTGCATTGGCTGGGCAGGGGATTGTGGGGGCTGCGATTGCAGGATGGAGTAGTGATAATAAGTTCTCTCTGTTGGGAGCTCTGCGTGCAGCCAGTCAGATGATCAGCTACGAAGTTGTTTTGGGGATGTCTCTTGTAGGTACCATGATGATCTATGGGACTACTCGCTTAGAGGATATGGTGAGATGGCAGGGAGAAAATACGTGGGGCATCTTTATCCAACCTGTTTCTTTCTTTATCTTTTTTGTTGCATCGGTTGCAGAGTCTAAACGAATTCCCTTTGACCTTCCCGAAGCGGAGAGCGAGCTTGTATCTGGATATTTTACAGAATATTCGGGAATGAAATTCGGCATGTTTTACTTTGCTGAATATATGGAAATCGTCACGAGTTCCATGCTGTTGGTGGCTATTTTTCTAGGGGGCTGGCAGCTACCGTTCCTTCATCCGGACGGTGTGACCATCTCTTTTGGGAACTCTGTGTGGTTCCATCGGGAGCTGCCTCACCTCTGTGTGATTGTGTTGGGTGTGGTTGCCTTCTTCGTTAAAGTGCTCGCGGTCTGTTGGATGCAGGCTTTTATCCGCTGGAGCCTTCCGCGGTTTCGCTATGATCAGCTGATGAAACTGTGTTGGAAAAGACTCCTCCCTATCTCGTTAGCGAATATTTTCGTGACAGGAGTTCTCTATTTCCTCGTCCAAGCGGGTGGGGATGCTTGTGCCTCCTTTTTAAAGCTTGTTGCTGATTGGAGCCAAGCGGCCATTGTGCTAGGAGTATGGATTGCTTTTGTGGAAGCATTCATTGGATTTTTCAAGCCCAAAAAGAAATCGGAATGGAATCCAATGGGTTCTTCTGCACGACAGGTGGCTGCTTTAGGGGGTCTCCTCAATCGTTAATGCAGCCCTAATGCAAAATATGATTTTCCTGTAGATTTTTTTGCTCTAAGGAAGTCTCATGAATGTTACCTTTCCGAAAAAGTCTTCTCCTGACCCGAAAGTGAAAGTGGTCTCTTCTCCTGCTAAGACGTTAGAGATTCGGGCATATCTTCCAGAAGTAATCAAAGGGATAGGGGTCTCGATGAAGCACTTCTTTCATAACATTAAGGATATGGTGCGCGCACAACGTCCTGATCCTGTGAAGGAGGGTTTAGAGGATGGCATTGTAACGATCTCCTATCCAGAACAGAAGCGCCCCTATCCGGAACGCTTTCGAGGGGTGCATCGCCTAACTACCCGTGAAGATGGGAGCGTTCGGTGTGTTGCATGTCTTTGTTGCTCCACTGCCTGTCCGGCACAGTGCATCTTTATCGAGGCGGGAGAATATCTTGAGGGGGATCCGCGGCGGGGATATGAGCGCTATCCTGTTCGGTTTGTCATTGATGAATTGCGCTGTATCTTTTGCGGGTATTGTGTGGAAGCATGTCCCTGTGATGCCATTCGAATGGATACAGGGATCCATCCAGCCCCCTACGATTCTCGCGATCAATTTATCTATTCCAAAGATCTACTTTTAAGTTTTACCAATACTCGAGGAGAAACCAAAACGCAGAATCCTCGTCACGAGCCAGGAGATCCTACTTATCCCGGGATCGATCGAGAGCAGACAGATCATGAATGAAGTAATTTTCTCTCTCTTTGTGCCTACTTGCTCTTCTTTATCTTCTTATCCTCTTTTCTGTTTATTGCTTAGTGCTGTTGCCTCAAGATGCGTAATTATCCTGTTCTATGGTCTGTTTGCCTTTGGTTATGGGTTATCGTGCGGCCTACTTCAGATGTATGGGCTAATATGTCTGAGTCAACTGCTTCGGAATCCCCTTCGCAAGCTTTAAAAGATCTCTTTAGCCAAGCGCAACGTGCAGAAGATCGCGGCGAGTGGGAGATTGCTTTGGAGCGTTTTACGCTTATCACTTCTTTGAGAGAGTCTGCGAGTGCTCGCTATCACATGGGGTGGTGCAGGGAGAATCTGAAACAGCCTCTCGCTGCGCTTGTTGACTACGAAGCTGCTAAAGTCCTTGCCGCGCAACTTTTTAATCGGGAGAAGCGAAATATCAGAAGGCAGGACACTTTGATGCAAGTGATTCGCCTCTCTCATGAGGGGATCAAGCGGCTGCAACAATATGGTGCTTTTCTCAGGCTGAGGGTTTCTCAGCGTGTGGACTCGATCAAACTGGATCATCAACTGATGATGTGGGGTTCTGAAACAAATGAATGGGGGATGTGGTTAGCCCCTGGAATGCATTTGCTTGAGGTGGATGCAGAAAGATATGTTCCCTATGAGACTTCGGTCTATTTGGCAAAAGGGGAAGTGCATGATCATTTAGTGTCACTGGTGCCGATGGCGCACGTGAAGCTTGTTCTTCCGCCTGCCTTCCACGCTCAACAGATTGCGATCAAGTTGGATGAGAAAGAGCTTGACCACCGCGCAATCTTGCATGAAGGCGTTTGGATTCTTCCGGGCACTCGTTGGCTTTCCGTGAGCTCTCCGGGTTATCCACCTTTTTCCAAGAAAATTGATTTTAAGGAAGGCGAACGTCTTATTTATGAAGTGCCGTGGGTGGCCAAAGCGCTGGAGCCTATCCCTTCTCCAGCGGATACTTCTGAATCCAGCGTAGTTCTGAAAAAATCCAACAAGATGGCGATTGGATTGACGGTTGGGGCAGCAACGCTGGCGACCGGAGGAACCATTACCTACCTCTTGATGAGTAGCGAAGCGAAGGAGATGCGATACAGCTGTCTTCAGCATCGGTTTTGTGATAAAGAGAGGACTTATCTGCGTGTGCTTAATGTGATCAGCATTCTTGCTTGGACAGGAGCATTGGGTGTGGGGACATTAGCCGCAATCGAATGGATTTATCCATTGTCTTCTGATCTGCAGCCTTCTCTTCCGGCTGTTCCTTCCAGTAAAACCCGAGTAGGGACGACGTTGCAAGTGCAGCTTGGGCTAGGTCATGTGGACATCGGAGGTACTTTTTATTGAATAATGTAAGGATATGTATGTATTAATAATTCGATTCATCCAGAGAAATAAGTTGAAGGTAAATTGTAGTTCTGATTTGTTTTCAATGGATCAAAACTTATCTTGAATTGTTGGAAGATAGCAAGTGGCTATTGAAGGAGGGGTTTCTCATGGGTACTGCGATTCGTTTGGTGCAAGAGCGGATGGAGGTTCGCCGACGCCGAAAAAAAAACCATTGGAAAGCGATCACGTGGCGTTGCAATCGTCTTGGATGGAGTTCTCTTTGGATGGTGGTGTGGAGCGGATTGATGGGTTGCCCGAACTACGAAGATATCAAAGGCTACTGTGAGGTGCGTTCTGACTACTTGTTCTGTTCATCGGATAAAGAAAAGAGGGGGGAAGCACCTTCGAGCGGGCGTCGTTGGAAGCCATCGGGGGCACAGCAGCAGCAGTGTATGAGTGACTTTGAGGAGGCCCCAGACATTGTCCAGGATAGATGCGGTATTTTTGTCTCTTTTGAGGGGTTTAAAGGGGGAGATGGAACTCAAAAACAACCTGTCAATAGTTTTAAACGGGCGCTTGAATTAGCAGCGGAGAAAAATCTGCCTAACATATACGTATGTGGTGGAAAGTATGACGAGGCGATAATAATAGAAGGAAAAAGTATCATCTTGAACGATGATCCAGCAATAAGATTGTACGGCGGATTCTCATGTAAGGATGGATGGAAATACAACAAAGTGGAGATGGTGCAAGTTGCTCCTCCTAAAGGGAGCATCCCTCTGACAATTCGTAACCATACTGCCTTGATCAAGAATTTTCAATTTATTGTCTCTAAAGAGAATGAGCCTGAGAGCAAGGATCAAGTCGGGGCTATCAGCTATCATGCGCTTGTTACATTTGATAGCGTAGAAGTGAGTGTAGGCGATGGACAAGATGGGAAGGATGGCACAACACAGTCTAATTATAATCCCGAAATGCTTTTGCAGTATAATGGGAAACAAGCAGGAGACTCTGTGGAGGGAGAAGAATCGGACTGCAACCACCTATGTTCAAATAATAAAGGGTCGATAGGTGGAAGAGGGGGAGTTGGGTGTGGGACAGCAGAAAATTATTTGGCTCAAGATGGACTTCCTCCATTGGGAGGGGGGCAGCGGGGGCAGGGTCGAAAGAGATGCCAAGAAGAGGGGGGTGATGGAAAAAATGGTAACCCTGGTTCCGATGGTTTAGGAGGCAAAGGTGCTGAAATCGTTGGACGAGTGTTAGATGAAGGCTGGAGGGGACAAGCTGGCGCAGATGGGCAAGCTGGAGATCCAGGTCAAGGGGGTGGGGGTGGAGCAGGCGGTAGTGATCGTGCAATAGGTTATGGAGGGGGTGGTGGTTGTGGTGGATGCGGAGGGGGTGGAGGTAAAGGTGGAGAAGCGGGAGGAGCGAGTATTGGCATTGTATCCTATGAGTCCGAACTTAATTTCCTTGACGGAGTAAAGATTTATGTAGGTTCAGGAGGGAAGGGAGGGAGAGGGGGAGATGGACAAGAGGGGGGACAGGGAGGAACTGGAGGAGCAGGTGGTGGTCCTGGTTCTGGATGCAGAGGAGGAAAAGGAGGTAAAGGTGGAAATGGT
>NZ_CP016908.1:810710-1049961 GCF_001931505.1 Pajaroellobacter abortibovis | reverse complement strand
GGGGGGGGGGTGGAGCTGGAGGCATATCGGTAGGTATTGTCTATCAAGGGCTCACTCCTCACTTGCATCCTTCAACTGAAATTACCATAAAACATGGTGGACAAGGGGGGGATGGTGGTGGTCCGGGTGGTACTAAAGGGAGAGATGGAGTGGCTGAAGAGCTCTTAATGATCGTTGATTAGAGAATTAGAGATCGCTGCTTTGACATTTGGCAGTGATCAGAAGAGGTTTAGTCTGGCTCCGGGAGGAAAGATGAGGGATGGTGCCTTTCTCTTGTTTTTTTAAGTTGGTTGCTAATCCAAGTCGGGGCTTTCGATTTTGTGCCGTTTCTTTCTGGAATGAGATGGTTTGACTCGTTCTTTGGATGGAGAACGGGCGTGAGCTTTGTTCGGAGGCGGAGAAATTTGCAGGGTCGATCGGGGCAAGTTCGATGGTTCGTCTACTCCCTTCCGCTCCACTGGCTTGCTGGTATCTGTGGTAAGGGTTGGAGAGGAAGCAGAGGTGGGGGGAGTGTTTTCCTTTTGTTCCGAAGTGCCTACTGGTTCTGGTCTCGATGGGCCCCTGGGCTGTATCAGAAAGAGCGCGAGCGTAATGATAGAAATTCCCATCATAAAAAATGCGATCCCCATCCAAAAATGGGAGACGGAAGGGAAGATTAAAAACCGCTTTCTTTCTCTCTTGAACTGAAGGGGAAAGGGAGCGAAGCTCTGTTCGCGACTGCTTGAATGAAGCAGCGAGAGCAGATTAGGGAGAGTGTTGTTTTCACCTCCTGTCTCGCGATGTGGTTCTGATGGGATGAAGATCTTGCTATCTAACGCGATATAGCGCTTTTGTTTCTGCAAAGTGCGAAGCGCTTCTGCAAAAGCTTGGGCGCTTTTAGGGCGCTGCTCGAGATCGGGATGAAGAGCAGAGTGAATTAAGTTGTCCAGTTCTTGTGGTATGGACGGACGAGAGTCCATTAAATCTGAACAGGGTAGAGATGGCAAGTGGCCGGTGATTATTTCATAGAGGACTAGCCCAGCGGAATAGAGATCGGATAGTGGGGTGAGGGGTTTCCCTTCCTTCTGTTCTGGAGATGCGTAGGCATAGGTTCCTATAAATCCACTTTGTGAATTTGACTGTGAGGGTTGCCAAGGGATGGCTAGCCCGAAGTCAACCAGCTTGGTGATCCCTCTTCCATTTCCTGGATCATGAATAAATATATTGCTCGGTTTGACATCCCGATGGAGAAAAGAGGGTGAGTGGGTATGAGCTTTGGAGAGCGCTTCGAGAAGGGCGATCGCAATTTCGTAGCAGTACGGGAGAGGGAGTGTTTTCCCCTCTTTTGTGTATTGGTTTAAAAGCTTTTGAAGGCTTTGTCCCTGAAGTTTTTCCATTACGTAATAAGGTAAACTGAGCTTGTCTTCTGTGATGCCGATGTTAAACACATTAACGATATTCGGATGAGACAGCTGCGCTAGGATCTGAGCTTCCTTTGTGAGCTGTTCTGCGAAAGCCCCCCCTACATTTAGATAGGAGTGAAGGGATTTGAGTACGCAGATCCGTTGTAGTTCAGAATCAAATACCTCGTAGACCTGCCCCATTCCTCCCATGCCGATTAGCCTAATAATGGTGTATTTGTATTCTTTGATCTGCTGCCCGATTACTACTCGGCGAGTGATGACATCGTTCTGCTGATAATCGGGTTTGAGGTGAGATGTCACGGAGGGCACAAGAGTCAACGCCTAATCAGTGAGGTGGAATCCGTAAACCATCCAGCATCATGAATGAGATACAATCGATTCAATCAACAGGATTGTCTATTATTTTCTTTCAAGCTTTTATCATGATCTCTAATGAGTTTTGAGGTAAATGAATGGGATTATAAGGAAAGAAACGATTTGAATTGAAGACTTTTTCGATTTCGTTGGGTCGAACCGTGAAAAGGGAGATAGAAGTTGAGAAATGGACGAGTGATTCCGATCCCCTGTCTGGAGGACAACTACGCCTATCTTCTGATTTGCGAGACAACGCATCAGGCAGTGGTTATCGATGCATCGGAGGAGAAGCCTATCGTACAGGCTGTAGAGCAGAGTGGGGTCAAGGTAACAGCGATTTGGTCTACTCACCACCATTGGGATCACGTGGGGGGGAATGCCGCGCTCGCTGCTCGATGGCAAGTCCCTGTATTAGGATATGTTGTCTCTTCGCTCCGCATCCCAGCACAGACGCACTTTCTGCGAGATGGAGAGTCGTGGGAGATCGGGAAACTTCACGTTCAAGCGCTCCATGTGCCGGGGCATACATTGGATGCGCTTGCGTACTTGGTCTCCGATGCAGATGGGATGCAAGCACTATTTACAGGAGATACCCTTTTCTTTGCAGGTTGCGGTCGGTTGTTTGAAGGGACCGCTGAACAGATGCATCGATCGCTCTCTCGTCTCGCACAACTGCCTGGAGGGGTGCTGGTCTACAGTGGTCACGAATATGCAGAAGCAAACCTCAGCTTTGCACTGAGCATGGAGCCTCATCATCAAGGGGTTCGAGTGGTTCTTGAAAAAGTGCGTGTTCGGCGGTCGCGCGGTGTCCCTGCAACCCCTTCTTCAATCGGGCAAGAACTCGCCATAAACCCCTTTTTGCGGATTGATTCTAAGTCATTACGGCTTAAACTAGAGGTTTGTTCAGAGGCTCTGGATATAGAGGTCTTCAAAGCTCTTCGTCAAGCTAAAGACAATTGGAATCCGCTGAAAAAACATTAATTAATGTAGTCTCTTTTCTTTTTACGATCAAGTCAATAAATCGTTGGAACCAACGAAATATTCGTCTATCAAAGGGAACATGACACAACGGATGGTTTTCTGCAAAAAATTAGGTCGACAATTGCCAGGTGTGGCCAAACCACCTTATAAAAACGAGTTAGGCCAAAAAATCTATGAGGAAATTTCCCAGGAGGCTTGGGATCAATGGCTCAAGGATTCAGTCAGATATATCAACACGTACCGTGTCGATCTTGCCACTTCAGAGGGACAACAGTTTATGTTTAAACAAGCAGCCATCTACTTTGGTTTTGAAGAAGGGGTGATGGCACAGACTGCGTTCACTCCGGTCGTTTCTCCTTCCTCTTCATCACGTGAATGAGCTATAAATTGCTTATAGCGGTCGGTGGTTGGGGTGTTCTCTTCTCTGTTCCTGTGCAGAGTTTAGGTGACAGTGGGGTGATCTCGAAGGAACTGATCTATTTTCTATTTTGGGGAATGACCCATGCTTAGCCCTGCGAAGAAAGAAAGGAGGGTGAAGATATCATTGTAGATAAGCTTGTTTTGGGAATCGAAGGATATCAGTACGCCGATCTCTTCCTTCCTGAACGCTTGGAGGCGCTTTATCACGAGTTCAATAGGAGACTGAGCGCCCAAGCTCCTGATCTCTGTGAACAATTGGAGGCCTACCGCCGAGGTGTTTCGTTGGAGCCACCTGTCCTCAGTCAATTGCTGATTGAAACAGGAAGGTACGTGAGCGCTTTTATCGCTTGTCTCTTCCAAATCGAATCAGAAGTCGATGCATTGCGTACTTGTATTATTGCAGACAATCCGATCTGGCAGTTCAGTCAAGCATTTGTAAAAAAACGGCTTCTTAAACCACAGGCAGGGCAAGCTTGGTCAACACGTGGTGGACATCTCGGAGAGGCTGCCCAGATTGCTCGTCTGGCGCTTGCAGTGGTTTCCGCAAAGGAGGGCACTGCTATTATGCAGGATGAAGAGACTGCAGTAGCCCGTGCTGTCCTGGCACTACTTAAAATCGAAGGGGTTGCGCGCAAGGTCGCTAAGGCTGGTGGGGCTGAGTGGACTCCAGAACTTTTAGCTGCCATGAAGGCACTGTTCCATGCATTGCGGCGGGAGGGGGACGCCTTTCCCTGGTTTCAGGAATTGCTTGCTGTAAATAATTCAGAGGAGAAAGCGGCAGAGTGGCTAACAGCGGTTGTTGATGCGGTGGAGTGCTGGCTTGCGCACCGGCTTTCTGATCCACTCGATCCGATTGCTCAATGGCCTTCTCTGATGGCTCTTCGCCCTGTTCATATGGAACGACTGGTCAAGATCCATCGATCGAAACCCTCTTATCCCTGGTTTTTTGTTGGCCCTCCGGCGAAACGTCGTTATCGGGAAGGATTTCAATTGAATGACGTTCCTATGACTCAGCGCCAGATCGGAAGAGAACTCGACTACTGTCTGTTGTGTCATACGCGCGAGAAGGATTCCTGCTCCAAAGGGCTTGTTGACCCAAAAACGAAAAAAACTAAAAAAAATCCCTTGGGGGTTTCTCTTGGTGGATGTCCGCTGGATGAAAAAATTAGTGAAATGCAGCTTCTATATAAGCAAGGGGATCCTCTGGCCGCGCTTGTCCTTATCTGTTTGGACAATCCTCTGTGTCCGGGTACGGGTCATCGTATTTGCAATGATTGTATGAAATCCTGTATATTTCAGAAACAAGAGCCAGTGAACATTCCTCAGGTCGAAACCTATGTGCTCAAGGAAGTCTTGCAGCTTCCATGGGGGTTTGAGATCTACGGCCTACTGACTCGATGGAACCCTTTACATCGAACCCGTCCGTACCTCCGTCCGTATCGCGGCAAGAAAATCTTGGTCATTGGATTGGGACCGGCTGGATACACCCTGGCCTACCATTTGGCAAGCGAGGGGTTTGGCGTGGTTGCTGTGGATGGCGTTAAGTTGGAGCCATTGCCCTCTTCCTGGGTAGGGACTCCAGAGATTCCTCCTACTCCGATACGGGATATTTCCTCTCTCTATGAAGCGTTGGAAGATCGCGTTCTCCGCGGATTTGGGGGAGTTAGTGAATACGGGATTACCAATCGATGGGATAAGAATTTTCTCCTTGTCTTATACCTGACTCTGGCCAGACAGAAGTATTTGAGGATGTACGGTGGTATTCGGTTTGGTGGTACATTGACTTTGGAGGATGCTTGGGCCTATGGCTTCGATCACGTAGCGCTTGCTGTAGGGGCGGGGGGACCTACCTTTGTCGGAATGAAGAATGACCTCGCTCGAGGAATTCGAGCAGCCAGCGACTTCCTGATGACGCTGCAATTGACGGGGGCCTATAAAAAAAATTCCCTGGCTAACTTGCAAGTGAGTTTGCCTGCGCTTGTCATCGGGGGCGGGTTGACCGCTATCGATACGGCGACAGAACTCGGTGCTTATTATATTACGCAAATTGAGAAAGAAGCAAAGCGATATCAGGAACTGGTCCGTGCCCATGGAACATCCGCTGTGCGAGCAATGTTTCAGGATGAGGAATGGAGGACTCTTGAGCATCACCTGGCCCATGCGAGAGAATTGGCTGAAGAGCGCAATCAAGCTTCGGTGGAAGGCCGCGATCCCTGTATTCACGCATTGATTGAACGATGGGGGGGAGTGACCTTGGTGTATCGCAGGACGTTGCAGGAATCTCCCGCCTATCGTCTGAGTCATGAAGAAGTAACCAAAGGGTTAGAGGAAGGGATTCAGTATGCTGAGAACTTGACTCCTCGTGAGGCATTGCTCGATGAGCAGGGGCATGTTCGGGGTGTTCGATTTACAGATCCCGAAAATCGCGTGATCGATTTGGAAGCTCGTTCCGTTTGGATTGCAGCAGGAACAAGCCCCAATATCTCTTATGAAAAAGAGCACCAGGGCAATTTTCAATTAGATTCCCGTTCTCGTTATTTTCAGCCACACCGCGCTGATCTGGAACGCGATGGGCGGGTGAACCTCATTCCTGTTTTTGGTGAAGAGGCGGAGGAAGGTTTTTTTACAAACTATTCTCAAGATGGAAGAACGGTTTCTTTTTATGGAGATGCCCACCCTGTTTATGCTGGTAGCGTCGTGAAAGCAATGGCCAGTGCAAAACGGGGTTATTCCCACCTGGCTGCTCTTTTCCCTTCTGAACAAACGCTCGCTCCAGGGGTTCAACGAGAACGAGATACGGCGCTTTTCCAATTTTTTTCTAAATTGGATGAGGAATGGATTGCTAAAGTGGTGGATGTCCGTCGCTTGTCTGATTCCATTATCGAGATTACGATCAAAGCCCCGGCAGCGGCTCGTCGTTTTCAACCAGGGCAGTTCTATCGCCTCCAAAACTATGAATCCTGTGCTCCTTGGATTCAGGACACGCAACTGATCATGGAAGGTCTTGCATTGACGGGTGCTTGGACGGACCCATCTCAGGGGTTGATTGGGACGATTGTTCTGGAGATAGGAGGGAGTTCACGTTTGTGTGCTACACTCATGCCAGGCGAACGGGTGCTCCTGATGGGACCGACGGGCTGTCCGACTGAAGTCGGGATACGGGAGACTGTTCTCCTCTGCGGAGGGGGGCTTGGGAATGCTGTTCTTTTCTCAATTGCACGTGCCTTTAAAGAGGCAGGGGGGCGAGTGCTCTACTTTGCGGGTTATAAAAAAGGGGAGGCTGTCTTTAAACAGGACGAGATAGAGCGTTCTACAGATCAGGTTATTTGGGCTACGGAAGGGGGAGTTGAGATCCGTCCACGGCGCCCTCAAGATCATCATTTTCGGGGGAATCTTGTAGAAGCGATGCTCGCCTACGCAAAGGGGGAAGGGCTTTCTGCAACCATCCCAATTGCAGAAGTCCATCGTATGATTGCGATCGGATCAGACCGGATGATGCAAGCCATTCAGCAAGCTCGCCACGGTGTGTTGGCCCCTTTCCTAGATCCAAAGCATCGTGCTATTGGGAGCATTAATTCACCTATGCAATGCATGATGAAGGAGATATGTGCTCAGTGTGTGCAGAAGCATCGCGATCCTCACACCGGAAAAGAACTGTTTGTGTTTTCCTGTTTCAACCAGGACCAGGAATTGGATCGAGTTGACTTTGCCCATTTAGAGCAGCGTTTGCTCTTGAACTCGATGCAGGAAAAATTATCAAATGCGTGGCTTGATCTGCTTTTATGTCGAAAAGAGAGGGATATTCTGCGTGTATAAGGCTGACAGGAATGAGGATAAGCGCATCACAAGAAACAGGAGATGGTCATGAGTACTCGATTTCGTATAGGGGCTCAGGCACTTCGGGGAAGCCTTGAGTCTTATGCAAAGCATTTTGATTTTCTGGAAGTGTCTGTTTCTTCTCTTCCTTCAAAGGGAAGTCAAGAAGGAGACTTTCGGATGGAGCCAGGCATCAAAGCGCTTCGGCAATGGCGTAAAAAAGTTCCTACGTCCTTCGATTTCTGTGTAGTAGGAGGGAAATATCTGTCTCAATTGAGGCCTGGCGGAGCGCTGGAACATGAGCTGGCTTCTGTGCAGGTGGCTGTCGAGGCGCTTCAGGCTAAGTGTTTTTTGCTTAAAACCCCTTCCGATATCACACCTGCTCCTCTGTGGCGCGATCGGTTAGCCTCCGTTTTTGAACGTCTATCTCGCACAATTATTTGTCTCGCATGGGAACCTACAGGAGTATGGGAATTGGAAGAAGCGATCTCAGTGGCGAAGAAGTGGGGGGTGTTCGTTGTTGTCGATCCAGCCCGTGATCTGGTTCCGGAGGGGCGCATGTTCTATGGTCGCCTTCGCGGTTTAGGGGAGACGCGTTCCTTCGGGCCCAGCGCTCTCGAGAGAGTGGTTGAAGCGATTGGAGAGCGTCAGGCTGCTTACCTGATCATCGAGACGAGGGGGGCTTCTCGAGAAGCGAAAGAGATCAGGCG
Organism: Pajaroellobacter abortibovis; assembly: GCF_001931505.1. Lineage (NCBI taxonomy): Bacteria > Pseudomonadati > Myxococcota > Polyangiales > Polyangiaceae > Pajaroellobacter > Pajaroellobacter abortibovis. The sequence goes on along the minus strand of NZ_CP016908.1, from coordinate 1,042,277 downwards.
TATTGTTCAGAATAAGTGTTCCCATGAATTTGTGATGGGGATTAAAGCGCCTCCTGATTTTCTATTTTTTGGGAAAGGGATGGAAGAAGAGTGAAAAAGATAAATCCCTTCGGGATGGTTATGGCTTCGCAAGAAATCGTACAGGCAGTAGCTACGGATGTTTTGCGCCGAGGAAATGCAATCGATGCCTTGGTAGCAGGTCTTTTTTCAGCATGTGCGCATTCGCCGAGTGTCCTGCTAGGTCCTGTCCAGATTTTGATGGGTGGAGTCGGTCTTGGAGTCCAGGCGGTGGACGGACGTGTTCGCCAACCTGGCCTCGGCACGCGCCGTCCCCGTGGATTTCAACCGGCCGATTCGATCCCAAAAGCTGCGTATGTGGGGGTTCCCTGTTTTCCAGGTGCGCTGGCCGCTGCACTTGCAATCGGTGGAACGCTTTCGTGGAGTGCAGCGCTTTCTCTCGCTTTGAAGGAGACTCGTTTTCTTTCCCGTCAACGTATTTCACTTCTTCAGCAAATCGTACATCGAGGCCCTCTTGTATTTTCAGAAGCCGGAATTGCGAGTGCTTTTGTGGATGCTTTCGGAAAAATCGCAGGTGGATTGATTACCCGCGAAGATATGGAACAGGTGCGGCCTCTGATCCTTCGAGGATTCGAAAAGAAAACAAAAGGCTCTACATTGTTTCCATTGCCTTGGAGCGGTGAGGAATATCTCCCTGCCCCTGCTTTCCCTTCGTTTGCAGGACTTCGGCGAATCCAGATCGTGGGGGTTGCGGATAGATGGGGGCTTACTGCTGTGGCTTGCTATGAAGAGGTGGAGGAGGGAATCCCTATGCTTGATTTTGATCTGATCGCTCCTCCCCTTGCCGCTCCTGTTTTGCGTGGTTGGCCTCGGGCAAAACCAGGAACCCCGCGCTCGGCCGAGGCCCCTATTTTTCTAAGGGAAACGGACGGACTGGTGGACCTGGTTGTGGGAGTGGAGGGGACTCCAGAGGAGATCGCGAAAGCGCAGCCTCTTCTGGAACAAATAGGGGGCACAGCAGCCAGTTTGAGACCATCAGATACTGTTGGAGGGGTTCTTCGAGAAGGGCATGAGCGAACGAGAGGGAAATTTCTTGCCATTGCTTGTTTACGAGGAGAAACGAAAGGGTTTCATTTGTATTTTTAAAAGGGAAAAATCTGGCTGTTTAAACCACTCTAATCAAAACATTGATCTTTAAGTGATCTAGTTAAAAGTAAAGGTTTGCGGTTAGGGTTTCTTTTTTTTCTGGGGGCGACTTAAACCTATTTGAATGGTGGGGGGTGGTTTGATACCAGGTCGAGTTTCTTTTTTTGCTAGAGCTAGATGGATACAGCAGTGGGAGGGAAATCGAAATGGATGAGCTGAAAATTAGAGATATGTATTTGGGAGCTACCGAAGAATTAGATTATTGTCCGCTCTCGATATTTTAACACGGCTAGATACTTATTTGAGTCGTACATTACAACGGCTGACAATTGACGGATCCCTGGAATCGGTCAAGCTAAATGAAAAGCAAATATTATCTAAATATAATTGAAAATCTCAAAAAAATTGCTATTCAAATAAGAAGTGAGAATATGGAATCTCAAATCGGATCCTATCGTTTAGAGTTTCAAAGTATGTTAGAAAAAAAAGATTTGAATTCGCTATGCAGTTTATCAAAATGATTTTTATGTCTTTAGTCCTCTCCCACTTGTTAAAAACTCATCTCATAATATTGAATCAATAGGAGGAGGCAAGCGCATCGAGAGATAGATTGTGGACGTTGTAGTTGTTCAATACGCAAGTCATTTGAGGAAAAGAGAACATGACCATTGGACAAAAAACAACAGTGAAAATATCTATTTTGAGCTTGTTCTTGATCGGTATCGTAGGGCTTGGAATACAAAGAGGAGAACCAATTGATGTACCGATATGCTTGCTATACCAGAGGGAGTGGAACTATCCGTCTCTCCGGGAGAAGCACATTGGATTAAGCTTATTCGAAGCGCTACTTATGAAATGATTTTAAATAGAATTAAAAGCAATCCAATTTTTCTTTCTCCCAATTTTTATAATCACTTCACTAAAAATAGATTCTCATGACCGAAAAAATATACGATATTCTTTATAAGGAAGAATATATCAAAGCGCTTGCGCGAGCATCGACCTCTCACAGGGAGAGCTTCTCGAAGGGAAGGTAAAAAGTCTCTTCCTTTTTAGGAAATCAAGAGGAGATTGAATTCTTGTAGGAAATAACTCAATCCTTTCTAGATATCTTTTTTTAGAGGCCCTCATTAATAACTGGAGAGGCAGGCACCAAATTTTTTGGCATAGGCAAGCGCACCGATTCGATCGATCGTGCGCAGATCGCGGGTGGTCAGATAAAGCCGCACAAACCGATTCAGTTCAGGGACCCAAATTCTCTTTTGGTGAACGTTCACATGCTTCCAGCATTTGGTTTTGATGTTGGAGTGAGACACGTGATGCGCGCGCATCCTTCTTTTCCCTGTAATATCGCTTTTGGCCATATCCTTAGATTCCTCGACTCCTAAGTTGAATTTTGTATTGATGCATTCAGAATGACGATATTTCTTGATCGGTGTCAAGCTTTTTTAAGCGCGTGGATGTGCTCGTTTATAGACTATTTGCAGATGATCCGAAGCAATGTGAGTATAAATTTCTGTGGTTCCTAAGTCTGCGTGCCCCAACATTGTCTGAACAGAGCGTAAATCGGCCCCTCCTCGCAAGAGATGAGTTGCAAAAGAGTGGCGCAGTTGATGCGGGGAGAGAGGGGATTGAATCCCTGCTGCGCGCGCGTACCGACGGACAAGCTTCCAAAATCCCTGTCGTGTCCATGCTCTACCACGGGGGGATAGAAAAAGGACAGTTTCATTTGGCTTAGCATATCGAGGACGGATCTGTTCTAAATAAATATTGATATGTTGAAGGGCGACTTCTCCAATCGGGATCAAGCGCTTTTTTCCCCCTTTCCCACTCAAGAGAACGACCCCAGACTGCAGATCCAAATCGCTCACACGAAGGGCGCATAACTCACTAACTCGAAGCCCTGACGCATACATTAATTGGATCATGGCTGCATCGCGCTGTCCTCGATCAGTTGTGAGGTTGGGTGAAGCCAAGAGTCTCATAACCTCGTTTTGCGATAGAACGTGAGGTAGCTTCCGTTTGATAGTGGGGCGACCCAACAGCTGGGTGGGGTCTTGGGGAATCGCTTTTTCTCGGACCAGAAATCGAAACAATCCACGGATAGCTGAGAGATGGCGCGCTGCTGATCGGGTACCCAAAGCGCGACATGCAGGCGCGCAGAGTGAATCTGCGAGCGCTTCAACGGTCAGTTGGTGAGGTTCTGTGTTCTCTGGAAAATGGGAAGCGAGTTTATTAAGATCTCTGGCATAGGCCTCAAGCGTATTCGAGCTTAACGCACGCTCGACACGCAAGTGATCCAGATACACATCAATCCATTGATAAAGACTCAACTTACTGACTCCATACTATTCTTTATGAAGCGATTCTAGATGAAGTTGAAGAAAGGTGTCGAATCCAATTCTGCATTAACGTTCCCCCTTCTTGGGTTAAGATGCTTTCCGGGTGAAATTGAACCCCCTCTAGGTTCCATGTGCGATGCCGGAGCCCCATGATTTCCCCTTCTTGAGTCCATGCGCTGACCTCCAGGCAAGCGGGTAGCAAGGAACGGGATACGATGAGGGAATGGTAACGCATTGCTTCGAAGGGGGAGGAGATCGATTGAAAAATGGTCTGACCATCGTGAATAACCGGTGAAGTTTTCCCGTGCATAGGACGATTTGCTTGGACTATTTGAGCGCCGAACACGTGTCCGATCGCTTGATGTCCAAAACAGACACCGAGTATAGGGATGGATCCTGCAAATTTGGAGATGACCTCGAGAGTGGTTCTGGCTTCTTCTGGAGTTCCTGGACCTGGGGAGAGGAGCAGCCCATCGGGATGGCGCGCTTGGATTTCTTCTATGGTGATCGCATCATTCGCAATGACTTCGACGTGTGCGAGTGCTTCTGAAAACAATTGTACTATGTTAAAAGTGAAAGAGTCGTAATGATCAATGCATAGAATAGAAACTGGAGTATCCATCGGTATCCACTCTTAGAAAAACATTAAATGAAATGATAGAATCTTCCCCTCCACCCAATTCAACTCCTCTCAATCTCTCTGGAAAGAGGCAATTGTATCATCCGCTGGTAGGATATCTGTTAATGATCCTTTTCGGAATTATCAGTGGATTGTCTCCTGTTACGTTTCTGCATACGTTTGCCTCCTTTTTATCTGAGGTTTTTATCAAATTATTCCGGTGCTTAAGTACTCCGATCCTCGCGCTTTCGATGATTGTTACGCTCTCTATTCCTCATGAAGAGCCCTATTTTAAAAGCATCGGTCGCAGAACGCTGTTCTACACTGTGACCACGACGGTGATGGCGGCTGTTGTCAGTTGCTGTTTTTATAGATTGATCCAACCTCCAAATATACACGAGACAGTACAGTTGCTTCCAGCACAGCTACAGGCAGCTGAATCTATCCGTTACTGGCAATATGTATCCGATCTGATCCCAAGCAATATCTTCACTCCATTTCTGGAGCATCAAGTCATGGGGGTGCTTTTGGTCGGGATCTGCATTGCGATTGCGATCCGCTCCATTCCCGATCGCGAAGTGCGGGAGGTTATGCGCCACTTTTTTAAAGGGTTGCACGGGCTGTTTTTGGTCATGACCGGTTGGGTAGTTACCGTCCTTCCGCTGGGGCTTTATGGATTCGTAACCACCACTTTGGTCCAGATCAAAGGGGAGATTAATATCGGTAGCATTGGTGCTTATTTAGCTGTGATTCTGCTGGCTAATCTGACCCAAGGATTGGTGATACTACCCTTATGGCTGAAAATGCATCGCATGCAGCCATTTGCGATGATGAGAGACATGATGCCTGCCCTCTCTATCGCTTTTTTCTCCAAGTCTTCTATGGGCACTCTCCCAATCACCATTGACACAGCGGAGGCCAAATTGTGCATGCATCCCCAGGTCACTCGATTAGTTTTGCCCTTATGTACGACCATCAATATGAATGGATGTGCTGCTTTTATTTTTACAACTGTGATCTACCTAATGCAGAATCAAGGAATCCCCATTACGTTTTCTACCATGGCTACTTGGATTGTGGTTGCAACAGTTGCTGCGATAGGAAATGCAGGAGTTCCAATGGGGTGTTTTTTTTTGGGTGCCAGTCTATTATCTAGTATGAATATCCCTATTCATTTGCTAGGAATTATTCTTCCCTTTTATAATCTAATAGATATGGTCGAAACTACTTTAAATGTTTGGTCTGATTTGTGTGTGGCGAGTGTAATCCATCGGGAGTATGTTCTATCAAAGGATCAGCTTTTTCGATTCACATCATCAGAAATTAAATCGTAATCTTGATTGAATCTATCTTACTTTAAATGGAGAGAAAGCCGAAAAATATGACCGACGAGAAAAAATCGAAAGTCAATTTACCTTCCAGACAACAACAAGAGAAGAAGGTAAATAACCCCCCATTGCGTGCAGGTTCACGTACGTTTCCTCCTCTTCCTCCATCCCCCACACCAGGTCCTCTCCCTCGGACCTCCTCTTTGTCGACCAAAGAGCAGTCTGCTTTTCCTCGAGGAAAAGAACGCATAGCGGAAGCTGGTGCGCGGTATGCGCAACGGCCCCCAAAAGGAGTTACAAAAGCTCCCTTGGGAGATGAACAGAACCATCAGACAAAAGGTGGGCGTGGATTGCCTTCGATTCAAGAGCCTGGATTTTTTCCTCCAGTAGATCCGATGGATCCGATTTACCATCGGATTCAGCTCGATGACAAGACGATCGAGATAGCCAAGAAAGGGGCTCGGAAGCGAGGGTTTACGATTGGTCTCGTAGTGGCCTTGTTGGTTGCAATAGTTGCTTATGTGAGCGGTAGGGCTCTCGAGCGAGGCTTTGCTATGCATCAGAGCCAGGCAGATGCGATAGGATTAGCAGAGGCTCTTGGGCGAGCGAAAGATGAAATGCAAATGCTTGCGGATCAGATGGAGAAGGTACGTGATGTCCTCGTTAAAGAAAATCGAATACCTCCTGATCTCATTAAAGTTCTCGCAGCTGCTCCCATTGATTTTGAAGGGGGTGTCCTTGTAGGACGCCGATTTATTGCTTTCTCTCGTGACACGATGATACAGTTGGTTGAATTGGTAACAGGGGTTCAGGGATTTAATAAGCGCAAGACAGTAATGTCTGAGATAATGCAAAACCTGTCGAAGGCGCTCGATGGAAAAGCTGACGCTACTCCCTCGGACTTGTTAACGATCGCACAGATTGCCCTTCTGGGAAAAGATCCCCAAGGGAATCCTTCCGCTGTACTAGCTCCGCTGGCTGCCCCTCTTGCGATTGGACCTCGTACAGCTTTGCCAGATCAGTTCTCTTTTCTCAACGACAAGGGGATTAAAACTAACATTGCTCGTTATAAAAAGGGGGATATCACGAACCACTCTTCTGCTCTGCATGTTGATCCCAAAAGCGTAGAGCGTGTCTGTGCTGCTGGGGGTCGAGGGACGATAGCGCAGATTAGTGCTCAAGTTAATAATATTCTGGAAGAGCTGTGTGGAAATGGGACCAGTGGGGGGACTGTGCTACAAGCGCGGGAGGGACTGATCAAAAAAGCGGATACCCTGATCCAAGCTCTCCATCAAGTGGGGAAAGGTAAATAAGAATTACGTGAGAGCAGAACCTAGTTAAAGCGTTTTCGGATCAGTTGTGAAAGGGAAGAAAGGGTCTTCTACAAAGAGGTTGATAAATCGTGAGCCGAAGCGGTCGGTCAATATACGTTTGATTTGAGCTTCTGTTTCACACGATAAGATCACACGTGCGCTTTCTTCACATTCTGAGATGGTTATGTGGTGCAGTGCCTCTTTCATATTTGGAATTGCCTTCGCTTCAATTGAGAATTCCCGCAGCCCTAAGCCTATCAGCAGAGCCATTCCGAATGGATTGGATGCCATAGACCCGCAGAGAGAAAGCGAGGATTGATGGGGAGCAGAGGCTTGCACAACCATTTTGATCATGCGGATGATGGCTGGATGAAAAGAAGATGCAGTCCCTTGGTGATTTCGATCAGAAGCGAGGGCATATTGCACGAGATCGTTTGTTCCTAGGCTAAAAAAATCGGTTTCTCGAGCAAATACATCCGCCATCATGACAGCAGAAGGGACTTCTATCATCATTCCTATGGGGATGCGGGGTGCGCAGGGGATTCCTTGTGCTTGTATTTCTTCTTGCGCGCGCTGGATCAATTGACGCGCTTGATGCAGTTCCTGAAGATGAGTGATGAAAGGGAGAAGGATTCGGACTTCTCCGTGAGCGCTCGCACGTACAATCGCGCGCAGTTGATTGAGAAACAGTTGGGGATGATGGAGCGCTAGCCGAATCGCGCGTAGACCTAAGGCGGGATTTTTTTCTAGATGGAGGGGGAGAAATCCAACCCATTTATCCCCTCCAATATCAAATGTGCGAAATGTAACAGGATGAGGTGAAACAATATCCACAACCGACTTATAGACGCGGTATTGCTCTTCCTCATCTGGTTCACTCGTTTGCCTTAGGTAGACAAATTCGGTACGGTACAAACCGATCCCTTCCGCTCCACATTCAAGAGCAAGAGTAGCTTCGCTTGGAAACCCTACGTTTGCTTTAAGGCAGATTGGGGTTTGACATTGGGTGAGTCCACCCTGAGAAGAGTTGATATGAGATGAATGAGGACGCAGCATTTCTTTTTTTTCAGCCTGTTCCATCATCTTTTGAAGCGTTAGCGTGATGGCTTTTTGGAGGGCGAAAAGGGTGGGGTGGATCGTCACTTTTCCATCGAATCCATCTACGATCAGGTTTACTCCTGTATGGATGGAATGGAGTGCATCAGAAACCCCTACAATGGTTGGGATCTTGAACGAGCGAGCTAAGATGGAAGTATGGCTTGTGGACGTTCCTGTTTCTGTGATGATGCCGAGAATGTATTTTAAATCGATACTCACAATCTCTGCAGGAGAAAGATCACGTGCCACAAGGATGACTGGCTGATGTACGGATGAGTTATGGAAGGAAGAGCATCCCTTCAGTTCCTGTAAAATGAGCCGCGTGATCGATGTAATATCATTCCTCCGTTCCATAATATATGTTTGTTGTGGATCAAGAGAAGTGCGGTCCTGAAAGAGCTCAATAATTTGCTTTGTGGCTGTGGTGACTGCGCATTCTGCCGTCATCCCCTGTTGTTCAATTTGGTATTCTACCTGTTGATGCAAAAATGGATCTTGGAGCATTAAAAGGTGCGTCTCTAAAATGGCTAATTGCTTCTGGTTTCCATTTAATTTAAGAGTGCGTGCGATTGTATGATTCAGATTTGTTTCTGATCGTTGAACCGCTTTTCTAAACTTTTCAAGTTCTAGAGAGATCTGTTCAGGCGAAATACGACCTTGATGGTAGAAAGATGGTTGTTCTGGAAGAACAAAAGCAGATCCTATTGCTATACCAGGAGAGGCAGCACTGCCTTGGATCACAACTGAGGTAGACACGATCAAGAGCCTCTAGTTTGTGGAAAATAAACTTTGATGTAAAGAAAAAGAGAAGGTGAACAAGTAATTTTCAGGCTATCGCGCTTCTCCGAATCGATTGGCTATCATTTCTCCAATCGCTTGTACACATTCAGCGGCCTGTTCCCCCTTCGCCTGTACCTCAATCACTGTGCCCTTTGCGCCGCAGAGCAGGAGCACTCCCATGACGCTTTTTGCGTTAGCACTATAGGTTCCGTTAAAAAGAAAAACCTCACAGGGATAACGTGCTGCTAGTTGGACAAGTTTAGTTGCTGCACGGGCATGAAGCCCCAGTTGATTGATGATCGTAAATCGATGAGAAGCATGCTCACTCATGGTTGGATTTTGTTGCTTTGATCCTGAGTTCGAGGACGTACCAAATTAGGACGATGGAGATCTCGATGAAAAGTAGCAACGAACATCTTGAGTTGATCCCGAATGAAAGAAGCGAGTGCATTCACCAAAGCCACCGATCGATGGCGGCCTCCTGTACAGCCGATTGCCATGGTGAAGTGGCTTCTCCCTTCTTGTTCGTAGCAAGGCATAAGGAAATGCAATAATTCTTTTAAATGATTAAGAAATTGAGCAGTCTGTGGAAGCGTGAGGATGAAATTAGAGCATTCTTGATCTTCTCCACTAGATGCTTTAAGGTATGAAACAAAGTATGGATTCTTAAGGAACCGCACGTCTAACAGGAAATCAGCGTCGACGGGAATACCATATTTGAAGCCAAAAGATAAAAGACGGATAATCATCCGCGCAGCGTCTTCTGAGGATTGATGGGTAATGATCAAATTCCGCAGATCGTAAGGCGAAAAATGAGTTGTATCGATCACCTGTGTCGCATAGGCTCGGAGAGGAGCGAGCCGTTCACGTTCCAGTGCAATGCTATCTATGATTGCGAATGAGTCTGTTCGTTCTGAATTTGCTGGTCGGATGCGTACAGGGTGGGGTCTCCGTGTCTCTTTAAATCGACTCAATAATACTTCATCTGAGGCATCGAGAAAGAGAAGTCTGATCTCGCGTTTTTCCTCTTTCTTTAAGAGATGAATAATTTTTTCTATCGAGGTTAAAAAGGAACCTACTCTCGCATCGATCCCGAGTGCTAAGTGAGCAATCTCATCTCCTTCACATACCCGTACGGTTTCTGGGATAAGTGGGGTTGGGAGATTGTCCACACAGAAAAAACCGCGGTCTTCTAATGCGTGAAGGGCTGTTGTTTTCCCTGCACCGGAAAGTCCTGTAATGATGGTCACATTAGTGCGACATGCGGCAGCTTTTGATGGGTCGGAATGTTCATTCATGAATCCTCTCCTTCTACGGATGGTTCTGCGGTGGGGATCCATGAGGCGCTCTCTGTTGTGACCGAAAACACATTGTTTTCCCTTGATTTTTTTTTGGAGGGAGGGGGAGACGTCTGAGCCTGCTTAGAAAAGTGGTAATGAAGAAAATTAACATTTTCTTCTTCTTCTGATTCGATAGGGTAGTTCCCGAGATGCGAATTCACTTTTGCAAAAAAATCACGTGCTGAATCTGTGCCTGCTTGTCGAAGTAGCTCGTTGCGAGCTGCCATCTCCAAGATCGACCCCATATCTCGCCCAGGCCTTACAGGCACAGTCAGTTCTGGCACCTTTGTCCCGAGAAACATGAAACACTTCTTCTCCAGCCCAATCCTCTCGTATTCTTGACGGTCATTCCATTCTTCGAGTCGCACAACAAGATCGATCCGTTTGCGTTTACATATGCTTGTAACTCCAAAAAGAGCTTTAATATTAAGAACGCCTAGCCCTCGGATTTCAATGTGGTGACGCAGTGTGTGGGAAGGAGAGCCGAAGAGAGTGCCTGGTGGATGCCATTCGCACTGTACCACGTCATCCGCGACTAGCCGATGTCCTCTCAGAATTAACTCCAGGGCACATTCGCTCTTACCAATTCCACTCTTTCCGAGGATGAGAAGTCCTATTCCGAAGACATCCATCAACACACCGTGGAGCATACTGCGTGGTGCTAGGAGTTCATCGAGTACTTCGTGAATGCTGTTGATCGTCCTGCTCGAGCGACTATCAGACACGAAAAGAGGGGTATTCGTCTCTTCTGCGTTTTCTACAAGAGAGGCAAGAGGCTTTTGGTTATGAGTGATGATCACACAAGACAATTTTAAAGAGAAAAAACCACGGCTTGCAGTTTGACGTTGCGTGTGATCGAGCGCGTGGAGATAGGAAAGCTCAGTCTCTCCTAAAATCTGGACGCGTGTAGGAACCACTCCAAAGAAATGACCCGTTAGTGCAAGCCCTGATTTTTGAATACGAGGATGTCGAAGAAGCCTGCTTATTCCCTTTGCACCGGCCACTTGTTCTAAGGAGACCGTTAAATGTGGTGAGCGCACAAGTGCTTCGACGCAGACCTCAGGGATAAATTGACGAGATTCTTCACTCAGGTGCATGGTTAACGTGCTTTTTTTCTTCAGATTCTTCCTTTCGTGCAATCAGCCAAAGGGCGGTTTCTGCATCACGTGTTGCAATCAATTGTTCACGAAAGAACCGATTTCGCAAAAGCCTGGAGACACGTGCTAGCGTCCTTAAGTGTTCCCCTGCATTATATTTGGTTCCAATAACAGCGAAAAGGATTTTTACTTTTTTGCTGTCGATAGCTGCAAACTCTACCCCCTCTGGCACAATCAAGAGAGAAGCGTATTGTTCTTTAATTCCAGTCAAGGCGGCGTGAGGAATGGCTACTTCTTCTCCGATCCCGGTGGATTGGATCGCTTCTCTCTCCATCAAAACCCGTAAGATCTCTTCTTTTGATAAATCCGTAGAGGTTGCAAGCATTTCTGCGAGAAGAGCGAGCGCTTCTTGTTTGGTAAGAGAGAGGGGTAGATATCCTGGTGCACTTGTGTGGGGAGAAGGGAGACAGATTGCAACGCGCTCGATGGAGAGTAGCTTACTGAAGTGCATAGGCCCCCCTCGGCTTCTGCTTTCTTTTGGGGGGGAAGCTATTAATTTATCGGAGATCATTCTTTAAACCATCATGCCTTATTCATGTTCCAGGAAGATTCGACGTTTTTTACTGAATGAATAGCTTTGTCCACATTCCTCTTCTCATGGATGCTTTTACAATTGGTGATACTCGTTGAACGAATAGCACACATTTAAGCAACGGGTGGAACACTAGGATAAGAAGAGGTGGATCAAGTTTTCGAGGCAGGGGGGACCATTTCAAAGTGCTCAGCCATTCTTTCTCCACCTTTTTTCTTCGTGGTGTTGGCTGATTTTTCATCTCCAATTTGGCGATGTAATTTGTCAATGACTTTGTCGACTGTAGCGTACATATCTTCTGTCGTATCGTGAGCATGGAAGTGCACTGAACCTGCTTGCAAATCCATTTCAACGCTGTGCAACCGATGATTTTGACAGCTCATAACCACTTGACCTTGGAGAGGCTGCCTAAAGAACTTTTGGAGTTTCCCAACCTTTTCTAAGACATGCACTTTCATTGCTTCTGTTGCCTGCATATGACGAAAAGAAATCGTAATGTTCATACTTTGGCCTCCTTATTTTTACACCCAACTTCACTTGGTTTCGTACGATCGATCATGCTCTCATCATGTTCGTCATCTATGCATAAGATAGGAATTAAAAAACCCTTTTTCTATGACTTGAAGCTAAAATTCCTAACATATCTCTATATTTTGCAATAGTTCTTCGCGCAATTTGTATCCCTTGACGTTTGGAAAGAAGTTCGACGAGTTGCTGATCACTCAAGGGATTTGATTTATCTTCTTCTTCTATCATTTTTTTGATTGCTTGTTTGACACTTTCTGATGCGATATTTTCCTCGGCTGTCCGACGAATGGAAGAGTTAAAGAAATACCTCAGTTCGAATATTCCTTGAGGTGTATGCACATACTTATTGGCAGTCACCCGACTTACAGTAGATTCATGCATGCCAATTGCTTCAGCGATATCCCTTAATACGAGTGGCTTTAGATAAGCAATTCCATATTCAAAAAAATCGAGCTGCTTCTCTACAATACATTGGGTGACTTTGATGATAGTTTTTCTTCGTTGCTCGATAGACCGTATCAGCCACTGAGCGTTTCTCACTTTTTCACATATAAAATTTTTGGTGTGTGCTTGCTGGTGATGTTGAGGATCATCGAGGATTTGCTTGACCATGGTATTGTTGATATGAAGGCGCTGAATTCCTCGATCATTGTCTAAAACAATCCACTTCCCTCCGTCTGATATGACATAGACATCTGGAATCAAGGTAATATTTTTTTGTTCCTCCCTTGTAAAATTTTGTGCAGGGCGGAAGTTAAGCTTTCGGATTTCTTTGACAGCCTCGTATATTCTTTCGATCGGTACCTTGAGATCTTTTGCAATGACCTGATAATGATGTTTCTCTAGGTGATGTAAATGTTTTTTTAAAATGACCTGTTCAATTTCATCATATCCGAGCACCTCTGCTTGCACTTGTAAGTATTCTGTTAAGCTGCTTGTGCAACAACCTATAGGATCCCATCGTTGCATGATGGCAAGCACTTCATGTGCATCTTCAGGATGCAGTCCGGCCTCCTGCGCAAGGTCTTCAACGGTTAAGTCTGATGTTCGCTCGCCATTTTCTCGTTCGATCCCTTTTAAATCCAAGAATCCATCGTCATCTAGATTGCCGAGGACTAATTCGGCAAAATAACGTTCTTCTTCAATAAAATCGCTCAGTTGCAATTGAAAGCGGAGGTGGTCGATTAGCGCATCCGCTGGGTTGGTGAGCAATTCAGTAGTGGGAGGGTCCTCAAACCTCGATCGGTATTCTGGTATTTTCTGGAGAGTTTGATTCTCGAGAAGTTGTTCCCAGTCAATTGCTTGAATTTGCTTGTGTTCAATCCGTCTTTCAATGCTCGATGAACCCAGTCGTTCTGCCATGCTTGCTAGCGAGACACCATTTCCCTCTACATGATATAGATCAGTGGTGTAAGATTCTGTTTCTTCGTCAGAGAGGATAGGGTTGGCGTCCAGCTCTTTTTTAATTTCATCGATCAGATCGAGGCGAGATAGCTGAAGCAAGCGGATAGCCTGCTGTAACTGTGGTGTCATAACCAATTGTTGGCTGAGCTTCAGGTGTTGCTTAATTTCCATAAGAATCCACTTCACTTGAATTAGATGGAAGAGAAAAAGCATAATGTGGGCGAATGGACATCGATGCTGGAAAGTCCATTTTAATGTTATACTGTACTTCCCTTTTACTCTTTCCATAAAGAAGCGAAAAACATGCTTTTTTTATTCTTTCATCATTCTTTTTATGATGCCTGTTTGCTCTCTTTTCAAGGGTCAATATGCCAGGCTTATCTACTTATTTGTGTAGATGAGGTGAAATCTTGAGGATGACCGCGTGGGCTTCTCTCGAACGGCGCAGTGCAGCAATTGGACAAACGAGAGCGGTCGCTTTTAAAGCCCTTTTTCGCTATCTTGAAATGGAAAAGGGTGCAGAGGTTGCGGAGAGATGGCTTAAAGGGATCAGAATGATCCGAAACGATTTCACGAACGAAAATTATTTTATTCCACTCCCTTTACTGCATGAAGCCCTTGTTCTTTTTGTCCAGCTGACCTCTAGACATGCGATCGCCCGGGTGTGGAAGTATTTAATCGATGCTGACACACTAGGTGCATGGACTCAGTTATTACGCCGCTCTCATCTTCCTGAAGAAGCGTTTTCTCAACTGGATCTCTTTGAAAGCGAGCACGGACGGACAGTACATTGGGAAACGGTGGAGGTGGAATCGAATCGATGGAAAGGTCGAATGCACATTTTACATGATCTGTCTCTTGAACAGGACCAACTGCTTACTTTCTATCGATTGGCTTTTTTATCAGCAGTGCCAGCACTCTTTGGATATGGAAGAGCCGTGTTTGTGAGTTGTAAACCCGTGATTCCTCTCCAAGAACGCGAACACGTCTACCATGAATTTGATGTGCGGTGGACCTTACCTTACTCTCTACCGGCGAGTAAATTGGGGGCTGGGATCGGCGTGACCATGGCTTGCATCCCAGCGACTTTGAGTTTCCCCTCTCCTTTGGGAATTGTGTACATTGGGGCAGGGCTTGTCCTAGGTGGGTTGAGTGGTCTTCTGTGGAAGTACTATCGCGTGCAACAGACCCAACATCGCGCTCAGTCGATCCGGATTCGCGCTTTTGAACGGAGCATGATGCTCTGCGAAAATCGCGCGCTGGGAGTTCCTGCTGAACTTGGAGAAACCAGTTTTATCGGCCATTATTTCCTTCAAAATCGGATTGCGGTTGGTGCCAGTGGGGTGATTTATAAAGCGGTGCGGATGACGGACTACCTCACAGTTGCGATCAAATTACTGCGAACAGCTTCGTCTCATGATGTGATTACGGTCAATCGGCTTCGAAGAGAAGCAGAAATCCTTGTTCTCTGTAAGCATCCTCATATCGTTGAGATATTGGATCACGGGCTTCTGCCTGAAGGTGTTTCCTTTCTCGTCATGGAATTACTCACAGGGAAATCTCTCCGCGAAAGGCTGTCCATCAAAGGGTGCTTAAGCTCCGAGGAGACCATTGCCATTGCTCGACAAGCCTGTGACGCTTTGACCGCGATTCACGAAGTGGGGGTAATCCATCGCGATCTCAAGCCTTCCAATTTGTTTCTGAAAGAAACTCACAATGACCAAACAATCGACCTGAAAGTTATCGATTTTGGGATCGCACGTAGGGAAGGGGAGGAGGAACAGATCACCAACATTGATACGCCGATAGGGACAATAGGCTATATGGCCCCTGAGCAGGCTATTGGAAGCCGAGTCGACTTACGCGCAGATCTGTTTTCTTTAGGCGTCGTTCTCTATGAATGCCTGACGGGGCGAGTGCCTTCATTACATTCTTTTTTTGGCTCCTTCAATGATGAAAAGCAGGCTAGTACTTTTTGGCAAGGCCGTCATGGCAAGGCTATTTTAAGTGCTGTTCCGCCTGCTTGGCGCTGTCTTCTTGCTCAAGCGATGTCTTTTTCTCCAGTGGATCGACTTCAGGATGCGCGATCCTTTATTGCTGCTCTTCCGACTTCTTTGGAAGAAGATGGGTGCTTAGGGAGGGCTTGAGAAGAAACTCTAGAAAAGCTCAGAAGAGGTGTGGGGGAATTAAGAGGAGGGGAGATGTGTGAGGCCAGAAGAACGATATCCTTCTAGATCCAGGACTATATAAATGGAAACCGTGGCGTTTCCCTGCCTCAATAATTGCCTCTCGCAGATCAACAGCTCGTTTGATCTCCTCTGCACCGAGCTCAATCCGGGCGATCGGTTTTTCTTGAAAAGAGTTGGTGGAATGATGCCACCGAACTCTTACTTGAAGAACCCCGAGTTGGTGTAAGGAGAGCTCGAAGTCGCCGATCTGAGCTAGCCGTTTTTCCGTGACAGAAGTGCCGTGAGGGATTCGGCTTGCGATGCAAGCGACAGCAGGCTTATTCCAGAGAGACAGCCCGATAGCTTGCGCAGCTAGGCGGATATCTGTTTTACAGAATTCGGCCTCGATAAGTGGGCTTCGAACTCCTTATTCTTGGGCAGTTTTGAAGCCAGGGCGGTTATCGTGGAGATCGTCGAGTTAAGTCCCGTTGATAATGTAATTGGGACCCCATTCTCCCAATTTTTTCTTAGTTAACTGATGCAGCTCTGACCTGCAGTGAAAGCAGCGATCGGGATGATTCTTGCGATAATCTTCTTGATTGATTTCTTTAGTGAAGATCAACTCATGGTGTGTGCCAATCTTTTGAGCTGTTTCAATAGCTGCTTTTCTTTCAAAAGAGGCAAGACTAGGACTGATTGCAGTGACCCCTATCACTTTATCTTTGAGGACTTGATGCGCTATTGCGAGTACCAATGCGCTGTCAACTCCTCCTGAATAGCAGACGAGAACAGATCTCATTTCTTGCAGATTGTTTCTAAGCGCTTTATCCTTAAGACAAGGAGTGGAGAGAGGGGAGCTGCGTCCTCTTTGACTGGCGCTTGATCCAAATTCATGGTTCAATTTCTGTCATAATCATCCGCTGGATTTCGTATCCTCGTGGATCTTAACCCCCACCATTTTGGATACGCCGGGTTCTGCCATGGTAACCCCATAGAGGACGTCCACCATTTGCATTGTGCGCTTGCTATGGGTGACAAGAATAAACTGGGAATGATTCGTCATGGCGCGTACAACTTCAAGATAACGTGCCACATTCTCTTCGTCGAGAGGGGCATCCACCTCGTCTAAAATGCAGAAGGGGGAAGGCTTAATCTGAAAAATGGCGAGGAGGAGGGAAATAGCTGTCAATGCTTTCTCCCCTCCAGACATCAATTCAATCGTCGAAAGTTTTTTGCCAGGTGGTTGCGCTAAAATATCAATTCCCGTCTCCAGTGGATCTTCTGGAGCCGTGAGCCGAAGCGAAGCGCTCCCCCCTTGAAAAATGGTTGGGAAGAGGTTCTTAAATTGTTCGTTGATAGCGCGAAAGGTCTCTTCGAAAAGGCGCTTGGATTGCGTATCCATCTGTTGGATCGCGGTGTGGAGATCCGCGAGCGCCTGTTCTAAATCATCCTTTTGTGTTTTGTAGAATTGATACCTCTCTTGCGCTTCGGTGTACTCTTTCGTCGCTTCTAGATTGATACTCCCCATTCGTTCAATCTGTTGAATAAGGCTCTGAATGCGCTGATGGATCGCTTCAGTAGGAGGTTGCCTGAGGTGATATTGAACAATCACTTCTTTGAGCGACAGTCCTCGGAATTTCTCAGTGACTCCATCTATGAGATAGATCATCTCTATCTCTTTCGCGCGCAATTCCATCTTGTACTGCATCAGCGTGTGACTGATTTCATAAGCTTTGGCTTGTGCTTTTTTGAAATGCTCTTCTATTGTTTTTTGTTCCAGACGGAGAGCTTCTATCACAGCGCGTGCTTGAGAGAGTGTGTGAGATGCTTCTTGGGCGTGTACAACAGCTTGAGCGCGCTGCTCTTGATGCTGGGAACAGTATGCTTGTGCTTCTTGTGAAAGAGTTAGCAGCTGATTATGCTGGGCATCTAACTTTTTCTTTCGCTCGTCAGTCTCTTGCACACTTAACTCTAAGCGGAATTGAGTTTGTTTACAAGCATGAAGCTTTTCTTTAAGACTTGCCAAGTCAACTTTCTTTGCAGTGACTGAACGGCGTCTTCTGCTCATGCGTTCTCGATACACCTCGATGTTTGCTTCTTGACGCTGGATTTGGTCCATGAAGATTGTCAGTTCATCAACTGCTTTTTCGGAGCTCATTTGTACTTCTTCAAGTTCTTGATGAATTTCTTTGAGACGTGCAACAAGACTCAGTTCCTCTTCTTCAAGTCTGGCCAAATGGGCTGTGTTGCGTGTAATCTGAGATTGGATGCGGTGTAAGTCTTTTTCTGTTCCTACAACGTTCAATTCATCGAGATGCGCTTCTTTTTTGATTTGTTCAAACTCCTTGTCAATCTGAGTGAGGTTTTGACGCGCTGTTTGTTGTTCCTCTCTACGTCGTCGAACAAGCTGTTCAAGCGCTTGCACTTCTTCTTTAAGCTCTCTGATTTTTCGTTTGGATTCGAGCAATCTTTCTGCTGTGTCGTGACCGCCTGCGATTCTTCCGTCAGGATAAAACACGAATCCTTCTACTGTGACAACTGTCGCATGAGGGGCACGCTGTTGAAACTCTTCTGCTTGAGAGGTGGTTTCTGCGAGGAGCGTATTTCCTAAGAGCGCTTCGACCCAAGAGGTATCTTCAACTGCAAAGTGGGTGCGATCGAGAAGACGATAGGGGAGTAAGTCATCAGGAAGCGGTTCTTTGGGGGACGAAAAGGGGATGATGGGTAAAAGCGTAGCGCGTCCCCTAGGAATACGAATGAGTTCATGCAGCAATTGAAGGCCGGCCTGTCGATCGCGTACGAGTATCTCTTGCAAGCGTGATCCCAACAAAGCAGCGAGTGCTTGCGTCAAGTTAGCAGGCGCTTCCAGCCGATCAGCAACAAGCCCTACAATGGTAGGATTTTTGCTCGTCATCAGGACTTTGACACCTGCATCGATCCCTTCGAGTCGCGCTTGTACTTCGAGAAGCGTGTGAAGACGTGCCTGCTGATGAGTCAGCTTCGTTTTGATCTGTTCAAATTCTTTTTCAGCAGATGCGAGCGCCTGTTTACAATCTGTCATTCGAACTTGTATTTCTTGCTGTGCCTTTTGGCTTTCCCTTTTCTTTTTCTGGAGCTGAGCGAAGGATTCGGTGCTCGATGCGAAATATTTTGCTTCTTCTTCTTGGAGCTTAACGAGGTTTGCTTTTTCTAAGTGCAGGCGTTCCAACCGATGGGCATTCTCTTTTTGATACAGCTCGAGCGCATTGAGCTTGCTTTCTGCTCCTGCTTTGATAGCTTGGACACGAGCCATCGATTGCTGTACTCTTTCGAGTTGCTTTCGAACTTGCTCTTGGTCTTGAAATACCTCTTGGAGGCTTCGTTCTTCCTGAATGAGCTGTTGTGCAAGTTCCTCTTCTTTCTGCAGCAGTTGTTTGTGTTCGTGGATGAGACCTTCTTTTTCTTCAGCAATCTTGCAAGCTGTCTCTTGCAGCACTTCGCGTTCCTGTACTGTTTGTTGCTGTTGATCAGTTAATTCTTTTAATCGCTCTTGTGCATGAGTGAGTGTAGCTTCTTCTTCCCTAATTTTAGTCTCACAAAGAAAAAACTCTTTTTGAGCTGATTCAAGTGTTTTTTCTCCTGCGTGAACTTTGGTTTTATGAGCTTCTAGTTCTAGTTCTAGTTTCTGGACCTCAGAAGAGGAGTGTTCCGCTCTCTCCGTGTAGCGCTCTACCTCTGAACGGATGTATTTTATCCAACCTGCAAGCTCAAGATATCGGTGGGAGGCTTCGTACAGCTGGAGATCTTCTAACTCATCGCGATAAGCGCGGTAGCGCTCCGCCTTTTTCGCTTGTCGTTGTAGGGTATCGAGGCTTCGTGTGATCTCGAAGAGGATATCGCCGACGCGCAAAAGATTCTGCTCGGTTAACTCTATTTTTCGCTCGGCCTCCTTTTTCCTGGATTTGAATTTGGTGATGCCGGCTGCTTCCTCTATCAGGATGCGTCTATCTTCGGGTTTCGCGCTGATAATGAATCCAATTTTTCCTTGCTCTACAATCGCATACGCCTTGGTCCCGACACCTGTACCTAGGAATAAATCGGTAATATCTCTCAGCCGCACAATGGTCTTATTGATAAAGTACTCGCTTTCTCCTGTGCGGTAGAGCCTACGCGTCACTGCAATCTCGGGATACTCACGATACTCAATAGGAAGCTCGGAACTTTGAGTTGTGTTTTCGAAGATCAACGTTACTTCGGCAACACTGTGAGGTTTTCGACTTTCTGAGCCATTGAAGATGACATCTTCCATCCAGCGACCGCGCAGATGTTTAGCCGATTGTTCCCCCATGCACCACCGAATGGCATCGACAATATTGGATTTACCACAGCCATTGGGTCCTACGATTCCAATGACGTCATGATCAAATTGAAGTACGGTACGATCGACAAAAGATTTGAACCCGACCAACTCGAGTTTTTTGATTTTCATCTAAGTTACTCATCGATAAATAAAGAGAGAAATATCTTCCATCGAACTCAATGGATGCTTGTATTAGGGACATCTATCTGAGAAATGCCCTTTGTATTTCTAAGTCAGGGTATCAGAAGTTCTTTTTCTTGATGGCGAGAAGAACATCGAACTGCTTTTGCCTGGTTTCCAATAAAAAATCAGCGACCACGGCTGTAGTCAAAGAAAAAAGAGCAAGAAATTGTACAAGCAGCTCTTGACATTTAAAGTGCTGAGTCCTACTTGCTGTAATACTTCTATGCCAACTTATGAGTATACTTGCAGCCAGTGCCAATATGCCTGGGAAGAGATCCAGAAAATCACGGAAGCTCCCTTGCACGCTTGCCCTCGGTGCAATGCCAATTCTGCAAAGCGGCAGGTCAGTGGAGGAAATTTTATTCTTAAGGGTGGAGGGTGGTACGCAGACTTGTACAGCAGCCCTAAACCTGCTTCGACTTCAGAGAAAAAGGGAGAATCTACTGCTAAAGATACCCAACAGCCTTTGAAGAAAGCAGGGGAAGCGTCCTTGCCATCGAATTCATCAACTCCTCCTGCTACATCATCATCCACTTCTGCTTCCGTGAAGGGATAAATTGATTGGTGTTTTTGAAAAGTGAACCTTTGAAAGGCAGTGAAGGAGAACTAGTGCCCCCCCCTTTTGCCACTTCCCCTTTCCAGCACAACCATCTGATTGCTTAGCTAGAGCTTCCTATCATGAACAAAAAGATATTTTATCAAGGGGTTCCTGGCTTCATTTTTCTTTTGATAGGAGCATGTACTACTCGGAAAGATTTAAAAATGGCCCATCCATCTTCTTCTACAGAAACTCTTGAGGCATCGATCGTTCGCGATCCCTTCTCTCTTCTGGTCGATTCCAATGCAATCGCATTGGCTGCCATTCGTCTTCCTCCATCTTTGTTGGCTCGTTTGGACCCTTCTGTCAATCGATTCGTTCCTCTCTTTTCTACTTTTGAGGATGGGGAGCAGAAGAATGGAAAGTTCTCTTTCCTCCAACACACCCAGCAACTTTTTGTAGCTTTTTATTCTTTTCAGCCGCTCGATGTAGCGGTTGTTGTTAAAGGAAACTTTGAATCGTATGATGTGCACGAGATCGCTCGTCGGGGGGGATTCACTGCTGCCCAGATCCTATTTAGAGGCTTAGAGCGAATTCTGTACACCCACTCTCATGGAGTTGGATGGCTTCCCTTTAATTCAACAATGCTTGTGATAGGGACAGAAACGAGAGTTCGTCTTCTATCTCAAGCTTATCCATCGATCCGTGGCACATTCTCTCCGTGGTTGGAAGGGGTGAGAGGACAAATGGGACAGCTTGGGGAACAGCACCTTCTGCGGAGTGCTTTTGATCTTCAAACACCTAATTGGTCTCTTCAACCTGGCAAGGAAGCGTGGCTCTCTTTGTTGCGGCTTCAGCATCTTCAAGCAGCATGGCTGGATATCGGATCGGAGAAAGGATATTGGGAGGTTGCAGGCAGGTTGCTCTATCCGAGTGAAGCGGCCGCCAGTGAGGGTGCGGCTGGAATCCGTCAAATCACAGACTTGGTCGCTTTAATGGCAGGGAGAAAGAACTTCCCTAAATTGGAAATCGTTAAAATAGAGCTCCATCAACAGCAGGTGCTCTTCAAGCTTAAGGTGGAAGAGGCAGTTATTCAGCTTTTACTGCAGTCGTTTCCTATGTTAGCTCATGTCTCTGTCCCTTTCGATTTGCTTTCTTCGAGTACTCAGATGCTTCTTACGCGGACTCCTTGATGAGATCATGGCCATCCTGATTGTGCATCCTGCGGTACGGCCTCTTGCAGGGGTTTTGGTGCCCCCTGTGGACAAAAGCATCGCCCATCGCGCTTTGTTGTTTGCTGCGTTAGGAGAGGGGACAAGCCTTATCCGCAATCTGGCGCTCGATGAAGATCGCCTGAGTCGAGACCTTTTTGCAACGTTGAAGGCGTTGCAGAAGATGGGGGTAACGATCTCTCGATGCACAGGAACTTCTGATGGTTGCATGGTTCGGGGGGTTGGATTGGATGGTTTGCGTTCACCAGATTCTCCTCTTGACTGTCTTAATTCAGGGACTACGATGCGTTTGCTTGCGGGGATTTTAAGTGCCCAATCCTTTTCGTCATGTCTGGTAGGGGATCGATTTCTTTCCCGTCGTCCGATGGCGAGAATAGTGGACCCTTTGGTCCAACGAGGGGCGATGCTCCGAGGGACTCCACTTGACAACAGATCAGGAGAAGTAACCGCTCCGCTTTATATTTCTCCCTTGTTGTCAGGGGAGAGTCTTCGGATGATTCATTATTGCGCCTCCATTCCAAGTGCTCAGGTCAAGAGCGCTCTTTTGCTCTCTGGTCTGTATGCAGCAGGGGATACCGTCCTCCAAGAGCCGATGCAGTCAAGGGATCACACAGAAAGAATGATGCAATTGCTTGGGATTCCTCTTAGAGTTTCAGGAACACTGGTCACACTGGAGCCTACAGGATGGGATCGGAAAATCCCTTCGTTTGAATGGTGCCTCCCCGGCGATCTGTCTTCGATCGCTTTTTTGATAGGTGCTGCTCAATTAGTCTCCGGATCCTGTGTGCAAATACATGATGTGGGGGTTAATCCAACGCGAACAGGTATTCTCGATGTGTTGAAAGAGATGGAAGGTCCTATTGCTCTCGAGCCTCGTGAGTTCCGGAGTGGGGAACCTACCGCTCATCTCGAAGTGCGCAGCGCACCGCTACGCGGCTCTTCCATCAACGGAGAGATGGTCCTTCGCTCCCTTGATGAAATTCCGCTTGTTTGCGTGCTCGCCGCGCGCGCGCAGGGTTTTACTTCGATTCGGAATGCGCAAGAGCTTCGGGTTAAAGAAAGCGATCGCCTTGCGAATATGGCCTATGTCCTTCGCTCTTTTGGAGTTGTTTGTGAAGAGATGAGAGATGGGCTTGAGATCGAGGGGAAAGAGGGGTTTTTACGAGGGGGTGGCATGATAGAAAGTAAGGGAGATCATCGCATTGCGATGGCAGCAGCTGTCCTCGCATTGTTTGGGGATCAACCGAGCTCTATTAAAGGGGCAGAGTGCATTTTGACTAGCTTTCCTGAATTTGTCTCTACCTTCTGTCAAGTTGGAGCGGATATGCGGTTAGAAGAGAATTGAACGGTTTGTCAAAGGAAGGAAGAGAAGATGAATGCACATGTTGCCTTGGCTGCTGTGCCTCAGGAAAAACAAAAGATAGTAGCTATCGATGGACCAGCAGGTGCAGGAAAAAGTACAGTGGCGTGGTGTCTTGCATCTCAACTGGGATTTCTTTTTCTGGACACAGGTGCTCTTTACCGAGCGATTGCCTTTTATGCTTGTGAGGTTGAACTTGCTTGGGACAATGCGGTGGCGGTCAGTGAGCTGGCTCGCAAGATAGTTGCGGAGGATGCATTGCAGCTGGTGCAGGATCAGGACCCGCGCATTAAAGTTCGTGTTTTTCTTTATGATCGAGAGATTACGGATGCGATCCGGACACCCTTAATAGGAAAGGGAGCCAGTTTTATTTCTGTCCACCCGCACGTGCGTGAGTCCCTTTTAGATCTTCAGCGCCAATTAGGTGCAAGAGAGCCTGCTGTGGCTGAAGGGCGCGATATAGGGACGATTGTCTTCTCGCAAGCCGCTTGGAAATTTTTTCTTACCGCGCAACTAGAAGTCCGCGCTGCCCGTCGATTTGCTGAATTGACCCAACAAGGAATCCAAACTACATTCGAATCCGTACTCCAGCAAATGAAAGATAGAGATGAGAAGGATGCCGCGCGCGCTTGTGCTCCTCTCTGTGTCGCTGAAGATGCGGTGGTGATCGACACGTCTGAGCTCACCCAAGAAGAAACATTAGCTTGCTTCATCCACCACATCCAACGCCCATAGCGCTCTAAAATTTTTTGTCTGATTATGTATGGCTTGTGAATGATTCATTTTTTTGGATGGAGAGAATCTCTTCCTGTTTGTAGCGGACTTCAAAATGTGCTTGGATATGTAGATCGATATTGCATTGTTCTTGCATTTGCTGCAACAATGAGTGAAAAAGTACATATTTATATAACCCGAGATTTTAGTAAATAACATGGCCACTGTCCTATCGTCCAACCGTTCTCGATCCGTGCATTTTGACCCTGCGAAGATTCCTTCTCTCTCTTCGAGAGAGAGAGGAACGTTTGCCGAATTGTTTGAAGCGAGTCTTCGTCAAGAGGGATTAGGGAAAGAAGGGGATATTGTCAAAGGTACGGTGATCGCTCTTCGCCACGGTCATGTTGTCATCGATATCGGTGGCAAAAGCGAGGGGATGATCCAGGTTAGCGAATTTACCGATGCGCAAGGGCAGGTAACGGTTAAGCCCGGCGATCAAGTCGATGTTTACATTCAGAATCGTGAAAACGATGATGGTCTCATCACGCTTTCCAAAGAAAAAGCGGATGCGATGAAGGTTTGGGATGAAATTTTAAGCGCTTGTGAGCGCGATCAGCTGATCGATGGAACAATTAACAAACGTGTGAAAGGTGGCTTGTCAGTTATGATTCGAGGCGGAGTCCAAGCCTTTCTTCCAGGGAGTCAGGTCGATCTCCGCCCGATTCGCAACCTCGATAAATTGATCGGTCAAACCTATCAGTTTACCGTGATCAAATTTAATAAAAAGAGGGGTAATATTGTCCTTTCTCGCCGCGCGTTACTTGAGAAAGAGCGAGATGAAGTCAAAGCCAAGACGCTTGGGGCTCTTGAGAAAGATAAGATCGTCAAGGGGGTGATCAAGAATATCACTGAATATGGCGCATTCGTCGATTTGGGAGGTGTGGATGGCTTGCTCCATATCACGGATATGTCTTGGGGCCGTGTGAACCACCCCAATGAGCTTTTTCAACTCGGAGATGAGGTGACGCTTGTCGTTCTCAATTACAATGCAGAGAACGAGCGCGTGAGCCTCGGTCTCAAGCAGGTTCAAGAGAATCCGTGGAATCATGCTGAAGAGGCTTATCCGCCAGGGAAAAAGGTGCAAGGAAAGATCATGTCGATTGCCGACTATGGTGCTTTCGTTGAACTTGAGCCCGGTGTGGAGGGGTTGATTCACGTCAGTGAGATGAGTTGGACCAAGAAAGTCAAGCATCCTTCCAAACTGCTCGAGATCGGGCAGGAAGTGGAGTGCCAAGTGCTCGAGGTTGATGCGAAGAACAAACGCATCTCTCTCGGTATTAAGCAACTTGAACCAGATCCCTGGAATTTATTTATCGAAAAGTATCATCCAGGGGATAAAGTTGTCGGCAAAGTCCGCTCCTTGACTGACTATGGCGTCTTTGTTGGGATTGAAGAAGGGGTCGATGGGATGATCCATCGCACTGACATCTCTTGGACACTCAAGATTAACAACCCTGCTGATTTTTATCAAAAAGGGGAAGATGTAGAAGCGATCATTCTCTCTATCAATCACGATGAGAAGAAAGTTTCACTCGGTGTTCGCCAGCTGTTTGACGATCCATGGCCTGCGTTGCTGAATGAGTTCGCATCGGGGCAGCATGCTTCAGCCAGAGTGATCGCTGTGCTAGACCATGGTTTATTTGTCAAGATCCGGGACGGGATCGAAGCGCATATCCCTTCGAGTGAGTTGATTACGGAAGGAGAGAATAGACTTCAATCGTATCAGAAAGGGGATAAGATTGAAGCGCAGGTGGCTAACATTGATACCCAAGAACGCCGTTTGACTCTCTCTATGCGATGGAATGAGGTAGATGTTCAGTCCTCCTTCTCGGAATCCAATCCAGGAGCAACGACAGCTTCTAACAAAAATGAAAAGGTAGCTCGCGCTAAAAAAGCTTCCGAAGAGAAGCCAGCTGTTGCTGGAAGCATTGGTGAGTTGATCAAGCAGAAGTTGGGGGAGAAGTTCGGTCTTTCGGATGATCCAGAAAAAGAGAAGGTTTAAGCCTTCTCTTTATTCCAGTTAATTCAAATTAATGCGAAGTCATGACATGAGGATCTGGAAGATTTCTTGCTGAATGATCTCTGCGTGTGTCTTTGCATCGAACTGTTCCAACACTTTTTTCCGTCCTGCTTCACCCTGTTCCTTTCTGAGAAGAGGATTGCGTAAGTACATGAGGTAGGCTGCTGCGAGAGATTGTGTAGGAAGGGAAGAACTGTCAAGAAGCGTTCCGTTCTTCCCGTTTTCGATCATCTCAACGATGCCTCCCAAATTGAAAGCGATCACTGGTTTAGCGAGAGCCATCGATTCGAGCACAGAGCGCGGAAAAGGATCGGGATACAGGCTAGGGACGACTGCCACATCGATGTCGCCAATGAAAGGCCTGATATCCGATTGAAAGCCCAGAAAACTCACTTTGTGAGCGATCCCGAGTTCATGAGCGAGCGATTGGCACTCTGCGAGATGATTGATGCGAAAGTCGTCAGGGGTGTCTCCCAGGATCACAAAATGACATCGATTTTGTTCCTCTGGGGACATCTTTTGGAGAGCGAGATGCGCTGCTTCGATCATTGCCTTATATCCTTTGGAGGGGAGGATCCGCCCGTGGCTTCCGAAGATACAGGTTTCAGCGGATAGATGAAGTCCTGATCGCAAGCGCAGAACTGGGGAAGGCCCCATAAATTCATCGGTCTCGATCGCGTTGTGGACCACGCGTACCTTTTCTCTACAAAAATCGAAAAGGTCAGCGGTTGCCCTTGAAACACATACGATCTTTCGTACGATAGAGGTACTTGTAAGTGCTCGATGAAGAGGGGCGAGCGGTTTCGCTATCGACGTGTAGCGAGCATGCCAGAGGACGGGGAGGCGTGCATCGAGAAGGCTAGCCAATGCTCCAGCGAAATTGGCGCTCGTTCCATTGCAGTAGAGAAGGTGACATCTCTTTTCTTCTGCAAGCGCAGCGATTTTTTGGATTGAAAGTGCTCCTCTTACCATGTTTCCAGCGAATCGGTATGCTTTTTGAAACCACAGGGCATCGAAATCGCTGCGTTCGATGGAGCGATTCCAAGGTTCTATTGGATTTTCTACAAACTGCGGGAGAAAAATGAGTTGGTCGGCGACTTGACGGGTACGCAGATGATCGGCGATTACCCCTTCACGCGGGAGGAGCACGAGTCGTTCAATGCGATCGGTATCTAATCGTCCGAGGAGGGTTGCGAGGCTTCGACCGGGCCCGCCATTGCGGGCTGTGTCGTTGAGAAAGAGGACTCTGATTTTCTTCTGGGGGCTTTTGATTGATTGCATCGACGGATCAAGGTAAGTGTGGTAAATGGGGACGATGAGCTTGCGCGTTGTTCATGTGGTAGGAGCGGGGACTGTAGGGGGAGCCGAGAGAATGTTGTTGGACTTGATGACTCATTCGAACTCCAAAGAAATTCAACATACTCTCGTTCTTTTTTCATCTCATCCTGCACTGAATGCTTTTTTTAGGCAAGCAGAGAACAACATCTACGAGGGGAGAATTCTCAAAGAGAGCCCTATCCATTTTCTTCAACGTGCGTGGGGAAAAGAAGATATGGCTTTTCTTGTGGATGTGTGTCGTCGTGAGAAGGCGCAGATTCTCCATCTTCACACGTTCGGCTCTCATGTTCTCGGAGCCCGAGCTGCTCGCCACTTAGGGCTCAAAATGATCCGCACCGATCATTCGATGCGTGTGTATCAAGACCTTTCCTGTTGGGTGTTCTCCCGTTGGGCTCTTGCTTATTGTCATGCGCTTGTCTCTGTAAGCCATGCAGTCCAGCAAAAAACACTCGAGCGGGCCTCTTGGCTTCGCATTCCGATGCATGTGATCCACAATGGGATCAATACCGATCATTTTTTTTCCGTGCCTCTCCCCGATTGGACTGAAGCTAGTGAAGAGTCTTTCTCTTTTGTATTGGTCGCTCGTCTAGAGCCTCGCAAACAGATTGATCGCGCCCTGCGAGCGATTGCGGGTTTACCTCGCGCGCGCTTGCACATTGTAGGGGATGGCCCAGAGAAAGAATCGCTATATCGTCAAGCAACAGCTCTTGGCTTGCAGGAGCGGGTAGTCTTCTGGGGATTTCAGCAGGATGTTCGTCCAGCGATTGCCCAGGCTCATGTAGGATTGTCGTCTTCTTCTGAAGAAGGTCTTGGTTTAAGTTTGCTTGAAGTCATGGCTCTTGGAAGACCTGTTGTCGCTCCGCGGGTAGGGGGAATCCCCGAAATTGTAGAGCATGAAAAAACAGGCTATTTAGCAGATTCTTCTACAGTCGATCATTTGCAACAAATGATGAAGCGTATGATGGCAATCCCTGCTCAAGAGCGCGCTCGTTTGGGTACTGCGGCACGAAAGTTTGTGGTAGAGCATGCTTCTGTAGAGAAAATGTGCGCAGCTTATGCTCAAGTATATGCCTCCTTGCTCTCTCCAACGATGGATGAAAGCAGATGAAAATCATTTTTAAAAAGTCGCTATCTCAGGAGGAGGAGATAGCATACGATAGGTTTGTTGCTACGGCCCGACATGCTCACTATACGCAAAGCCGTACGTGGATCCGTATGGCAACTTGTTATGGATTCACTTCTGTCTATCACTTCATGGTGTATCAAGAGAGAGGGGTCATTGGTGCTGGTCTGGTCTTGCGTAGGTGTATAGGTGGTATTCCGCTACCCATGGCATGGATTCATCGCGGCCCTGTTGTAGAGGACTGGGGACATTTCAAAACAGTGCTTGATGCATTAATTGCTACAACGCAACGTCATGGAGTCATGCATCTTTCGCTCATGCCCTATGGTTTCGGTGAGGATGTTGAGAAAGTGGAAGAAACTCTCCGATCCTTCAGATTTTCCCATCGATTTACTTATGATGGATCATATGTCAGGACGTTGCATGTTCCGATTAGTGCGATCCAATCGGATGATGATATGCTGATGAGAATGAATAAGAAAGCGCGTGTAGTGGTTCAACAGGCGCGGAGAATGGGGATTACAGTGCGTCAGGGGGATCCATCGGATGTTCAACATCTCGATGCTTTCTACTGTTCTATGATGGGATTGCAAGGCAAACAGTCCCGAGCCAAAGCTTGGTTTCAAGCGCTTTATCATGTGATGGCTCTTCGTTCTTCAACAGCTCTCTTTGTTGCGGAAGAGAAAAGAGAGCTGGTTTCTGTGATTGTGGTGGTTCAGCACAACACGACATCTACTTTTATACGAGGGGCGAGTACTCCTCTCTCTAAACCTTATACGAAGATGGCGCTTCCGCTCTTTCACGCGATGTGTTGGGCTCGCGATCGGGGATGTACTACATTTGACTTGGGCGGCGTTCCCCTTGCTGAAGATCCTGATTCCAAGCGGCGACAGATCGCGTTCTTCAAACGCCAATTCAGTAACCGCGAGACTCCTCTTGTGCGTGAGCATGTGCGATGGTTCTAGTCTCTTCTGGTTCCCTCTCGAGTCGCTCTTGTTCGCTTTTTTTATGTATCTCGATCGATTGTGAGTGTGACAAAGGCCTTCGCTGGCAAGTGCAAAAACCCATCTCTTTTCGAGGAATTTGGGAGGGGATTCAGAGTTCCCTTCAACCGTTGTTTGAACACTACCGAGCAAAGCCTACCTATCTACTCTCTCCCGAAGTGATTCAAGATGAGCAAAGTGCAGAGATGTTGATGAGCCTTGGAAAGCGTGCTGAACTCGGCACTCATCTTCACGGTGAGTGGCTAGACCCGAATGCATTCGAGCCTAATGAGACAGACACCCTTCAATGCGAATACACCCCTGAAGAAGAATATCTCAAATTGGAAGGTTTAACTTCTCTCTTTTCCAGTACATTTAGTTATCGACCGACTTCCTTTCGCGCTGGTCGGTTCGGGATCGGTAAGCATAGCCTTGGCTTTTTGGAGCGATTGGGGTACATGGTCGATTCGAGCGTAACCCCTTTTCTCGATTGGTCTTCTATTGGAGGCAGAACATTCAAGAACGCCCCCACTCAACCTTATTATCCCTCTTACCAATCGCCTGATCACGCGCTCCTTGCTCCTCAAGGAGAAGCCTCTATCCTGGAAGTACCCGTAACCATCTTGCCTCACCCGTTGATGCATATCCCTTGGCTCGGTTCGATTTTAGAATCGCGACTGAGAGCGCGTTGGCTCCGTCCTACGTGGAGCAGCATCAGAGGGCTTGCGCACTTGGCACAGGATGTAATCCGTCGCAACCAAACGCTTGTTCCCCTTCGCCCGATCGTATTGAACGCGATGTTTCACAATGTTGAGGTTGTTCCGGGGGCCAGTCCATATGCGCAAAACAAAAGAGAAGCGAAAGCAGTCTTAAGACGGTTGGAAGAACTTATTCGTTTTGCTTCTTACCAACAGATTCCGATGATCGGTTTAACAGATGTTAGGGAACTATGGCGATGACTCGATCTTCGGTTGGACACATTGTGTTACGCCTTCTTCCTCTGCAGCTTCTACTGCGAGGGTGGGAGGCTATCTTACCGCTTCTCTTTGCCATATGGTTTGGGCATAGCGCTCAGATGGACATTTACTATTTTTCATTTTCCTTGTTTACATTCGTCGGCTCTTTTATTTCTTATGCCTATACAGATTCTGTCATTATCCCTATTCTGACAAATCTCCGATGCAGTGAGCCACAGCATCTGCGACAAATGATCGCTTCATTATTTACGTATACGCTCGTCTTGGCAGTAGCGCTGGGGCTTGTGATCGGACTTATTGCTTTCGGCTGGTTTTCGCTGCGCTATACGCTTGACTCTTTTTCATTTGCTGCGCGCATGATTCTGCCTCTTTTTCTCTATCTCCTTTTTCTCAGTCTAAAATCCTTTTTAATAGCTGTTTTGAATGCAGAACATCATTATGTGCTTCCCCCTTTGGCGGGTGGTTTTGGGACTGTGGTCAATTTGGCTTGTCTTTTTCTTCTTAAATCGGGCATTGGAGTCCTTGCGATCCCCATTGCGAGTGCGTTGGGTGAGTTGGTCGCGCTTTTGGTTGTGATGTGGGCCGTTGCTATTTATTGTAATTCCCCTCTTTTTATCTCTTTTGAGCGACCTCAAGCGATGATTCAGTTCAGTAAACTGGCCTTTTTTGAAGTGAGCGGATCGACCATTACCAGAATTAATCCAGTGGTGGATCAATTGATGGCAAATTTAACAATGGTTGTTGGAGGGGGTGCTCTTTTGCGATATGCGGGGGATGTTGCTTTAGTTCCCACTTCACTCCTTCAAGCCACTTTGCTTCCAGTGCTCCTCTCTCATCTTTCAGAACACGTCGCTCATAAAGATTATCATCAAGTGAAGAAGATGACGTACTCTTCGCTTAGCATCGTCTTTGTGGGGCTAGCTGTTCTCAGTGGAGTCATTTATCTTATGAGGATCCCTCTTTTGCGCTTTCTCTTTTTAAGAGGGGTAATGGAAGGGGAGGGGGTTGATCAGATGGCTCAACTGCTCGGTTTTTTTCTTCTTGGGCTTGCTCCCTTTGGAGTCATGCTGGTACTCGCACGTGTACATTCTGCCCTTCAAAATAGCCAGCTTCTTTTTAAAGCTGGATTTCTCAGCGCATTGACAAACTTGCTCTTGGACTTTCTATGTGTTCATCAATGGGGTTTAAAAGGGGTTGCCCTCGCTACCGCAGGTGTCTATTGGGTACTTGCTTGTTTTCTGGGGGTTGCCCTTTTCTTATCATTCCGTCAATTTCCTAAATCCGCACAGTAAATTGCAATGCCCCTTTTTTCGTCTTCTGAATCCTCTCTACGTTCCCCTTCTTGTCGTTGGAAACGCTCTCTTTTTCTGAGCATCAGTGCGTGCTTAGCCATTGGGATTCTGCTTAGCGCGCATGCGGTGATGGGCCCTTTTTTAATGGCGTTGGTGATCGCTTATGTTATGACTCCGCTCGTTGCGCAATTAGAGCGCAAAGGGATCTCCCGTGTAATGGGTGTGCTGATGGTATACGCCTTCTTTTTTGGGGGGGTAGGTCTATTCATACGGGTAGCAGCTTCTCATATTGAAACCGATCTGCATGCGTTGGAAGTCGACATCCCTGCAATAATAACTCAAGCGAAGGAGCGTTGGGGCCTCACCCTTGAGCAATGGGTTCAGGAAGCTCAGAATCGCCATTTTCTCGAGCCTTCTGGATCTAAGTCAGAAGAACAGCCTGTTTTGATTGCACGTCCCAATCCGGATGGTTCAATGGATGTATTTATGGGGAGTGGATTTCATATCTTGGCTACTAAGAAAGGCTATGAAATTTTTGCTGAAGGTTCGCGTGCGCTTAATTTTACTTATCTCACCCATTTAGCTCTTGAGCAATCGATCTCTTACCTTCAACAAAATGCCTTTGAGCTTGCTCAGCTAGGCCGTCTCGTTGTGGTCAATATCAGTGGCGCTATCCTTCGGTTCTTCATTACACTGATGCTTGCCGTTTATCTGGTCCTGACGCGAGAACACATCTTTTCCTTTTTTGCTTCTCTTTTGCGCCCTTCGAGTCGCCCTCATTTCATGAGATTTCTTGATCAAGTGGATCGGGGATTGGGTGGAGTCGTGCGAGGGCAGCTGTTGATCTGCTTGGTAAACGGTGTCTTGACTGCCATTGGGTTTGCATTTATCAAATTAAAGTATTGGCTATTTCTAGCCATTATGGCAATGGTAGGGTCCTTGATCCCTATTTTCGGAGCGATCCTATGTTCCATTCCCGCAGTGGTGGTCGGCCTTACCCAGTCGCTCACGATTGGATGCTTCGTGCTTCTCTGGATTTTTGCTATTCATCAATTCGAGGCAAATTTCCTGAATCCCAAGATTATGGGGGATGCTGCTCAGATTCATCCTGTTTTGATTGTTTTCTCTCTACTGGTTGGTGAGCATTTCTTCGGTGTGATAGGGGTTCTGCTTGCCGTTCCTACCATGTCTATCCTGTTGAGTACGTTTTCTTATTTTCATGAGCTTATTGAGTCTGAGGAAGCCTCCACAAGGTGAAAACATAAATATGGGTCCGACAAGTAAACAGAAAGAAGAATTGGCTGCATTAAGACATCAACTCCAAACGCAGGCCAAAACTTCAGGTGCAAGTTTGGCTCTTTTAGGGGTTCGTTCTCTGTTGGCACGCGGAGGAGTTGTCCTCGCTGTTCTGTGGATGATCGCCTTATGTATTTTCTCTTTTTGGCATTCCACAATCCCTCTCTGGGTAGCAGGAGTCTTTACTCTGTTGGGAGGAGGAGGGATTCTGTGGGTCGTGCGATATATAGCTCGTGCGCAGGTGCTAAGCTCCCTTCTCCAAAAGGCGGACACAGAGGAGGGGAGAAGACAGGCGCTTGAGGAGATACGAAGCTCACATAAGAAGGACATACAATCGCTTTTAGCAAAAGCTCATCTCGAAATGCAGCAGGATCCCTATGCAGCGCTGTCGACTCTTGAGTCGATTGATCTCAATAAACAAATGAGGCCGATTGCGGATCAGGTCCGCTCTATGCGAGCGATGATCCACTTGATGGTCGGGGAGACGCGGCAAGCGCGCGCGCTTGTAGATGAAATAGAATTAGGTAAACAGCAGGACCCTAAAATACGTGCAATGTTTGCTACGGTGGTAGGGGAAGCATGGAGTCGGACGGGAGAAGCTTCTAAAGCGGTTGCCATACTGGAGCTTTTTAACCCAGAAGACCCTCTGTTTGCTGATATGAAGATTCAGATGTGGAGAGCTCGGGCATTTGCTTATGCGGGGATGCAGGATAGAAAAGGGGTTGAGCGTACCTTGAATAAATTGGCCAAAATTAGCCCCCAGTTGGTGGGCATGTTTTTGGGTCAAAAACGAATTCATCCTCTTCTTGAAAGTGAAGCCAAACGCATTTTCTTGAGTGGCGGATCGGCTCCTAAAAAAGTGATCCGGGGGGGTGGTTATCGTTGAATAAGGTAGGAATTGGCTGGCAGTCCCTTTTTTTGCTACCGGACTAACCTAATCTCAATTCAATAGATCCCTGCTTAATCTATTCCTTTCTTATTCACATGACATCTATGCCTCTTCTCCAGATCTCCTTCCAAGTAAAAGCGTTTGCTTGAAATGCCTTCTCACATTCAGTCTGTAATATACGCAAAGGCAATTTATCGGTGGATTGGTCACGCATATGAATTCTGCTGGGGGAAGAACGCCCGACCCAAAAGGCGGGTGTAAAACAGGGGAGGAGGTCCGGATGGCGCTCGGGAAACATGCATATTCTGTCGTTCCTCTCTTTGTGGACGAAGCGTTGAGCTGTGTGGAACGCTTACTTCGCAGAATCTCTCTCGATCAAGGGATGGAGGAGCAGCAGAGCGATTCAGGGGTTTCTCGAAGTGTTTTGGCTTCTGCGCTTTCGATGGATAGAATGAAATCGAGAAAATTGTTCTGTTTCTAAAATGTCCCGACATTCCCTTATTATATCTTGACAGAGAAGGAACTCGGAGAACTGGAAAAGCACCATGCAAGCTTTGGTTTCCCTGTGACGATCAGGCTGCGCAACGGGAAAGGATCTGTGGAAGCAGTACGTGTAGATTGCCGTTCTCATCTTGTGCAAGCGGTGGTTCGCGCTTTTGAAGAGGCTGACCATGTCCTGATCGAGCGATGGATAGATGCTCATGAAATTCGGGTGGCCCTTGTGAAAGGTCGAGCAGTAGGGGCAATGAAACTGAATCCGGAGGCAAAGGGAGTTGTTCATGTTGGTTCGCGCTTCCTATGGCGTGGTGGCAAGGAGTGTACAAAGTTGCGGAGCGAGCAGTCCATGCGCTTGGTTGTACAGGGGCCTATCAGGTCAGTCTCTTGGTTCCCCCTGAAGAGAGAATGAGTTTGTACCTGCAAGTCGATTTTGCCTCCTCTTTAAATCAAGACTCTTGGCGCCGTCGGATGGCGGAGAGGCAAGGGAGGGAATATCCTTCTCTTTGTGAGAAGATTCTAAAGGAGACGCGCGATTGTGCGGGGAGGCAGGGCTTGCAGGAGCGGCCGGTCTTTCTTTTTGTCTACAGGGGGTGATCAAAAAGGGATAACATACACTGCGGTATGCTAATCCGATCTTCCTTTTTAAAGGGAAGCGATGGTGCTTGCGATGCTGTCCTCAAAAATGGTTAGTAAGGTAGTCAGCTCGGAAGTGGAAATAATGAGAGGAGGGCAGATGAAGACAGTGCTTCCAAGCGGTCTTAAATAAACTCCGCGCTGCAGTGCTTCTCGATGTACAGATTTTCCCAGAGGGCTTAAGTACCCTTTTTCTTCTTGTTCGAGGGTGGATTCTAGATCGGCTGCGCCGATCATTCCGATGGACCGTGTCTGTTTAACCCCTTTTTGGGATTGAAGGCGCTGCATACTTGTTGCAATCAATGTTTCTTTTTGTTTGATTTGTTCTAGAATCTTCTCGTCTCGAAAGATGGCTAGTACTTCTCGTGCTAGTGCAGCTCCGAGCGGGTGTCCGCAGAAGGTGTGACCATAATACAAAGTTTCACCGTTCTCTTGAGAGAAGGCACGGAAGACCCTGTGGTTGGCGAGGGTAGCCCCCATCGGAAGCAGCCCTGCAAGAGGTTTTCCAATGCACATGATATCTGGACAGATAGAGGCGTGCTCGCAAGCCCACATAGGACCTGTTCGTCCGTATCCCGTGAATACTTCGTCAGCAATCAAGAGAACATTAAAGCGATCGCATAGCGTGCGGAGGGCTTGAAGATAAGAAGGGGAATAGATACGCATGCCTGCCGCCCCTTGGACAATTGGTTCCACGACGACAGCGGCAAGGGTAGAAGCTTCTCGCTGAATCAGCTGTTCAAGCACATCGAACGCTTGTGCATAGTTATGTTCATCAGGGGGGGGGGTGTATAAGCATTCGAAGAGCACGTTGGCGAAAGGTTTCCGGAATAGCTCACACCCTCCTAAGCTAGTAGCTCCTAAGGTTTCTCCATGAAAAGCACTGCTGAGGGAGACAAATCTGGTTTTCTGAGGGGCCCCTTCATACCGCCACATTTGAATGGCCATTTTCACTGCTGCCTCAATGGCAGTGGATCCATTATCGGTGTAAAAAACACGCGTCAGCCCTTGAGGGGCAACATGAATTAAATCCGCTGCGAGGGCTGCGGCAGGTTCGTGGGTTACTCCTCCTAGGGGGCAGTGTGCGAGCTTACTCGACTGCGTTTCCAGTACCTTAAGAAGACGGGGATGACTGTGACCGAGCGCGGCCATCCACCATGAACTTGTTCCGTCTATGTAACGCTGCCCGTTGACATCTTCTAACCAGATACCATGAGCTCGCTTGATCACGAGCGGATCTCCTTCTTCGAGATAGTGGTACATACAGGTGTAGGGATGCCATATGTATTGCTTATCGAGACGGACAATATCCTCACGCTTCATAACAGCTCCTTTTGGTGATTGTATGACGGGGTATAGCCTTTTTTTAGTGGTAGAATCCTTGTTGGATAGATATTGCTAGAGCCTTGAAACATATATGAACACAAGGAGAGAGTCGATATAAGAAGAGCTGAAAATGTTGCATACGAACGGTTCGTGTCTGTTAACAAAATTTTAGAGGAAGGGGGGACTGTGTGTTTCAAGTGGAGTTCATTGCCTGCTTGCTTGTCCATTTTCTTTCTTGTCCTAACGAATTTACTGGTTTGCTTAGAAGTTGATACGGATCAGCATGAAGCCAATGGATTGGACATGGGGAATGAACGAACAACGGAAGATACTAAAGTTCATCAAGAGGGGATACGTCCGGATCTATCACCCATTCTTTCCTTTCCTAAGCAGGAAGAGAACTCATTTCTGAGTGAGATCAGTGAGATCGCTAACACAGTAGATGTGGATAGTTTTGAATCTAGCCTTGATACAAGAAATGAGCTGAAGAGAAAATTTAGTATCGAGCGTATGCATATCGTACACTCTCTCGTTGTTGAGTTAAAAAACCACTCTAATTATATTTTTAAATAGAGACCTACTGGTTCGAAAAATATAAAAAAAATATTTTTACAAAAGAAACTATCGATTATGAAGCGCTTGATCGAATTATTTTTCAGCTTTGTAGGAAATATCAATTTTCTAAATTTTCAGTCTTTATTCAGAAAGAGGTGGAATCTTTGGAGAACATCTAGGCGACGAATATGAAGGAGGAAAGCGATATTTTAACTTTTTTAAAAAAGAAGGAACAGATCCTGGATTAAAGAAAGAGTTTTCTAAGGTCTTTAAACAATTTGCGATTTTTGTCTCTAAACAGGTTATTTCGAACTCTTTTGTAGAAATGTGTTCTTGTTCCAAGATAAACGATGAAAGATGAGGATGTATTTGTCAAATGGTTATTAAAACGCTGATCAAAAATTCATTAACTTATCATCGATTAGAAGGAAAAGGAATATTTGGAAGGTTGGAGGTGCTGTGTAAGAGAAAGCATGAAGAAGTTTAAAAGAAATCAAAAGTCTCTTTCTTTTTTAGTGTGCCGCTAGATGCGGGATTGAAGTGGTTATTAGAAAAGAGTGGGAGAGTGGTTTCTCACGCTGCTTGAGGGGAGGAGATCAAGGGCGCCTGGAAGGAGTGTTCCGCGAAGAGCGTGCTTATACGCATGGGTAATCGAGACAGGGACTAGATGGCCGATAGGGTCTCGATGTATGGGGAAGGGGATATGGACAAGTTCATTGCGATGACTCCGTCCATAAAAAAGTAGATCGGTCATCCTCTCTCCTTCGCGCTTTTGCAGATCAAGAGATCTATTTCTAGGGGGAGCAGAGGTAGGGCTGAGTCCTTCAATTAACACCTGGGTGGTAGAGCCCACGAGCGAGTTTAGATGATGTTGGCCTTGTTCTTCGATCAATTCCAGCAACCGGGTGAGCCGTTCAGATTTGATCGATTCAGGGACCTCACCCTTGAGACGGAGAGCAGGGGTAAGGCGACGAGGAGAAAATTTAAAACCGAACAGAGTGGTAAACTCTACTTCTTTGACAAGCGAGAGGGTCTGTCCAAAGTCTTCTTCTGTCTCTCCAGGGAAGCCTACGATGATGTCTGTCGAGAGGGTCATCCCTGAACGGGCATTTTTCAGGGCTTTTGCTCGCTCGATCAGTTCTTCGCGGTGGTACCGTCGAATCATTCTGCGCAGGACAGCATTGCTCCCGGACTGAACAGGCAGGTGGACATGGTGAGCGAGCACCTCCAATTCTGCGTGTGCTTGGATGAGCGACGGCGTCACATGGCGTGGATGGGGACTTGTATATCGGAGCCGCACAAGCTCCGGCGCTTCTTTTGCGATTAAGCGGAGGAGAGCTGGGAATTGGCTCTCATCGGGATCGGAAGAGAGAGGAGGAGGTAATGAGGGGTCTCGATAGCTATTGACAGTCTGTCCGAGAAGAACGATCTCTTTGGCTCCTGCTTCCATCCACCGGTGGATCTCTTCGAGAATCTCTCGGGCAGGTCGGTACCGCTCTGACCCTCTTGTATAAGGGACAATACAGAAGGAGCAGCGCTCATTGCATCCTTTCATGGTTGTTACAAAAGCGCTGACGGGAGCCATCCCTTTTTGAGGAATGGTGGTTAGAAAGGGGAGGTTCTGCTTGTCTCCGAGGACTGTTCTTGCTATAGGAGGGGCCCCTCCTTGTTGAGCGAGGAGGAGAGAGGGTAGCTCAGCAATGTTGTCTGGCCCGATGAGGAGATCGACATGACGAAGCTGCTGAAGAAGCCTTTCCCCTTCGGATTGGGCCATACAGCCGGTTACAGCGATCAGAAGCTCCGGGTTCTTTTTTTTTAGTGCAGCCAGTTTCCCTACAGCGCTTCGCAGTTTTTGCTCTGCCTTTTCGCGCACGCTGCAGGTATTAAAAATGATCAAATCGGCCTCTTCATCGGTTTGTGCTTGAGACCATCGATGAGATTGAAGGATTTCTTCCATGCGGTCTGAATCATAGACATTCATCTGACAACCAAGTGTGTGAATGATATAGTGCCCGCTATTGAGTTCGATTCTTTCTTGTTTCGTGTTCAGCATAGTGACTACAGTTAGAGAGTGATGTCCCCTGTTTCTTTCTACACATTACTTGATATTTATCAAAGGAGTATTCAATCCTTTGGCCCTCTCAAGCTTTTTGGAGTCAAGTGTCATACAACTTGGAAATGGATGACCTATGCAGAGTTTGCCACTTGTGTGGAGCGTATGCGGTCGGGGTTGCGTTCCCTCGGAGTAAAAATGGAGGATGCGGTTGCGATTATCTCGAATAATCATCCTGAGTGGGCCATTGCAGCCTATGCCAGCTATGGGCTGGGGGCTCGCTTTGTCCCCATGTATGAAGCGCAAGCGGAGCAAGAGTTGGAATATATCCTTCAGGATTGCCGTGCTCACGTTCTTTTTCTTGGTTCTACTGCACTTTTGAAAACGATCCGCGTGCTGATCCCTCGTCTACCGGATCTCAAGCATATTGTTCTTCTCGAGCATGATACATTGATCGGACATGTGAATGATGCGCGGTCAGCTCCTCATCAATACGAAGAAGTGTCCTCATGGGCTGGTCCGGTTCATCTGATCCTGTATTCCGATCTGTTGGAGTTAGGTCAAAAGGCTGGGGTGGATATTCCTGAAAAGGTAGACCCTGATGTCGTGGCAACTCTGATTTACACGAGCGGGACAACAGGCAATCCAAAAGGGGTGATGTTGACCCATCAAAACATCACGGCCAATGTGAATGCGGTCCGTCAGATGCTTCCTATGAGCTCTGAGGATTGTTCCTTAGCTTTTCTGCCATGGGCCCACTCTTTTGGTCAAACGGCAGAGTTGCATTCTCTTTTTTCGCTGGGTGCGAGTATTGCTATCGCAGGACCAAAAGAAAGGCTCCTTCAGGATTTGGAGGAGATTCAACCGACAGTCCTGTTCATCGTTCCGCGCCTTCTTAATAAAATGTATACTTCCGTTCAGGATAAAATCTCCTCGAAGTCTCCTCTGTTTCAACAAATGGTTCAACGCGCCCTGCAGAGCAGAGAGAAGCGCCGTAATGGCAATTCCATCAATTTGCTGGACCAGGTGGTTGAAGCGCTTATCGATCGCCTCCTGTTTTCTAAAATACGCGCGCGGTTTGGCCGTCGGATCCGATATGTGTTCTGCGGGGGGGCTACCCTCAATCAAGATATTGCCCGCTTCATGGAAAGTGTTGGAATCCCTATTTATGAAGGGTATGGGCTTACTGAAGCCTCTCCTGTTGTTTCTGTCAATTCTCCCTTGGGGTGTCAGCCTGGGTCAGTGGGGCGTCTGCTGCCAGGAGTCCGTGTGGTGATCGATCCCCAAGCGCTCTATGAGGAAGGGGTGTTTGAAAACAGTGTCTCCGTCCGATCCAACAATGTATACTTGGAAGGGGAAGTCATTGTCTATGGCCAGAATGTCATGAAGGGGTACGCTCTCCGCCCTGTAGAGACAGCCCAGGCATTGACAGGTGATGGTGGATTGCGGACGGGGGACAGAGGATACCTGGACAAAGATGGATTTCTGTTTGTTACAGGGAGAATCAAAGAGCAGTATAAATTGGAAAACGGCAAATACATTGTCCCGACTCTCTTAGAAGAAAAGCTCAAGCTATCTCGCTTTATTCTAAACGCTATGGTCTACGGTATCAATCGGCCCTACAATGTGGCCTTGATCGTCGTAGATGTGAATGCCGTTCTGACAGCGCTTAAAAGACAGGGTCTTTCCTGTACCGCATTTCCAGAGGAATTGCTCGAACATGTGGAACTTCGCTCTTTCCTACGAGAGGAAATCGACCGGTTATTCCATCGGTTTAAAAAATTCGAGTCCATTGTGGATTTTGCGCTTATTCGCGATGATTTCACCGTTGAAAATGGGATGCTAACCCCTAGTCAAAAGTTAAAGAGGCAGAAGATATGGGAAGTGTATCGGGAAAAAATAGAGAAGCTTTATGCTTCTCAGATTCCCCCCTTCCGCCTTGGCTTGACAAACTCTGAAAGAGGGGTGCGATGAAATTGCTGTTGATAGTGATGCGGTTGATTAGGTTGTGTGTTACTTCACAGGTTGTTCCTTGAGCGGCATCGCCATGATCAGGAGATTGATCATTGCATCGCGGGTGCAGCCCAGTTTATCTTCCGCAGAACAATTCTCTGAAATTCCTGAAATCGTTTTTAAAAAATCCATCCATGATCTCCCGTACAATTTCGAACCCGAAGTCATCGTACTTGCAGTTAAACCGAAACAGTTTAAGACAGGCCTGTCCGGTTGCGAGGCATATTTAAAAAAAGAGGTGGTGGTTTCCCTCCTGACTGGAGTTTCTCTGCAACCTCTGCGTGATCACTTGGGGGAACACCAGCCTGTTATCCGGCTAATGCCCAATCTTACGATACAGATAGGGGAGAGCGTCAATTTGATCTATTCCTCTCCTGATTAGGAGGCTCACTATTGATCATGGATGGAAGCCATATTCCGCGTCGCAGGCCCTCTCTTTTGGGTGAAGAAGAAAGAGGCCTTGGATCTGCCGACTCTTGTTTCTGACTTAGGCCCGGCTTACTTTTTCTTGTTGGCGGAGCTCCTGGCCCAGCAGGCAGTCAGTGTCGGGTTGGAAGAAGGGATCACCCGCGAACTAATTATCCAGGCCCTTGTCGGAAGCGCTGCGCTTGCAAGCAAACATAAACAATTCACTCATATGATCCAGCAGGTGGCCAGTCCTGGCGGTGTTACAGAGGCTGCCCTTAAAGCATTGGAACCAGCCGTATCTAAAACAATGCATGGGGCAATAGACGCTACTTTAAAAAGAGGAAAGAAATTGCATTTTTAAGAGTTTTTGATTTTTGAAAGGATAATGAAAGTAATGAATTTACTATCTCATTTTGTACATTCTATTCGATATTTTGTTGTCACATTGGTTCAAAAGTTCAAAAAAGGAATAAATATTGTAATTAAATATTAATAAACGAAGGAAGATCTTTATCTACATTCTTACCTTCATAAAGGGTATTGATACGCTGGAAAGAGACGGGAAAAAAGAGTATGTCTTTTTGTAAATCCTTAATTATTCTTGGAGATTGTATGTTTGATATAGATGCTCATACCGGTTACATTTCACCTTTATAAAAACAAAGATTTTCTTAGAAATACTTTGATTGTTCCAAAAGGTACTGGAGAAAAGAAAGAATGGAAATTTGTCTTTTTTGTCGAAGATCTGAGCGGCGTAATGGTTTTTTTTATTTGATTTTAAGCATCGTCAGCAAGTGATTGGTAATTCTTTTAATCCTAACGTAAATATAGAGGAAATTCGTGTTGAGATGATTCGATTAAATGATTAATTTCTTCTTTGGAGGAAAATATTAATTTTATTAAATTGGAAGAGGACCTTACTGTATTTATGATCGAAGTGTCTCAGTATTCTGAATCCATTCAG
This sequence comes from Pajaroellobacter abortibovis, assembly GCF_001931505.1. Classification (NCBI taxonomy): domain Bacteria; kingdom Pseudomonadati; phylum Myxococcota; order Polyangiales; family Polyangiaceae; genus Pajaroellobacter; species Pajaroellobacter abortibovis. The sequence goes on along the minus strand of NZ_CP016908.1, from coordinate 999,710 downwards.
GACAGGAAATGTTTCTCCTTCTTAAACCAATTAAGATGTGATTTGTTTAATGTAAATCGGGAGAAAATTTCTTCTCACGATCAAATTTTAGAAGAGCCTAATATGGTTTACATTCATCCTTCTTTAGGGCTTAGGACGTTAAATGCGGAAGTTGGATCGTGAGGATCCTTGTTCAGGTAGGCACTCAGGCGATTTTGGCAGGGGACGGGACTTCCATGGAAAGCACGATGCTGGATCTCGTAGAGCAGATCGTAAGATTGTAATGTGCTGGTCACCAGGTGATCTTGGTCAGTTCGGGGGCGGTGGGGTGTGGGAGGAAGCTCACGCGCACTTTATTTTCTCGGGAGTATGGCTGTTCTGCGAGCATTTTCTCGGGAGTATGGCTGTTCTGCGAGCATGCCAAGATCCCTGTCATAGAGACAGGGGGCAGTGTGCATGCTCTATTTTGATTAGAGCGAAGATTTGAAGAAAGGGCTGCGCTGATTAAGAATGCCAAAACGCGGAGAGTGAGCGTTTGTAACGCTCTTGACACCCTGATAGTACATCAGCGTGGTTGGATGATGTATGCGCCGCGCCCCTGATGGCTAAACGTGTCGAGCTCTTTGCAGATTCTCTCAGTTTTGAGCGTCTGCATAGATATTATTCAGAGCCCTTGCTGTGTGCTGCGACTCCTCGGGAGTTGGGGAAAGAGTTTTTGGATTACAAGATGTCCATTAAAATCGTTTCCTCTCTCGAACTTAAATCTCTTAAATCAGGTCGATGTGACTGTCCTTCATGTGAATGCGTCGACAGCGTTTACGGATGGGGTGAATTTGGCATAGGGCTGAAGTCGGTATCAGCACGCAAAAACTGCATGCGCGTGTGCCGATGGGAATAGATGCCCTGAGCTACGAGTGGATTGTCTTTGGAAATGGACACTGCAGGGCTGTGTAGCCCAAGCCTTAACTATTATTTTTAAGAAAAAAAGTTGCACTTTTCTTAAAGAATTTATTAGGTCTATTTTGTTCTTCTAAGAAATGGACGCCAATCCAGTAAAGGGGCGGTCCGAGAAGAACAGTGGTACTCCACTGTCTTTTGGTTTCCTAGCGGATCTCCCGCAATTTGGAAGGGAACAGGGCGAGAAAAAGTGAAACGGACGGATTTGACAAACCAATCGTGAATGCCAGCGAGGGGGAAAGTACCCCGCCATAGATGAGGGAGGTGGAGCAAAGCCCGTACGGGTGATTGATTGTAGATACGTACATTCATTAGCCCTTTTATGCGGTTTGCGAAGGGATAGGCTCTAAAGTGATATCCTAATTCAGGACAAGTGGCAGCTCCAGCCACGCTGATAGGTCCTTCGTAGAGGATGCTCCCTTCCTTGATCCCTTTAAGAGGTATCATGCCTCCGTTTTTTTGAATAGTGTATACTTCGTTCCCCGTATTTTCCAGAATGCCGTGGGGTTGCTCAAACAAAACCACCTTGGGGAAGGTGCGGAACAGGGTGGCGCTCAGGTATCCAACAACGGTTTGTGAGAGGTGGCGAGAGAAGCCACGAGAGATGGCTAGTTGAGACTGGAAATCTTGTAAGATCTGAGCATCCCATCCAGAGCCTGCGAAATGGGTCAACTGACCGTTCCATTCGATCAAGCCGAATGGTTGAAAGAAGAGGGGAACAGTGATTTGAGAAAGGATAGAAAGGGCAACGCGAAGAGAGGGTGCTCCGGTCACATGTCCCCAGGCATTGCCTGTTCCTAATGGGATAATGCCGACGGGGGGGAGTGGATCTTCAGGGGGAGTCAAGTGATGCAGGACATTGAGGAGAGCGATGATCGAGCCATCCCCTCCCGCTGAAAAGATGCATGAACAGGGTGGAAGAGAGCAAATCCATTGCTCTATTTCTTCAGGATGATTGGTGAGGCAGACATGAGCGGCAGGGAGGGCTGCACGCAGTTGATCCGTGAACCGCTTCCCACCCCGTTTCGCATTCGCATTCACCAAGATGGCAAAACCAGCTCCAGCAGGTTTCTCTCTTTTTTGCTGTTCTTTAAGCTTCATGGATACGGGTGTTATTAGAGGAGGGGGGCTTCGATTCGTTGGCGCACTGCTTCTGCGAGTTGACGTGCGCTTTTCTTAGGAGCTTGGCTCCCGTAATCGAGTGGATTGATCGGCGGATGGATGGTGATATCTACCCCTATTCCACCTCTCGATCGGACATGTCGACGTGGGAGGATATCGCGCGTGCCTTGGAGCGTAATCGGCAGGATCGGGATCTTGGACTGCATAGCTAAATGAAACCCCCCTTGTTTAAAAGGGAGAAGAGAACCGTGATTGCGAGTCCCTTCTGGAGAAATCCAAACATGCACACCTCGCTCAAGCATCTGCTGGGCTATTTGAAGCGAGTCCAAAGCCTTTTTGCGATGTTGGCGATCGATCGCTATAAATCCTGCTCCACGCATGGCAGAACCAAAAAAGGGGATACGAAAAAGCTCTTTTTTAGCAAGCATTCGAAGACGGGGACCTACTGCATAGAACAAGAAAGGGATATCGTAATAAGATTCGTGATTGCTCATCACCAGGTAGACAGTCCGTGGTTGCATGTGTTCTCGCCCTCTGATCTCAACAGTAGCCTTACAGCGACTGACGACGCGATGGGACCACTGCCCGAGCCGTTGATTGCAGAGTTCTTGATCGACTTGATTCCGCATCCCTTCCCACGTGGTGGGCCAACAGATGGCAAAGGTCTCATAGACGTTTTGCAAGGTGATCCATAAATTTGGATTTGCTTGAGAGGATGGGATAGATGGAGAGAAGAGAGGCATAGGCAGTATTTATTAAAATCGCTGTCGACCTACAAGGGCTCGGTTCATGGTAATCGGATCTGCGAATTCAAGTTCTCCGCCGTGGGGCAAGCCGCTCGCGATGCGAGTGAGGGGGATTGCAAAAGGCTCTAACTCTTTTTTGAGGAAGAGGGCAGTTGCTTCTCCTTCTACACTGGGAGGAGTGGCGAGGATAATTTCTTGTACTGTTTTTTCTCGCAAGATGGAAAAGAGCTGGTTGAGATGCAGATGTTCAGGGCCGATTCCTTCCAAAGGGGAGAGCAAAGCGCCTAGAATAAAATAGCGTCCCCGCATCGAACCGGTGCGTTCAATGGCAAGCAGATCTTGCACACGAGCTACGATGCATAAGAGGGTAGGTTCTCGCTTTGGATCAAGGCAAATGGAGCAAAGTGTTTTTTTGCCTTCTTCTTTTTCAGTAATGTATCCACAACGTGGACAGGATCCCAGATAGGTGTGCAGTTCTATCAATTCTGTGCCGAGTTCTTGAGCGAGGCGACTATCCTTCATCAGAAGGTGCAAAGCATAGCGCTGAGCAGTCTTTTCTCCTATTCCTGGAAACCGGGTTAAGCATTTAATCAAGCGTTGCAGACGTGTGTTCATGCTTTTTCGAAAGCTTCAGCCGATTTCTTAAGGAAACGGATGGTGTGAATCTTAGCATCAAACTGCTTCTGGAGTTTTTGAATTAGTGGGTGCTTTTCGACTGCATGTCGCCTTTCTGTTTCTTCTTTCCGTTTTTGTTCTGCATCAAGAGAGGCGATTGATGGAGGTGGCGAAAGAGCTTCTTTTTTGATGGATTGAAGTTTGAACGGCACCGGGCATCCGAAATGAGATTCGATGCTCTGCTTCAATAAAGCGATGGCAGTTGGCTCGGACGCTTGACTCATAAACAGAGAGTTTTTTTTGAAGGCAATCTCGATCCGTTCCTTTGTAATGTGAAGGGGAGATGCGTGCTCATAAATTGCTGTAAGAAAAGGATTGATCTTGTGCATGCAAGATAGAATGGAGCGCCAACCGGAGAGTGCATCCTCTGCAAGTAGGGGATCGTCGGGCAGGGATAAGATGCTTTGGCTGGACGCTATTTCGGGAGGGATATCGTTGGAAGAATTTGGTTTCACTTCTGGATGATTGAAGGGGGAAGCAAGTCCGGGCAGCGGATCTATCCGCTTGGGTATGGATTCTGGAGAAGTGTAGGAAGAGGAGCAAGAAGAAGGAGAGGAGAGGGAAGAAGGGGGGGATGGTGGATTGGAGTGAAGCCGTTTCTCAAGTTCCGTCAGGCGTTGTATCAGGTTTTCTAGCGGGATAAGAGGGGGGCGTTTGGCTAATCGGACAAGGGCCATCTCGAGAGCGGCTTGAGGTTGGCCGCTTCGGACAATATCTTCAAAAGCATGTGAAAAGCCATGAAAAAGACGGGAGAGATCATCTAGATCAGCGCAGGCTACGAGAGTTGCTACTGCTTGTATCTCTTCATCTGGAAGATCGAGCAGATCTCTTTCGGATGGATTACATACTTTACTGACAACCAAGTTCCGGAAAGCTTGAAGGATATCTTTCGCCAGGTGGATTAGATCTACTCCTCGTTTCATTAAACAGGAGAGGATGTGGAGCACAGAAGCGGCATCCCCCTCTAGAGTCGCTTTGGTTAGAGCGTGAAGCGATTTGCGTTCGACGATTCCAAGAGCCTGGGCAACATGTTCTGCTGTAATGCGAACCACGTGCAGACTGTTCTCGCAGTCGCCCTCTTCTTCTTGTTGCAGCTTGCCAAATACTTCCCCTTCTCCAAAAGCGATTACTTGTTCTAAAAGACTGAGCGCGTCGCGCATCGATCCCACAGCCTCTTGCGCCAAGATGGCGATTGCAGCATCGTCCGCTTGCAGGTGTTCCTCTTTCAGAAGGTGGTGCAGTTGACTTGCGATCGTTCGAGTGGGAATCAACTTAAAATCGTGTCGCTGGCATCGGCTCAGGATCGTGAAGGGGATCTTGTGCGCCTCTGTCGTCGCAAAGATAAATTTTACGTGAGGAGGGGGTTCTTCTAAGGTTTTAAGCAACGCGTTCCACGCAGCAGTGGAAAGCATATGCGCCTCATCTACGATGTAAATTTTGAAGCGATCGCGAGCGGGTTGAAACGGGACCCCTTCTTGAAGCCTGCGCACTTCTTCCACTCCATTGTAACTTGCCCCATCGATTTCCTGTACATCGAGATCTGTTCCTTTTGCAATCTCTTGACAGGGGGGGCATGTCTGGCAAGGGCGTGTCACAGCTGCTTGGATATCTCCGTTCTCCCCTATGCAATTTAGACACCGAGCGAGCAGACGTGCGCTTGTTGTTTTTCCTATCCCTCGTACTCCTGTGAAAAGGAAAGCATGTGCAATTCGACCCCTCTGAATCGCGTGGGTAAGCGTCCGTACGACGGTATCTTGGCCGACGAGGTCTTCAAAACATTGAGGGCGGTATTTACGGGCAAGAACGAGATAGCTCACATTCACCACTGTTGGCTGAGGATTGAATCAAAGACGAGTCTCTTCTACAACTCTATCTTGCTCTATCGTTAAATAAAATCGGTGGGAAAAGGAATTCTGTTTATAGAAGGATGGAGAAAAAAGCATAGAGTGCTTTCTCCTTAGATACGTAAATGTTATTTGAACGAGGGAGGAGTGAAAAGCCGTTTCACTTCTGAGCCTCTCCCGATTAAGAGCATATCTGGTTTTTTACAGAAAAGACCTGTTTCAACGACGCCAGAGATATTGCTAAGAGCGCGGTCGAGTGCTGCGGGATTGATGATCTTTTTGATGGAGACATCGTAAATCAAATGGTTGGAATCTGTTAGCCAGGGGGCTCCGTCTTTCATCCTTAAGGTTACTTTTCCAAACATACGTAAGCGTTCGGCTGTCTGGGCGTGACCAAAAGTAAGCACTTCCACAGGCACGCTTGCCTTTTCTCCTAAATGAGGAGATAACTTGCGTTCTTCAATGATGATGATGGTGCGCTGAGAAGCGGTGTAAACAATTTTTTCTCGGGTATGGGCACCTCCGCCTCCCTTGATCATCGAATGACAAGTTTGACTGACTTCATCTGCACTGTCTACGGTGACTGCGATATTCCATGGTCCACTGTCCGGCAGGGTCGGGATCTTGAATTTCTCTGCGAGCTCTCGACTTGCCTGTGAAGTGGGGACACCTACAAAAGAACGCCCTTGCTGAATAAGCTGTCCTAGCGCTTCTATAAATAAAGCTGCGGTTGAGCCGGAACCCAATCCGATCGTCCCTTCTTTTGGGAGCTCTTTAAGGGCAGCCAATGCTACGGCGCGTTTGGTCTCTTGGTGGGTCATAGTGTTCCCTAGGCTTTCATTATGCCGAAAAGGCTAGAATAGCATCTTCTTGAATGATTTGGGAATGGAAAGAGAGTGGGCGAGGAGCGTGAGCAGAGCGTGAGGAGCATCTACGTGGACCCAATGGCCTGCATCTGCAAGTGTGTGACACTTTAGCCGTTCAGGATAATGCCGGGCGAGCGCATGAATGCGCGTCTGATCTTCTTCATCAAGAAGGGATTCCTTGCCTGCAATGACGAAATGGATGGAGAGATTGTTCGGTACATATTCCAGCACATGCCATAAATCGCACTGCGCGTAACTTTCAAGCAGCGCTTGGATGCCTTGGAGATTGAGCCCGAGCTGATAGGTCTTCTGCTCCGTTTGAATCAAGTTCCTTGCAAGCCATCGGGCTGTGGATTCACGAATCCCCTCTTGCTGTAAGGTTATCACGAAGTCCTCTCGAGTTGTAAAAGAAGTGTTGCGATTTTTTTCGAGAAGGGGAAGGATCGACTTGACCCCGCTTCTATCTACCTGTTGGGTGTTTCCAGGGCAAGAGTCGAGGATCCAGGCGAAATCGATGGGAATCTGAGCGTGGAAGTCTTGAATCCATTGAAGAATGACTTTACCTCCAAAACTATGTCCGATCATTCCTTGGATGGATTCTGGAAGGGTTTGTTGAAGGGCAGTGAGATCAGCGGCGGCTTGAGCCAACGTGTGAGGAGGTTGGAAACCTTGGGAATGTCCGTGTAAACGTAGATCAACAACGACCACTCCCCATTCAGGATAAAGCTGGGTGAGCCGTGTGGAGAAGCTTCGCCAATTGATCCCTGCTCCCAAAATTCCATGGAGAATCATAACCCATTGGTCAGGCATTTGGTTCGAAGAATGTTGAAGAGTATGGGCTATTATCGGCATTCGATCAAGAAGGCAGAAAAATTCTGCGACCCCAACGGGACTTGAACCCGTGTTACCGGCGTGAGAGGCCGATGTCCTAACCACTAGACGATGGGGCCAAAGATACTTACATGAAGCTGGGGGACAAGGATTCGAACCTTGATAGACGGAGCCAGAATCCGCCGTCCTGCCATTAGACGATCCCCCAATCCCTTACGGCTATACTTCTCTTATAAAAAGATACTGCCACATTTCTCTATAAGAAACACGACAATTAAAAATTAATTCCTACCCTTACCAAGTTATCAATGATTAAGCAACTTGTTAACAAAGATGAATGAAGGACATTATATCGAAAATACGATTTTCTTTAAAGCAGATTCTGGCTGTTTCCCTCTTGACGTTCTATTGTAGGGATTTAAATTATGTAGAATCAGACAGCTCTTTATTGCCACTTCACTTAACGCTTAGATTCAGTCAAGCTATGACATCTCATGCGCTTTTTGCGTTGTTTTGTTCTTGTCATTTGCTATTTTGTTTGGACTCACTTCAATAAATGGGGGATCCGTAAGACAACAAGCCATAGCTTATCCTTACCAAATAACATCTTTAGAGAAAGGGGAATCCAGGAATGAGCGCAAAGCAAATCACCTACAATCGCCATGCAAGAAGAGCTATTTTAAGGGGTGTGCAGTCTCTTGCAGAGGCTGTCAGAGTGACTTTAGGCCCCAAAGGACGTTGTGTGGTCATCGAGAAACCGTTTGGATCTCCTGAAATTACAAAAGATGGGGTTACTGTAGTAAAGCAGGTTGAGCTGGCAGATAAGTTCCAGAATATGGGTGCTCAGATGATCCGAGAAGTGGCTTCTAAGATTAACGAAAAAGCCGGCGATGGAACAACCACTGCGACAGTATTGGCGCATGCGATTTATGCGCAGGGCCTTATGCTTGTGGAAGCTGGTCATAATCCGGTGGATATTAAGTGCGGAATCGATGCAGCGGTAGCTGCTGTATTAGCAAATATGAAGAAGAATGCAGTCCCGACACGAGATAGAGAACACATTGCTCAAGTAGGTACAATCAGTGCAAACGGGGATCAAGCTATCGGAGAAATAATTGCCGATGCGATGGAGAAAGTAGGCAAGGAAGGGGTGGTTACTGTTGAAGAAGCGAGTGGTGTGGAGTCGTGGCTTGAGGTCGTTGAAGGGATGCAGTTTGATAGGGGATACGTATCTCCTTATTTTGTCACCAATGCTGAGAAAATGAGCGTGGAATTGGAAAGCCCTTTCATTTTGATCAGCGAGAAGAAAATGAGTGCAATGCAAGAGTTGATTCCTCTGCTTGAACAGGTGGTGAGTCAGCAGCGGCCTCTTCTGATCCTAGCGGAGGATGTGGAAGGGGAGGCATTGGCTACGCTCATCATTAATAAGTTGAGGGGACGGTTGCAGGTGGCCGTTGTGAAAGCGCCTGGTTTTGGAGAACGCCGTAAAGAAATTTTGAAAGATATTGCCATCCTTACAAAAGGGGAAGTGATTTCTGATGATCTTGGAATGAAGCTTGAGCACGCTTCTCTTCACCATTTAGGACAAGCTCGACGCGTCTGTATCGATAGAGACAATACGACTATCATTGGTGGTGCGGGCGATCCAAAGCAGCTCAAAGGACGTATTGAAGCTATCCGAAAGCAGATCGATACAACGACAAGCGAATATGATCGGGAAAAGCTTCAGGAGCGTCTTGCAAAGCTGACAGGTGGAGTTGCTGTCATTCGGGTAGGCTCACATACCGAGACGGAGATGAAAGAGAAAAAAGCGAGAATGGAAGACGCGCTTCATGCGACCCGCGCTGCCGTGGAGGAAGGGGTGGTCGTAGGAGGTGGAGTTGCTCTTCTGCGTGCCAGCAAGGCGCTTGATCCCGCCTCTTTTCCTGAAGAGCATCGAGATAGCGTTAGGATTGTGCAACGTGCGCTTGAAGAGCCACTGCGGCAAATTGCTGCAAATGCAGGTATGGATGGATCGGTTGTGGTGGATCATGTCTTGAGGAGAGAAGCTCCTATCGGTTTTAATGCTCAGACTGAAAAATATGAAGATATGGAAGCAGCTGGTATTATTGATCCTGTTAAAGTAGTGCGGCTATCGCTTGAGATTGCTGCTAGTGTGGCTGGGATGATGCTGACAACAGAGGCAGCAATTTCCGAACAACCAAAGAGACAGGGCATGGATATGGATGATGCGGGCATGGGGGGCATGGGCATGGGTGCTGGTGATTTTGATATCGATTGATCTCTCGACCTTTTAGATGGGGCAATGTTACAGGCTCTGCATCATTTCTACCATTAATGTGGGTAAACTCATTTCTAATATTTTATATGCTCCTTGCAATACTTCGTAATCATGTCCTTTTGCATCAATTTTGATAAAATTGGGAGCTGCTCTCCATGGATCGGTAGAAAAATGCTCATCCAATCGAATTACTCCAATAGTTTGTTCCTGTACAATGTCTCCAGAAAAAGCCTTCATTGGTATCTGAAGTCCTTGGAGTCATGTTAAAACAATGAACTTTCGTGTATTTGGCTGTCATGGTGGCGAAACTCCTCAGCATCGAACCAGCGCATTTGTGCTAGATGGTCGTCTGGCAATTGATGCAGGTTCTTTGACAAGTGGGATGGAGCTGGAAGAACAGTATGCTCTCGAGGCGTGCCTGATTAGCCATGCTCATCTCGATCATGTGCGGGACCTAGCTACCTTGGCTGATAACAGGCTGCAGGGGGATGCACCTCCTCTTCTTATTGCAGGTACACAAAAGACGCTGGCCACCTTGAAGGAGCATTTTTTTAATAACTGCCTTTGGCCTGATTTCTCTGTTCTTCCTGATCAGAACCGTCCTACCATTCAGTATTACCCGTTGATTCCTGAGGTCCCTGTACCGCTGGCAGGGTATTGGATCCGATCTGTGCTTGTAAGTCATACCATTGAATCCAGTGGATTTATTATTGATGGACCGACAGGGACCATCGCATATAGTGGAGATACAGGTCCTACAGAGCGATTTTGGCAGGTCCTCAATGAGATCCCTAATTTAAAAGCGCTTATCATGGAAGTCAGTTTTCCCAACCGCAAGCAGGAGCTTGCTTCCTTGAGTGGACATCACACGCCTTGTACGTTAAGTAAGGAATTACGAAAATATCACTCACCTCACCAACTACCTACTTTCTTATATCATCTTAAGCCTGCTTTTCAGCAGGAGATCGAAAAGGAATGTAACCAACTTCGTGGCCTTAATCTAGATGTCCTTTCCTTAGGAGACACCTTTTTATTTTGATACATTTTATGTTTTTCGAAGTTGAGCTGCAGAGGATGAAGGCAATGAACCGACAAAAGTATCTATGTCAGAATTAAAGCTATCTCATTCGAATTATGATAAAGATGGAGTTCGTTTAGAGGTTGTTCAAGAAGAAGAGAAGCTTCTTCAAGTTGTTAAGGAATCGATCCAAAGAGAGCAAGTTCGAAGCCGGGAAAGAGGAGGGCGGGCAGAGATGGATGGGAAACGCTTGCTTGAACTGAGAGATGAGATCGCTATGGCTAAGCCAGAAGATCTCCCTATGCTATTTGAGCAAATGCATCATCTCGCGGCGCTCCATATCCAGCGTGGGCGTGGAGTGAGTGGGAAGATCAACCTTTCTAGCCCTTATTTTGCTCACATACGGCTCGAAGAAAATGGAAGGAAGCGTGATATTTTAATTGGGGCTTGTTCTTATCTCAATACGCAGGCAGGTATCCGTATCGTCGACTGGCGGAATGCGCCTATCACCAAGATCTATTATTGTTATAAAGAAGGGGACGAATACGAGGAACAACTGGGGGATCGATTAGTGAATGGGATCGTTCTTGCACGCCGGAGTGTGTCTATTGTTGATGGCGTTCTTATCCGAGTTTCCTCAGAGCAAGGGATGTGGCTCCGCCAAGAAGATGGCACATGGCAGCGGAGCCAAAGGAAGTCTTCTCACCTACAGAGTTCTCGCAAAGAGAGAGGGGCATTCTGTCGTTCGTTGGTTGCAGAAACAGGTATGGCATTTCAGAAAGACAAGTACCTTTCTGAGTTGGCTTCTCAATTGGATCCGGAGCAGTTTGCTATTGTTTCTCAATTGGACCCCGCCTTTATAGCGATTCAAGGGGTTGCAGGAAGTGGCAAGACGACGGTGGGATTGCACAGGATGGCTTACTTGCATTATTTGAATCCCGAGCGATACCGTCCAGAGCGCATGATGGTTATTGTTCATCACAGTAGTTTGGTTCGTTATACCAGTCGGGTTTTACCTTCTTTAGGGGTAGTAGGGGTTCCGATTTTAACTTTTGCTCGGTTGAACAGCCGCTTGATTGCGTCTCATTTCCCAAAACTTGCATTGCGTCTCAATGGGGAGACCCCGCTTCTGGTTGCGCGTGTTAAAAGTCATCTGGTCATGCTAAGGACCATTCATAGGAAGGTCGAAGAGATCAGTCAGAAGATAGAAACCAAAATACAAGAGACAATTATGAAATGGCCTAAAGGGGCTGAGAACGCTCGTGCGGCTTGGAAATTAAGCCAACAAGGTGTTGCGAGTCTGGATGAGCGCTTGAGTCGGTTTGTACAATGGCTTAAAGGGGAGCGCGAATTCGATGATAATGCTTCTTTATCCTTGCTCCATCCAATTACCCGTGGTGCGCTCGAAAATAAAGTTGCGGAATTGCGTCCTCTCGTGCGGAGAGTTTCTGAAGTATGGGAAGAAATTTTGACCGATCGAACGCTGCTCGGTCATGCTTTCAGGGAGAGCGAATTCAGCCAAGCCCAATTGGATCAAGTCCATGAGTGGTGTGTGCGTCAATCTCGCATCCGTGCAGAAGGGGGGAGAGAGGGAGAAACCTCTTCGCTTGATCTTCAGGATCACGCTTTGCTGCTTCGCCTGTGGCAGATGTTAAGAGGGCCTTTGTTGGGTAAAGAATCGAAGCCCATTCGGCTAACGCATCTTTTTGTAGACGAAGTGCAGGATGCCAATCCTATTGCACTCCGTGTCTTGATCGATCTCTGCGATAAACGTCAATGTATTACGCTCGCCGGGGATGCAGCCCAGAGGATGGTAGCAGGGGAAGAGGAAGAAGGGTTTGACTGGTCTGCCTTACTTCAGGAACTCTCTTTCTCTCTTAAAACTGTCAAGCCACTTCAAGTAAGTTATCGCTGTACGGCTGAAGTTACCTCTTTTTCCAGACAAGTGTTAGGTCCATATGCTCATGAGGTAGAGCCTACCATTGTGCAACCTGGTCCTCCTGTAGAAGTATTTGGTTTTGATTCGGCAGGAGAAACCATTTCTTTTCTCGCAGATGCGCTCAAAGAGCTTTTTTCACATTCACCATATGCTCATATCGCATTAATAGCTAGATTTGAAGCCCAGGCGGATCTCTATTATGAGGGTCTTTTGCGTGCTGAGGTGCCTCTCTTGCGACGCATTAAAGACTTTGATTTTACTTGGGAGCCTGGTGTTGATGTTACAGATGTTTCTCAAACCAAGGGGCTTGAATTCGACGAAGTGATCCTGCTCGAAGTGAACCAGGCTAGTTATCCCGATTCGTATGCAGCACGCCGCGCCCTCTATATTGGTGCAACCCGTACTTCTTATCTTTTGTGGTGTATAACTGTGGGAGTTCCATCGCCGCTCATCCCGAAAGAATTCTTTTCGCCTGGCGCATTTTGAAGAGTTGAAGAGGGTATCTTCTACTTTTCTATTTAGTTTACATAATATACCTTATGCGATCTAAAAAAAAGCTTTTCCCTTTCCTCTTCTTCTCTTAACATACCTGGCATGATATTTTGTTTGGTGCGTGGCCTTATCCTGTCTTGTGTTTTTATTTTAAGCATCTCTCCCGTTGCTCGCAGCGAAGAACTGATCATTGAGAACCCAGGAGAACATCCGCATTACTTTTTAGAAGCAGAACCTCATGCTTTGATCCGGTTTGGTCAATCTCAATCTAGTAAATATGGGAGTGGCCTTGGCATCGGCTTTCGGGGGACCTTTAATCTGCTCGAAAACGGATTTGTGAGGAGGATCAACAACAACGTGGGTCTGGGAGTTGGCCTGGATTATTTGCCCGATGCGGATCGGTACATTTTTATTCCCATTGTCATGCACTGGAACTTCTGGCTCTCCACCCATTGGTCTTTGTTTGGAGAGCCAGGAATCCATTTAGCTGTGGGAGATGGTACATTTGCGGATTGGTTATTGCAGGTGGGAGGGCGCTACCACTTTAATGACCATATTACATTGGTCTTGCGCTTTGGTTATCCCGCCTTCTCTATCGGAGTCTCTTTCTTTTAAGGATATCTTGAGTCTTTGAATATAATTCTTCAATGTCTCATTTAATTTTTTCAACTTTCCCTTTAATGAAGTAAGCCCAACTAGTGATGCTTTAGCTCTAAACTCTAAAAACGTTCTTTTATACTCCTCACATGCTAGGCCTTAAAAAGCTAACCCGCGAACTTATTGATATTTAACTGCACGCTCTTGTCTTTTTGCATCAGGAAAAGAGGACTGAGCAGCCGCTTCTTGCTTTGCTCGCCATTCTGTTAGTTGCTTGGTGCGACGCTGCTTTTGTCGCCTACGAACATTGGAATTTTGAGGAGTTGACATAATTTCTTAATATAATGCAGAATTAGTGCTTTAAACAACTAAAATTCAGTAAATTTTCCATAACTTTTCTATTTTCTTCAAAAATAAGCTTAAAGCAGAATTTGATTTGTGAGTTCGATTGTCGAGCGTTCCAACTACCAGTAGCCTCGTAGAGGTGGTGTGTTTGGCTAACGCTTCCAGTACTTCAAAAATATGGGGAGGGGCTAAATGAAGATGATCTATCCACACCAAAAGTGGTCGCTGTTGTGACAAACGGCGAAGCACCTCACATGCTACATAAGTGTAGAAGCAATCATCTTGTGGCTGAATCTGGGTTTGGAAAGCGGTTGGAGTTAAAGGAGCTACTTCTCCTGAGGGGGTTGGTCGCAGCCATTCAACCAATGCTGCAATCCAATTTAAAGTTTCTCGATCTTGTGGTTGCACTTCCCACCGCGCTATCAGTGTTTGCTCCACAAGTGCTCGATCAGCACCATTGAGGTGAAAGTACGTGTTGACTGCTCTCACAAGTCCATCCGATACCCCGTGGGTCAGGTGAGAATCTTGCGTGTAATGAGCTCGCAGGGTTTCCATCCAACCTCGTTCGTAAACTTGTTCGCAGAGCCATTCTGCTAATCGACTCTCTTCCCCCTCCTTTTTTGCAGTGAGTAGGCTCATACAAGATCCAAATTCTCTTTTTTCTCTCACTTGCTCTGCGATCTTGAGAAGTTGGTCTTGTTTTCTCTTCTTTCCTACAAGAGGTGCTGGAAGTAGAGCCGAAAGAGAGGGGGAAACGAACTCATGCTCCTTTCTTTGGATCCTTTTTTTGTCTTTTGCGATCAAAACTTCGAAAGGGACTGCATCAGACGGCATCATCTGCTTCCATTCCTGACGGACATCAGCCGCGAATTGGAAGCGATGCCAGGGTTTTTTTGCAAGCATGCGCTTAACCAGCGGAATCACTTCATGAGGAACCTCCTTGGGTATCTCAAAAGATGGGATCGGTTCTCGTTTGTGAGCTCTTAAGACATTGTTGGCTTCCCCTTCAAATAGTTCTTTTCCTGTGAGGAGTCGATAGACAATGCAGCCTACGGCATAGATGTCTGTAGGTGGTCCTACAAGAGTAAACGAGCCACGAATTTGCTCAGGAGCTAACCAACCAACTGTGCCCCCACCTAGTGAAGGGAATAACGGAGTTGTCGATGTGTTCGATATAGGTTTTGATGAGCGAAGCCACGCAAGTCCCAAATCAAGCACGTAGGCTCGCAGTTTATCATTGTGAGATAGATCGAGCAAAATGTTGGAGGGCTTGAGATCAGCATGGATAATCCCTCGAGCATGAGCATGCGCAAGTCCTGCCAACACTTGGTCTACGAGCATCCAAATGGTCTTCCAAGAAAGAGTGGATGATATGATCCACTCGTAAACGCTTTTTCCTGGAATTACATCCATAACAATGAAAAAAGAGCCATCTTCAAGCTGGCCGAAGTCTAACGCGCGCACAAGCGTAGGATGATTGAGGAGGGCAAGAGCCTGAACTTCTTGCTCAAATCGGTTACGGATTAGCAGCTGTTCATATTTTGTTGTGCTATTTCGTTGGCTCTCTATCCGTTTGAGTGCTACATGTTTGTCTGTTTTTTCATCGTAACACAAATAGACTATTCCCATTCCACCTCGCCCTAACTCGTGGAGTACACGATAACGGCATGCAAGAAAAAATTTTTTCTTGCTCTTCAAGTGGATGCCTTTTTGTTTTTTATGGTTAGTTTGAACTTGCTTAATAATTACAACTTTCTGAAGGGTTTTGATTTAGGATGGTCGCTCGTAACCGGCTTGCTTACCTGGTTTCTAAACTCACAAGAGAATTAAACTGTTGGGGTCGAGAATGTGCTCGAATGTACCACGTGACTCCCCAACAAGTGGAGGCCCTTCAGGCCATTAGCGCATATAGAGCTCTTTCCACGTCTATGCTCGCCATGTACATAGGCATTGATCCCTCTACGGCTAGCCGTAACCTGGCTGGTCTTGAGCGGGCGGGATATGTGATGAGGAAAAAGGCAAAAAATGATGCGAGACAGACGGAAGTCTACCTCACTCCTCGGGGGACACGGATCATCTTGCGTTTCGAGGAAGGCTTCAGCAAGAAACTGCACATGGTATTTGCTCAATTCTCTGGTGAAGAACAACAACAAATACTCCAGAGTTTGGAACATCTCGTAGAGATACTCAGACCGAGAGATGAAAGGGCATCAATTGGGTGACGTCCCCTTCACTCTCCTTACTCTTTTGGTTTAAAGCTTTTTAAGAAAATGGTTGGTTTTAACCTTAGTTAGTATGTTTAGCTGTGGCTTGAAGCTGGGCTGCTCTCCGTTGATGAGTGACTTGACCACCTTTTCGACCAGCAATGCGAGCTTCTTCGCTTGTAAATTCATGTGCCGTGCCTGCTTTATGAGCAGCTTGTCCCCCTTTTTTAGCGATTTCGCTCACCAATTTTCGATCCATAGCAGCAAATCCACGTGGCTTTGAAACTTTGACGGACTTTATTCCTCTTGCCATCGAGGATGCTTTAGAGGCTTGGCGTCCTTGCCGATCTCCTGAGAGGTAGCTCACATTCTCTGGAAATTCCATTTTTACCATAGCATCTACTGTGTTCTCATATTCGTTCATGATGGCAGCTCCCCTTTTACCTGGCCAGTAGAAACTGGGTGCAGGATGATAATAGAAGGTGGGTTTGTGCCTTAGGCATTTACAAAGAGCTGGAAGAAAACCAGCTTTTTTAAATATACCCTACGATGAAGAGCTTAAAAGCTCTTTCACATTCCCTCCCTATCAAAATTAGTCTAATTCACGTTCAACCCATCATCATTAACCTATTTATTCAGGACGTCAACCCTTAAAATGAATCTTTCCCCTGCAGATTTCTTTTTGACTTTCTCTAAGGTGAATGTTCCCTTTGCAAGGAATTTTTGCAGGAACTGAGCTGGGCAAGATTACCTCAGACGCATTCTAGTTAAGAAATTTTCTCGCAATATGGCGTGCAGCATCGCATGAAGCGCGTACGATCTGCTCTTCTATTTCTGGAGCGGAAGCATCGTGATCCACCAAAATGCCACATTGGCCAGTTGCATCTATAAAAAATCCACCTGGCGTTCTCCCGATTTCGTCTGGAGAAAGACTAGCTGCTTGCACAGGTAAGGCTATCATTCGAGAGCCTACATGAACTTGTATATAACCTACTAATTGGCCTGGAACAATACGGATCGATTTCATTTCATTTCTTTATCTAGATCACTAATATTTAATACTCCTTCAATGTAAGGCCTGTGTTGGGTTGTGCAAGTCTTGCTTTCTGTTTGGTAGCTCAAATGGCTATATTGCTTTTCGCTTTCGCCATGTATGCTTCCTCGAAAATAAGGATGAAGAAATTCTTCTTCTTTCTTAGATTTATTTCTTAAGTCCATGCAGCAAAAGAAAGGAATTTTAGCATGCGTATTGGAATGATAGGGCTCGGAAAAATGGGTGCTAATATGGTGCGTAGGCTCTTAAATAAGGGCTATCAGGTGGTTGTGTACGATCAGCAGCCGAGCGCTATTCAACTATGTGAGAAAGAAGGGGCTATTGCTGCTACTTCTCTTCAGGATGTTGTTGCTCAGTTGACCCTTCCTCGTTGCGTTTGGGTGATGGTTCCAAGCGGAGAAGCTACGGAAAAGACCATTCATGACGTTTCTCTTTCTCTTTCTGCTTCGGATATCGTGATCGATGGAGGAAATTCTTATTTTCGCGATACGATCCGACGCGCTCGAGAGCTCTCATCACGAGGGATTCATTTACTGGATGCGGGTACCTCTGGGGGGATTTGTGGGCTTCAGAATGGATACTGCCTGATGGTTGGAGGAGAAGTTTCTGCGTATCAGCATTTAATCCCTATCTTTGCTGCTCTCGCCCCTTCGGAGGGTTTTGCTCATGTGGGACCAGCAGGAGCAGGCCATTTTGTCAAAATGGTTCATAACGGGATTGAATATGCGATGATGCAGGCCTATGCAGAAGGATTTGAAATCTTAAAAAAGAGCGAATTCGGTTTCGATCTGGAATCGATTGCGCATCTATGGAATCAAGGAAGCGTGATACGTTCTTGGTTGCTCGAGCTGGCCCATGCAGCCTTTGCCAAGGATCCTGAACTCCATCTGGTTAAAGGCTATGTTGAAGACTCAGGAGAGGGACGCTGGACAGTTCAAGAGGCCATTCATGAATCGGTTCCTGCACCTACCATTGCGAACGCTTTGTTTGCTCGATTTGCTTCTCGAGAGGAGGATGCATTTTCCTTGCGTCTCCTTGCTGCGCTGCGCAATGAATTCGGCGGGCATGCAGTGAAGAAAAATGAAAAAGGGGCCATTTGAACATGAATACGACAAAAAATCCTTTGTGCTGCGGTCTCTCTGAAGACCGAATAGCAGATACCTGCTCGATTGTTATTTTCGGTGCATCGGGTGATTTAACGCGAAGAAAACTGATGCCTGCTCTTTATAATCTTGCCGTTGAACAACTGCTCCCCTTTCGCTTTGCAGTGGTGGGTGTGGCTAGAAAGGAAAAAGAGTTATCCCTGTTTCGAGATGAGATGAAAGAGGGGATCTCACTATTTTCAAGGCGGAAGATCGAAGATGAAACATTATGGAGTGATTTCGAACAGGGGATCAGTTATGTGCAAGGTTCTTTTAATCAGAAAGAGACCTATACGCGATTGAAAGAACATCTCGAGCAGGTTGATCGACGGCGAGGAACAGAAGGGAACCGCTTATTCTATCTCGCGGTTCCTCCTTCCGAGTTGATGTCGATCGTGGTTCAGTTGCGTGAGGCTGGTCTTGTGCATCCTTGCGGTTTTTCGAATGGAGGAATGCCCTGGGCGCGGGTCGTTTTTGAGAAACCTTTTGGATACGATCTTGCGAGTGCACATCGCCTTAATGAGATTATCACGACTGCTTTTAAAGAAGATCAAGTCTACCGCATTGATCACTACCTTGGAAAAGAGACCGTTCAGAACCTTCTTGTATTTCGATTTGCGAACAGTCTTTTTGAACCTCTTTGGAATAGTCAACATGTCGATCATGTGCAGATCACTGTGGCTGAAGATATTGGCATTGAAGGTCGAGGAAAATTCTATGAGGAAACTGGGATCATTCGAGATGTGGTTCAAAACCATCTTCTCCAACTTCTCTGCTTGACAGCAATGGAGCCTCCTCTCTCCTTAGCTCCTGATGCTGTTCGCGATGAAAAGGTCAAAGTGCTTCGTTCTCTTCAACCTATTGAACGCTCGCAAGTTCCTCTTGCTATTGTCCGTGGGCAATATGGGCGTGGATTTGTTCGGGGGGATGAAGTAATCGCTTACCGTGAAGAAAAGGATGTCTCTTCCAATTCGCGTGTTGAAACCTTCATCGCGATGAAGGTTTGGATTAATAATTGGCGATGGAGCGGTGTTCCCTTTTATATTCGTGCGGGGAAGAGACTAGCGCGAAGGACAACTGAAATCGCCATTCAGTTTAAGAAGGTTCCTCACACTCTCTTTCGTGCGCCAGATGGGGGGATTGCTCCGAATGTGCTGTCGATGCGGATTCAACCTGATGAAGGGATCGCGCTTCGATTCATTTCAAAGGAACCGGGGCAGCATACGATCCTACGAGATGTAGCTATGGATTTCCGTTATGGGACAGCTTTCGGCTCCAATACGCCAGAAGCCTATGAGCGCCTTTTGCTCGATGCGATGCGGGGGGAAGCAACGCTGTTTACCCGCCGCGATGAAGTAGAAGAGCAATGGGCCTACATCAATCAAATCCTCGATGCGTGGATGCATGAGGCGGATGCACCGCCTCCCATTTATCCATCTGGGACGTGGGGCCCTGAGGCTTCACATGATTTGATTGCACGCGATGGACGGCGATGGAGGTGTCCTTAAATTCAATGATCGCTTTTCAATCCTTAAGCAAGCTGGTCGACCACCTTCAGAACGAACTGCATTTACTCTGGAAGACGCCGCCCGATTCTGGAGATAAGCGTCTTAAAACACGTGTGTGTACCATGAATTTGATTGTGGTTGCTTCTTCTTCTGAATGCATGCGTAGGTATCAGAAGATGATGGAAAAATTATTCCAAAGATGTCCTGCGCGTATTGTTATGCTGACTTTGGATCCGCTGTCTGATCAAAAAGGGGTCGAAGGGGAGGTCACTGCCATTTGTGATGCAGGTGGCTTAGGAGGAGAGAGCTTCTATTTAGAGCAGATCAAGATTATCATTAAGCTACAAGGGGATGAGCGAAATGGGAAAGAAGAGAATCAGCGGCTGTCAAGCGCGCTAGAGGCTCTACTCATTTCCGAAATGCCTACCACTCTCTTGTGGCTCTGTGATGTTGAAGAATGGAGCCCCTCCTCAGAACCTCTTGTGTACGCTCTTGCTCGTCTGGCGCAGCGAGTTGTTGTGAGCAGCCATTTGACTTCTCTTCAAGGGATTTCTTCTTTGATCCAATGGGCTAAGGCACGTTCATGTCCTGTTTCTGTGATTGATTTGGGGTGGAACGCGCTCTCTCCATGGCGAGAGATGTGTGCCCGTTTTTTCGAACCCTCTGCTCTCGATATCGAACAATTCAGGATCAGAGAACTTTCCCTGACGCAGGATTCTCCAGAGAGCGCTACGATAGATGCTGAATTGCTTCTCTTATTGGGATGGTTCGCTTCTCAATGGGGATGTGATTTGATATCTCGTTCGAGCTCTTCCTTCCTGCTGCGTCAGCAACATGGAGAAGAGATAAATGTGCATGTGAATCGATCGAATGAAAGGGGAGTTCTACACCCTCCTTTTCCACTTTCATGTTTTTCTTTCAAAGCAGAGGACCAATGGACTATGGCTCAAGGGAGGATCCTGCGCGTTTCAAATCAACAGGATGGAGCGCTTGGGGCTCGACTTGTCTGGCATCTTAAAGTTGGTTCTCATACAGAAAGAGAACAGTCCCTTCGACTGCGATCCAGTGAAGAGATCTATTGCTTAGAAAAAGCGCTTCATGGTCAATATTCTGATCCTCATTTGGTAATGGTATTGCATTGGCTTCAACATTCTTCTTTTCTATCTCTCCTCTATTAAGGTGAAGTCACCATGAAAATTGCGATTCCGGGCGAGCTTGTCGTGCTTTCTAGTGAGGAGATGGTCGCTCAAGAAGCGTCGAAGCGGATCGCCAATGCGATACGAGAAGCAGCCAGAGAGAATGAACGGATTACCCTCGCGTTAAGTGGGGGGTCCACACCACGAGCGACCTATACTGCCCTTGGGCGTGAGCAACAAGTGCAGTGGGAATTGGTGGAGTGGTTCTGGGTGGATGAGCGTGCGGTGCACCCCACTTCTGAAGAGAGCAATTTTCGTCTCGTCAGAGAAACGCTACTGGACGTTCTTCCGATCTCGATTTGCTGGCGTATTCATCGTATGGCAGCAGAGGAGGAAGATCTCGAGAAAGCCGCTCGGCTGTACGAGTCGTGTATTCTAGAGCGTGTGCAGCGCAATGCTTCTGGTGTGCCGATGTTGGATGTTGTGGTGCTTGGAATCGGAGAAGATGGCCATACAGCTTCTCTCTTTCCTCATTCTCCGTCTCTTCATGAACGGAATCAATTCGTTTTGTATGTGCCCGCAACAGAAAAAAGGCGTGCGCGGATGACACTCTCCCCTCTTCTCATTCAGGCTGCCAAACGGATTTTCGTCCTTGCTGTCGGGGAATCAAAGGCGAAATCTCTTGAGCGCGCGTGGGCGTGCGAAGGTTCGCTTGAAGAGACGCCGGCTCGCATTTTGCGAGGTGCTCAAGGGTTTGTCACTTGGATCGTTGATCAAAAAGCTGTATGAGATCATCGATGATCCCTTGCCGCTGAAGTTTTGATCCTCGATTAGGTTTGGCCCCTCAACCATCTTTGAATGGAGGTTGAAACGGCATCTACGGTAAATCCGAACTTTTCAGCAAGTACATGAGCGGGTGCACTTGCTCCAAAGTGATCGAGCCCAATGCAGAGCCCTTGCTCTCCGACCCATTTACGCCACAAAGCTGTTCGGCCCGCTTCGATAGATACCTTTTGGGTGGAGGGAGGTAAGACCGCCTGCTGATACGATACATCTTGCTTTGCAAATTGCTCCCAAGACAAAGCGCTGACTACACGAACACGATGTCCTTGCTGTTCTAGCTTCACTTTGGCACCCACAGCGAGATGAAGTTCACTGCCCGTAGCGATAAGGACTAAGTTGGGAGCTCCCCCCTTTGCTTCTTGAACAATATAAAATCCTTTTAGCAGGTCATTGTTCTTAACCGTTGAATCGCGGAGAATGCGCGGTAATTTCTGGCGAGCGAGCGCGAAAGCAGTGGGTCCCTTTCGGTAGGCTAGCGCAAGCACCCATGCAGCAGCGATCTCCATTCCGTCTGCAGGTCGTACAATCTGTAAATCAGGAATCAAGTGCAAGGAGGAAAGGTGCTCGATCGGTTGATGCGTAGGGCCATCTTCTCCTAGGAAAAGGGAATCATGGGTGTAGATCCAGAGGCATTGCAGTTTCATCAATGCGCTCAAACGAACGGATGGACGCATGTAATCGCTGAATATCAAGAAGGTTGACCCGTAGGGGATAATGCCTCCGAAGAGAGCTAACCCGTTGCAGATAGCCCCCATCGCGTGTTCTCGAATGCCGAAGTGGATATTGCGCCCTTGAAATTGACCGCGCGCTATATCCCCTTCTCCTTTAAGGAGGGTCTTGGTTGAAGCTGCAAGATCAGCTGCTCCACCTATCAGTGAAGGGACCAACTTCCCCACAATTTGTTGCGCTTTGTAGGACAAAATGCGAGTTGCTTCTTCTTCAGAGCCGAGGGCTTGGAGAAGCTGTTCATAAAGATCGGCAGGGATTTTCTTCGTCTGAAAATCGTTGAATTCTGCAGCAAGCTTGGGATGGTTGACTCTCCATTCATTCCATTGCTGATTGTAGACCTCACGCTGTTTCGCTAGTTTTCGGCCGTGCTCTTTGAAAAAGTCTTTCACCTCTTGTGGGATGTGGAAGTGACGCTTAGGATCCCATCCCATGTTCTTTTTGGTCAGTTGGATCTCTTGCTCTCCGAGAGGTGCGCCATGGGCTTCAGGTGTATCGACAGCATGGGGAGCTCCTTGCGCAATATGCGTACGCGCTCGGATAAAAGAAGGGCGATCTTTTTCCGCGATAGCTCGATCGAGAGCCGTTCGGATCTGGGCGTGATCATGTCCATCGATCGACTGTACAAACCATCCATATGCTTCATATCGCTTTGCTACATCTTCTGAGAAAGCAATAGATGTATTCCCATCGATAGTGATGTGATTGTCATCGTAGATCATGATGAGGTTATCGAGCTCCAGGTGGCCTGCGAGACTGGAGGCCTCTCCGCTAACTCCTTCCATGATATCGCCATCAGATGCGATGACAAATACGCGAATCGGAGCAAAGGGCTGACCGAAGCGGGCTGCGTGAATCTTCACAGCGAGTGCAAAGCCCACTGCATTGCCAACTCCCTGTCCAAGCGGGCCTGTTGTTGTTTCTACGCCTGGAGTTAGATCATGTTCAGGGTGACCAGGCGTTTTGGAGCCCCACTGGCGAAAGGACTCGAGTTCAGACAAAGGCAGATCGTATCCTGACAAGTGCAAAAGAGCATAGAGCAGCATGGAAGCGTGACCGGCAGATAACACAAACCGATCCCTCCCTATCCAATGAGGATCGTGGGGATCGTGTCGCAAGTAATTGGTCCAAAGCTCAAAAGCAATGGAGGAAAGTCCCATAGGGGTTCCTGGATGGCCACTTTTTGCTTTCTCTACGGCATCCATCGCAAGCGCTTTAATGGTGTTGACACATTGCTGGACGATAGGTTCTTGAGATGCTGCCATGATCGTTCCTTTTCTCTCAGTAATCGTGTTTTATTGCTTTGCGACTCTTATCAAGAAAAGCGATTATGGTGTGTCTCTCATCTACTTTCAAGCGGTTCCGACTAATCGATTGAAGGAGCGTCTGTTTTAAGGATGGGTCGCGTAGTAAGCGCTTCCTGCTAGACCAATGTCCGTGTTTTGAACAACAGCCACGGGGATTTGCTGTAGAAACTTGCGGAAACGTCCTTTATCCACAAAAGAAGAGAGGAAAGGAGCAGGATCCCATGTTTTAAAGATTTGGGAGGCAATGTTGCCCGCGATGAACACGCCTCCTAATGAGAGGGTTTTAAGGGCCATATTGCCCGCTTCAGCCCCATAAATGCTGAGAAATAATTTAACTGCGCTGATCGCAGGGGGGCTCCTCTTGTCAGAAGCCAGTTGAGTGATCATCGCAGGATGCTGCTGAGCAGGTGTGTTCTGTAAGAGCTTAAGAATTGAAGGGGTTTCAGCGATCCCTTCGCCATTCTTAAAAAAATCGTACAGTTTGGTGAGTCCAGGACCCGAGAGAATCCTTTCATAACTGACATGTCCGTAGAGGGATTGTAAATAATTGTAAAGCCTCCATTCGAGCGCATTGCGCGGCGCAAAATCGACATGACCCCCTTCTGTCGCGCATGGGATGAATCGAAGCCCATCCCAAATCAGCAATGCTTCTCCTAACCCTGTTCCTGCTGCTACCATGATGAGATTCGCACCTTTTTTCTTGGGGAAGCCCTCTCCCTGCAAGAGTTTTATGTGATTTCGGGAGATGCTGAGCGCTCCAAAGGCGAGAGCAACCAAGTCATTGATCAGCACAACTCGTTTGATGTTGAGCTTATGCGCGAGGATGTGAGCATCTATCGTCCAAGGCAGGTTTGTCGCTTTACACCGCTGCCGCACAATAGGCCCTGCGATTCCAATACACGCAACGCTAATCGGAGGCGGATGGATTCCTAAGAATTTTCGGATAATTTTTTCAAGACTTGGGTAATCTCGGCTTTGAAAACTTTCTGCGCGTAGACTGCGGCGCCCATCAGGTGTGTAAAGAGCTAGCCTCGAATTGGTACCTCCGATATCTCCTGCAAGAATCACCCGTCAGTAATTACTATGGATGCGCTGAAGAGGGAATATGATTTTTCCCATTGTTTTTTTGACGGATAGCATCGATATGCTCTGCGTATGTCGTTGAAAATGTGTGCCTCCCTTCTCCTCGGCTGACGAAGTAAAAAAAAGGGCTAGAAGGGGGAAAAAGCGTTGCTTCAAGTGATTTCGCTCCTGGATTACTGATCGGGCCGGGAGGGAGCCCTTCATGTTTGTAGGTATTGTAAGGGTTGATCGGATCGACTAAAATGCTACGTTTTATTTTCCCTTTGTATCCTGTACATGAATCGAGTTGGGGAGAAGTCAAACAGCCGTAACCTGCTGTGGCGTCCGATTGAAGGAGCTTCGGCTGAAACGAAGGGGACACGAGGCGATTGAGGAAAACGCTTGCGATAAGACCTCTCTCTTCGTCCACAGCGGCCTCTTTTTCAATGATGGAAGCGAGTGTGACGATTGCGTGCATCCCCCATCCTGATGGATGGGATGATTCTTCTGAAGGAGCGCGGTGAGCTTCGAGAGCACGGTAACGAAAGTTGAATTCTTCTTTCATTCTCATGATGAGCTGTTGAGGGGTGCTATTGGGAAGAAATTCATACGTCGCAGGAAAGAGATATCCCTCTGCACTTTTTGCCGGAATTTGAAGCGTTTTGAGCAATGCTTGATCGAGCGTAGCAACTAAAAAAGAGCGGCTTGAGCAGACGCGGTGCTCATGGAGAAGCCTGGCGATATCAAATCGAGTCCATCCTTCTGGGATAGTAATTTTGACCCGGTGAAGCCATGTGCTGCGTCGCAGGCGCCCGAGCAGCTCGTAGGGGGATAACCGATTGGTGAAGAAGTGAGGCCCTTTCATAATGCGTCCAGTGCCGCCTGTGGCTGCTATATACAGAGAAAGCAGAGGTGTAGGCCCTTGTGCGGCACCTAGCTCAACCAATTGATGGGCGAGAGCGTGAATGGAGGGGACTTCCTCAAGAGAGATTTCGATTTCACGCTCTTCTCCTTGGTATTTGGCTTGGCTGTAGAAAAGGAGAGCGGGACAGAACACCATGGCAGAGACTCCAATGAGCGCAAGAAAGATGCGTTGGCCCCAATAGAGGAGAGGTGAGTGTGTGTGGCGCTTTCGCAAGCGACGTCGGCCATTGTGCTTCTTCCCACCGAGTGGAATTCCACGGTTTTTTTTTTGATACTTCTTTTTGGAGAAGGGCTTCATGGGAAAATCAGAGTTGCTCTACAGCTTTGTTCGCTTCGAGCCAAGCCTCAAGGATAATGACTGCTGCCACTTCGTCGATAGAAGTGTGCGCGTGGTGTTGACGCTTAGGGGTCTCTGTTTGTTGCATTCGTCGTTTGGCTTCTACTGTTGTCCACCGCTCATCCCATAGTACCACTTCTGTGGAGGTTGCATGTTGAATTGCCTGGGCTAATCTTCGAACCCAACGAGCGGTGTCCCCTTCCCCTCCGTGCATATCAAGTGGTAGACCGATCACGAAGCGTGTGATCCCTTCCCGTGTGACTAGCTCTTGAAGTTGGCGGAGCAGCAGCGTCTGATTACGTCCATTGAGCGTACCGCGAGGATGAGCGAATAGACGCAGCTCGTCGTCTACGGCTACACCAACACGCGTGCGGCTTATGTCGAGAGCGCACGTTCTACCCTTCATGAATGCCACCTTGCTGTCAAATCAGCTATTCTTGTGTTTCGTTTCGAATCACTTGACCTAGGCCCCTTATCAAGAGGATAAAACTGCTTAATAGAGATATCAACAGTCGGTTGTGAATAGAAACTAGTGAATTCCTTTTATACCATTGTATTTCTCAGTTTGTCGTTGTTTTTGCTACCTTTGTGTGTCGAAGCACAGGGACAAGAGCCCTTTTCCACCGACTCCTCTGGTGCCCCTGATCCTCTTGCAATCTCCCCTGCAATTGCAGCGCAAATCGGAAGCGATCAAGAACCGGAGCCGTTCAAAATGGATAAACCCCGGACGTCTTTTTTCCCCCCTTTTTATGTTGGATATCAGCGTCGCGCATGGGATGCCAATGAAAAGTTATTTCCATTCGATGAGCAATCTCTTTATTGCTTGTTGTACTATCGCCGGCGCTCTGTTTCACACGATGCGGATGTGTTTTTCCCTTTATTTTGGAAGATGCGAGAACAAGAAAACCATACCCTTGTCGTGGGCCCTTGGGTTTCTCGTTATGTACCCGATGCGGCCGATCGATGGCTTGTCCCGCTTCTTTTCACGGGGAGTCGAAAAGAGGGTGGATATTTCGGTATCCCACCCTTTTTAACATTCTCCTATTGGGATACGTCGTCTGCCTTCACGTGGAGTATTCTCTATTTCAGATCGAGGCAGAAGCAGGATATTTCGAGCGGTCTTTTTCCCTTTTATATGTGGGGGGAGAAAGGGGCTTTAGAGGAAGAAAAGAAGCGCTATCTTGCTATTCCTCCCTTACTTTTTTATTCCCAATTCGATGCCCTAGAATCGAGCTCGCTCACTGTGGCTGGCCCGATCATTATGAAATCTACCCCTAATCGCTCTTATTTTCATGTTGTGCCACTCTTTTTTCATATTCATGGGAATCCAAAGACAGGAGGGGAACGGGAAACGCACACTACGCTTCTCCCCTTGTTTCATACTGGCCATACAGAGAGGGAGTCTTTGCTAGTGTTACCTGGATACCTCAGACATAAAACCCCTACATCAGATACGCTGATCACCCCTTTTTATTCCCGCGCATACACTCGTGGACAATCTGCTGTGTTGACTGCCATGGGGCCTATTCTACCGCTCTACTGGAGCCATCACGATACGGATTTAGCGAGTCGTTCTTATGGATTTTTCCCTCTTTTTTATGCTTCCTCAAGCCCTACAGGGCGAGATTTTCTCACTCCTCTTGTGGGCCGATTCGAAAGCTATGGCATCTATCAGCGGTGGTGGTTCTTGCCTACGTGGATTGTGGGTCGCGATCGCGAAGGGTGGGAAGCCAATCTCTACCCTCTCCTTTATGTACGTCGGGGGATAGCCGCTTCCCATACAGTAGTAGTCCCTCTCTTTTGGGATTATGCAAGTGCGAAAGGGCGAACAACCATAGGATTTCCTGGGCTCTGGAGATTCGAAAGCGTCTCTTCCCAATCTGTTACGCAGGTCGTGTTGAATACGCTTTATCTTCAAAAACGGGTGTCGGGGGGATTGGATTGGCAGTTTCATTTCCTTCCCTTGTTCTCATGCGGTGCGTCCCCTCAAGGGCATTGGTGGAACATGCTCTTTGGACTTGTGGGATATCAGAAGAGTACACAGAGGGAGTACCTTAAGGCATTTTGGGTTCCGTTCCGCATTTCAGGAAAGGAGTAGATGGAATGTTGCTCTTGAGCGTTTGGAAAGGAAGAGGAGAAGCAGCTTATCTGCGAGTTAGAACTCGACGAAATCCTTGAAGTACTTCTTGGATCTCGCGCGCCGTGGTTGTGTCTCCTAGAGAGATACGTGTGCTGGCAAGAGCGCGTTCACGGTCGTACATGGCTTCTATCACTGGAGATGGATCGATTGTCCCTGCACTGCATGCGCTTCCGCTGGAGATGCATATTCCTTCGAGGTCGAGAGCAGCTGCGAGTTCATCTCCTTTCCAATGAGGCCAGGTAATGCTGGTGATGTGTGGAGCTCTTGGTCCTGTTTTTCCGTTGACGCGAGCATCTACTGCTATCGCGAGCAGCTCTCTTTCCAATTGATCGCGGAGCTGTGATAGACGGGCATACCGCTCAGGAAGGCCTAGTGCATAGCGAGCAGCTGCAGCGAATCCAGCTGCGGCGACCGGATCGAGCGTTCCTGGTCTCATGCCTCTCTCCTGAGAACCTCCCAAAAGGAGGGGGGAGATCGATATTCCTGGCTTTAAAATCAGCGCTCCGATTCCTTTAGGACCTCTTATTTTATGCGAGGCGATGCTGCGAGAGTCTGCTCCGAGGGCAGGCTTATGGTATTTTCCAAAAGCTTGGATCGCATCACAGTGCAGGTGGGTATGAGGATGGTTTTGGATCAGTTGGAGCGCTTCTTCGATCGGTTGAATCACCCCCGTTTCGTGATTAATCGCTTGAAGAGTAACCATCCGAATCGACTGCTGCTTAAGAGCATGAGCCAAATCGGATAGATCGATTTCCCCCGTTGGGCGGATCTTCAGCCAACGCAGTCGCGCTTTTCGTTCTCGTTCAAGCTGCTCTGCGACTCGGAGAACAGAAGGATGCTCGAGCCGGCTGAGCGCAAGAATCCCCTGATTCTCTTGTGTAAACAGAGAACGGAGAGCGAGGTTATTCGCTTCAGTTCCACCTGAAGTAAAAATGATATCGCGCGGATCTGCGCCAGTCAACTCCGCTACGGCGACGCGGGCTTGCTCAACCATCCCCCTTGCAGCTCGCCCAAAGGCATGTACGCTGGAAGGGTTTGCCCAACCAACCTGAGCTGCGTGTATCATTGCTTCTACTGCTTCGGGTAGCAAAGGGGCAGTCGCATTCCAATCGAGGTAAATAGGAGCAGCGAGTCGGTAAGATGTTTTCATCCATTGCGGAGAATTAGAAAACTGTAAGGGTTGTGGTGATTTTTGGTTCATATTCGACTACTTTTGTCTCATGGCGCCCAATTGTTCGGAAGCAAATCGTTTTACTTCTTTCTTTCCTCTCCCTCCTCTGTATGCATTGGGGACGATTTTATTCTATGTCCTCTTTCATTGGTTGGCTTTCGTATGGGCCAAATTGGGGTTCTGGCTATTTGCGGCAGTTGCTTTCGTCCCTTTCTGGTTGGCTATTTACCGTCAATCCACCCGTTCTGCTTTTTGGATAGGACTGTGGGGAGGAACCGTTGTAAACATTGCCGGCTTTTACTGGATTTTTCATTGCTTACGGGAATTCACTCCATTTCCTCCTTTTCTGTGTGCCGTATTAATGGTGATCGTGTGCGTGTTTCAAGGGGGTCGACATGCTGTGATGGCCTGGTTTTGCCAGCGCCTCCAGGAACAGAAGTATGCGCCTGCGCTTGCGTGGATGGGGGCTTTTGTTATCACGGAGCAGTGCTATCCTCTTTTATTTCCATACTATTTTGGAGCCGTTACACATACCCAGCCCATTTTAATGCAAACTGCTGAACTAGGGGGACCTATCCTTGTTGGCTGTGTGCTTGTTTTTGTGAATATCGGGATAGCTGAATGTTTCCTTTCACTTGTGGATAAGCGTTCCCCCTCTTTCTGTTTGATAGGGGCCTGTTCCGCCGTTGTGGTTGCTGCTCTTGGATTTGGATGGGCTCGTATTCACACGATCGAACGAAAATTGCAAGACGCTGAACCTCTTCAAGTGGGTCTTGTGCAAGCCAACGTGGGTTTTTTTGAGAGACACACAGAGGCCAATGAAAACCTGCAGCGTCATCAGCGAATGACGGAACAGCTACGTGAGGAGAAAGTAGATCTTGTTGTGTGGAGTGAGGCTTGGGCAATCCCCCCTTTGGTTGAGTCAGGTGCGTTTTCATTGTTGGAAAGATATATCTTTCTAGACATTCATGTACCCCTTATTTTTGGGGTTGTTCTCGTGCGGAAAGGGGCCTCTCGCGATGATGCGCAATGGTTTAATAGTGTCCTTATTGCGGATCAGCAAGGGATTATACGAGGGCGTTATGACAAACAAAAACTGCTTATGTTTGGTGAATATATCCCCTTTGGAGATCTGTTCCCTGTTTTATATCAGTGGTCCCCTAATACAGATCGATTCACTCCTGGAATTTCTCAAGAACCTCTTCTGCTGGAAACCCATGGCAAGACGCATGCAATCACTCCTCTGCTCTGCTATGAAGATATCGTTCCTTCCTTTGCGAATCGGTTGGTACGTCACGCCCATCCAGAATTACTGGTCAATCTTACCAATGACATTTGGTTTGGCAATACGGTAGCGCCATGGGAGCATCTTGCCCTTGCACAATTTCGGTCAGTAGAACATCGGCGCTATCTTCTTCGTGGCACTAACAGTGGGATCACTAGTGTGGTCGATCCTGTGGGTCGTCTTATCGCTTTCAGTCAACCATTTGAACCTAATTCTATCAAAGCAACAGTGCATTGGTTCTCGATGTCGACTCTTTATGAGCGACTGGGAGACGTCCCGTGGTATATGATTTCTGTCCTGACTCTAGCAGCTGTCTTGTGGAAACGTAGGGGCCCTTTGCCTCGTTTTCCCTAGTAGTCCAAGAGAGAGACGAGATTGAATGCTGTTAAGGGACAATCAGGTTGATGATCTTCCCTGGGATATATACGAGCCTTTGAATCGATTTCCCTTCCACATAGCCACGTATTTTGGGTTCTAAGAGTGCCATCTCTCTAGCCTCCTCTTCACTGGCGGAAACGGGGATCTGAATCGATCCTCGCAGGCGGCCATTGATCTGAACTCCAATCGAAAGGGTATCCTCTTGGATAAGAGCTGGATCATACGTTGGCCAAGGCTCATAGGATAAGGTGGTGGTTCCGCCTAGACGTTCCCAAAGTTCTTCTCCAAGGTGCGGTGCAAATGGAGAAATCAGGAGAGTGAGAATTCTCGCTGCTTCTTTGGGGACAGTAGGCAGATGGTAGATGGACTTT
This sequence comes from Pajaroellobacter abortibovis, assembly GCF_001931505.1. Classification (NCBI taxonomy): domain Bacteria; kingdom Pseudomonadati; phylum Myxococcota; order Polyangiales; family Polyangiaceae; genus Pajaroellobacter; species Pajaroellobacter abortibovis. The sequence goes on along the minus strand of NZ_CP016908.1, from coordinate 968,430 downwards.
ACTAGGATCATCAATGCACTGATAGCGGTGTTAAATCGCAAGGCCTCAAGATCATGGGTCACCTTGTGGATTGTTTTATGGATCTGTTTTTCCAGTGCTTGATGTTGGTGGATAGGATCATCGGATAGGGGACCTGTACAGACTGTCCAAATTCTTTCTAGGAAACGGCGGATCCCTTCGATACTTCCTGTTTGCCACGGCTTTACTTGTTCTAAGGGCCCCATGAACATTTCATGCATTCGGAGGGTGTCCGCTCCGTACGCTGCGATAATATCGTCAGGGTTAATAACATTCCCTCTAGATTTGCTCATTTTTTCGCCATTTTCTCCGAGGATAGTCCCTTGATGGACCAACTTGAGAAAGGGCTCTGGATGGTGTACCAGGCCTATGTCGTATAAAACTTTGTGCCAGAACCTAGCGTACAAAAGATGTAGAACCGCGTGCTCAGAACCTCCAATATAGAGATCCACTGGCATCCACGCGTCGTAAGCTTGTTGATCAAAAGGCTTGTGTCGGTTAGAAGGATCGAGAAAACGGAGGTAATACCAACAAGAACCAGCCCATTGGGGCATGGTATTCGTCTCCCTCGCAAACCAAGCACCGTCTTTTTGAAAAAATCTCCAGTTTAGCGCTCGAGCTAAAGGGCCTGCAGGATCACGGCTTGGACGGAAGTCATCTAAATCAGGAAGTAAGACAGGTAGATCTTCTTTTTGAACGGGGATTGGAATGTTGAAATCGATGCGGTACTCGTTCCCCTCTTGACGTGGATCTCCGTCACATGTGACGGGAAAGTAAATAGGAATAGGTTCTCCCCAATATCGTTGTCGTGAAAAGATCCAATCCCGCATCCGATAAGAGGTGTATTGCTTTCCAAAACCATGGTTGATGAGCCACTGGGTAATCTGCTCACGTGCTTGAAGGACTGGAATTCCATTCAGTTTCTCAAGTTGGGGTGGGAAATGGTAAACAACTCCGCCCTCACAGAACGGTGCTTGAAAAACATCAACCGATTCTCCTGTAAGCGGAGCGATGACTTGACGTATTGGCCACCCATGCTTTTGTGCGAAAGCGTGATCCCGCTCATCATGGGCAGGGACTCCCATGACAGCTCCGCTCCCGTAAGAACCGATTACATAGTCAGCCACGGTAATAGGGATACGAGCTCCATCCAGAGGATGGATAGCGAATGCGCCTGCTAGAGTAGAAGCAAAAGGGTGGTCTGGAGCAATCGCGAGATAGGTTACTCCCGGTAACGTCTCAGGACGGGTAGTAAAAACGGTGAGAGGCATTGGATAGCCTTCTACCTGAAAGGTGATTGTGACTCCTTGGCTGCGTCCAATCCAGTGTCTCTGCTTCAATTTGGTATCAGGCCAATCCAGTGCGTCCAGGGCTTCATCGAGTTGATCGGCATAGGCAGTAATACGAAGCATCCACTGACGGAGCTTGATCGATTCGACAGGATGACCCCCTCGCTCGCTGCGACCTTGAATAACTTCTTCGTTAGCGAGGACAGTCCCTAAAGCAGGGCACCAATTCACTGGCACTTGGTCTTGATAGGCCAGCCCACGCTTGACGAGCTGAAGGAAGATCCATTGCGTCCAGCGTACATATTCAGCTTCTGTGGTATTGACTTCTCGACTCCAATCGAAGCTAAGCCCTAAACTTTTCAGCTGCCTTTTAAATACCTGAATATTTTTTTGAGTGGTCTCTTTAGGATGAGTCCCTGTCTGGATTGCGTATTGTTCTGCGGGCAAGCCGAAGGCGTCCCATCCCATCGGATGGAGTACATCAACATCACACATTCTTCTGTAGCGGGCTAGGATATCGCTGGCCGTATACCCTTCTGGATGCCCTACGTGCAATCCCGTCCCTGACGGATAGGGGAACATGTCCAAAACATAAAACTTTGGCTTATTAGGTCGCCTTTTTGCTTTAAAAGTCTGGTGTGTTTCCCAATATTGCTGCCACTTAGGCTCGATGATGGAAGGGAGATAAGGGGATAAAGTAGGATCGGAAGATGAATAGGACATGTTGACCAATGAGGTGCAATGAATTTACTTAATCAAAGTGATTTCTTTACAATGGCTTTTTTCAAATTGAATTACTAGGTTCTTTCTTTTCTGTTAATTGGATTCTCTGTTTTTCGCATGATATGAAGGGATGGATTGACTTACATTGTCACTGGCTGCCTCAAGTGGATGATGGGAGCCGCTCGCTGGAGGAAAGTATAGCTCTTCTACAAGGATTGAGCCGGCTTGGGTTTGGCACAATTGTTGCCACTCCTCATATTCGTCCTCCTCTGTTTGACTCCTCTCCATCTCGTTTACGGCTTGTTTTTGAAGAGGCCGTTCATGCCTTAAAAGCAGAACTAAACCCCTGCCCAACGCTATTCCTAGCTAGCGAGCATTTTTTTGATGATGTGGTGTTCCGTCGGTTAATGGATGGAAAGGGGCTCCCCTATCCAGGAAATCAGGCTGCACTTATTGAATTTTATCCTGATTTTTTACCTGCTTCGCTTTCTTATAGACTCTTTGATCTCAGAAGGGGAGGGATTCTCCCTGTGATTGCTCATCCGGAGCGCTATACCCCTGTTTGGCAGAATCTTGAGTGTTTGGACGTCTTTTTGCAAGCAGGAGCTTTTTTATTATTAGATGTGTGTGCATTAAGTGGTAAGTATGGTCGCTTTGCTCAGCGTTCTGCAGAGCGATTGCTTAAGAAAGGAGCCTACCATGCTGCTTGTTCCGATGCACATCGGCCTTCTGATGTTGAGCAAGTAGCTTGCTCGCTTGAGAAACTTGAATCCATCGTAGGTGCTCGAAGGATGGAAGAGCTGTTGATTCGTGGTCCTTCTTCTATTTTAGGATTGTCTTTCTCCTCCGACGATCAGGATCTCCATCATGCTTAACTCGCTTCTTCATAAGATTCATCAAAAAAAAATTCATCTCGTTATTGTAGGAGGGGGCTATGTGGGATTGCCTCTTGCTGTAGGGTTTGCCTTGGCCGGATTTCGGGTGACCATCTTGGATCACGACGCTCACAAAATGGAAGCTATTCAGGAAGGTCATTCGTACATTGAAGATGTATGCACTCAGGATATTCAGACAGTTCGAGAGAAAGGATTATTGGGTGCATCGACTTCAGAAGAAGTATTGGGAACAGCAGACTGTATTATCCTTTGTATCCCTACTCCTCTTAAGAAGAATAAAGATCCTGATCTAAGTCATTTAGACCAGGCAGTGGAAGCTATTCTCCCATTTCAGCAGGCGGGAATGTTGGTTGTATTGGAATCGACCAGTTACCCGGGGACGACACGTGAGCATCTCGTCCATAAGCTGATCCAGAATGGGAAATATACCGTTGGTCAAGATCTGTTTATTGCTTTTTCTCCCGAGCGTGTTGATCCTGGCAATTCCCGTTTCAAAATAGCGAATACGCCAAAAGTGATCGGAGCGGTTACTCCTGCGTGTATGACGCTTGCTCAGGCTCTTTATTCCCACGCAATTGATACTATTGTGCCAGTATCCAGTCCTGATGCTGCAGAAATGATCAAAATTGTTGAAAATACGTTTCGTGCTGTCAACATTGGTCTGGTTAACGAGTTTGCTCTCTTGTGCGAAAGCCTTAACCTCGATATATGGGAAATCATCCGTGCAGCTTCGACGAAACCATTTGGGTATATGCCCTTTTATCCGGGTCCAGGGTTGGGAGGACATTGTATCCCGATCGATCCTCTGTATTTAAACTGGAAGATGCGTACTCTCCGCAGAAAAACTCATTTCATTGAGTTAGCTGATTCTGTGAATGGCGCTATGCCTCACCATGTGATCCAATTGGTTGTAGATGGTCTTAATCAAGAGAAAAAATCGGTTCATAGTGCCTCCATTCTGGTGGCTGGAGTAGCTTACAAAGCTGATATCGGTGATGTCCGTGAGTCTCCTGCATTAGAGATCATTCATACCCTCAAGCAAAAGGGGGCCCGCGTGAGGTATCTTGATCCAGAAGTCCCCTCTTTTAATGAAGAGGGGCTTAACATGAAGAGTGTCGATCCGGAAACAAACTTTGGTGAGTACGACATGGTGATTATCGTTACGAATCATACCCGTTTGGCACTGGAGCGTATGGTGAAGGAAGCAAAGCTTATCGTTGATACGCGGGATGCCACCAGACCTTACCGGAATCAAAGTCGAGGAAGAATCATCTGTTTGGGGGAAGGTACGTCAGCCTAATCTATGTTCTTAAAGGAGATAGCACAAAAAGACGGTTTTGTGTTAAGTCGAACTAACATGACCTATGAGTCTGAACTCCCATCCCATTCGTCTCTCCAACAAGGAGAAGTGTGCTCTGATTCTTCGCTTAATGATGAGAATGTTCAAACAATCCAGAATCTTTCGTTTCTAAAGCGCCATTATCACAAGTTGATTCTCTCTGGATTTCTCACCATTTGTCTTGTTTATGTGCTTCAAAAGGGGGGATTTCAGATATGGCCCGATCCTTCTTGTTTTCATCAAGTTCGGTGGTGGACTCTTATCGCTTACCTAGCTCTTCTTACAGTGATGAACTATTTTCGGGCGATTCGATGGCGCTACTTGTTGCGTCCATTGGTTCACCTTCCCCTACGACGGATTCTGTCGGTCTCTTATATTGGGTTTGCAGCAACAATCCTCTTCCCCTTTCGCATCGGAGAAATGGTTCGACCCCTGCTGATTCGTTCAAAAGGGAATGTTTCTATCACAGCAGCTACAGCCACGGTGCTTGCGGAGAGAATTGCGGATGGACTCTGTCTAAGCCTTGTTTTAGCGGTAGCCCTTCTTCTTGTACCGACGTTACATCCGCTTCCTGAACATGTTGTCGGTTTCCCTGTTTCGGTAGCCTATGTTCGGGAATCTGGCTTTCTGATGCTGGCTATCTTTGCGGTTGCTTTTACGGCATTGGCTGTCTTCTACTTTTTAAATGAGTGGGCTCAATCGACAACACACCGCGTGTTCAGTTGGCTTTCTCCGACGCTTGGTCACAAAATCAGCGGTGTAGCTGCAAAATTGGCTAGTGGTCTTCATTGCTTCCGACGTGTCGAGGATGTTCTCCCTTTCTTACTCGAAACCACATGTTATTGGGGGTTGAATGCCCTTGGCATGTGGCTGTTGGGATGGGGTTGTGGCATTATGCATGAAGATGGTACCCCGATCATGTTCGGAGAATCTTGCGCTTTGATGGGAATGCTCGGCGTTACTGTGTTGATCCCAGGGCCACCGGGATTGCTTGGAGTTTTTCAAGCTGGGATCTATGCAGGCATGACAATGTACTTCCCCGTTTCGATGATCACGCAAGCGGGTGCTGCATATGTATTCCTCCTTTATGCAACCCAAGTGGGATGGCAGATTGTTGCTGCTACAATTTGCCTTCTGAGGAGAAATTCCTATCTGGCGATTTGAAGCGATGACTTTAGCGGCATCATTCTAAGCATTGACTGTTCGCATGGTTTAGTTAAATCGTGCAAGAGAATGACACGAAAAGATGCAAGGGGTTGGGGAATCAACCGATTCAACCTGGAGGGTGGTGTGCTCAATTGAAAAACGATCATGCAGCGACGAGGAGACCTTAGCTAAAAATCTAGGATCCTCTATAGAACACATCACCAAATGCGCGGTGAGTGCCACCTCTGTGGTGCTCATAGACCAAATGTGGAGATCGTGCACATCACACACTCCGGGAAGAGAGGTGAGGTAATGCTGGACTTTTTTAAAATCGATATGACCAGGTACTGCATCCAATGACAGATCGATCGCTTCTCTCAAGAGAGACCATGTACTAACCCAGATTGCAACAGAAACGCCTAAACTCACAACTGGATCAATCCATAACCACCCTGTTTTGGAAATCAGCAGTCCTCCCATCATGACCCCTAAAGATATCCCTGTATCTGCCATTAAATGTAAGAATACCCCCCGCATGTTGGCATCTCTTTTTTTGCCTTGTAGGAATAAAAGTGCTGTCCCTCCATTGATAATCACACCTAGCAACGCAATTTCTGTGACAATCTCTCCCTGAACAGAACGTGGAGCGAGTAAGCGCTTAATTGCCTCCCAGGCAACACCTCCTGTTGCTACAAGGATCAGCAGTGCATTGACTAAGGCAGCGATAATGGTTGTCTTTTGAAACCCGTAGGTCCGTCGGTGGGACGGTTTTTGGCGCGCTAATACGGTTGCCCCCCATGCGAGTGCTAAACCGAGTACGTCTCCTAAATTATGGGCTGCATCTGCCACCAGAGAAACTGATCGAGAGATGAGCCCGTAGGTAAACTCGATCCCGATAAATAAAGTGTTGAGAGCAATTCCGATAGCGAAGGCTTGCCCTTTTTTAATTCCTTCCGTTACTTCACTGTGGTGATGATGATGTTCCATTTCATCCTCAGTGTTCTAATTTAGAAAGCATTTGCCTCAATGATTCCAGTATTTGCAGGATCTTCTTGATTGGCTGTTCCGTCCGCTTCAGTTCTGTCTTGTTGATGAGATGCATCCAATGTTTCATGACTCGCTTGACCTCTTGTCTCTGTGCCTCCCTCTATCTTCGATCGATCGAATTCGAGAGTGAGTTCACAATTGTTCAGCAAAATCAAAATCATAAGCTAAGAAAAGTAAACCCACTATTTTGTTGCTTGGAGACTAGGAATTGACAGTATCATAGGGCCTTTGCACTAGTCAGTTCAGAATGGAAAGGATGAGAATGAGGACTTCTCTGTGCGCAATAAGGCTGTGGGGGGATAGAGTGAGGAAGGGGATTATGAGAGGGAAGCAGAAGAGTCACCGTAATGATAGCGAGGGTAAAGGCGATTCCAAAAACCATATCAGCAATCACTGCATCCGCTTCACCTCGCTTTACAATAATTGAGGGTTAAGGTTGAATTCTTTTTGCTTTCCAGTTGCTTTAATCCCAGAAATGGTACCTATGCTTCCTAAGACTGCAAATCCACACGCAATGTGGGCGGGTGAATAATTGGGTGAAAGATTCTGTGAAGAAGGTTTAAGAGAGGGATTAGCGGTAGGATTCAAAGGTACAGATGGCGAATCGGAGGTATGTGTTGGGAGAGGAATGGGAAGTAACTTTTCTTTAGCATCGGAGAGAAGTTGTTTATCCTCTTTTTTTCCATTTTCAGGGGAAGAGGGGAATGATGACGGGGCAACCGGAGGAAGCAAACCTGCAGCAGGGGCTGATGGAGGCTGAGCGAAGGCGTTTGAAGTATGCGAAAAGTGACATGTTATCAAAGAAATCCCTACGAATCGGCGAAGCTTATCGCCCATTGTCTTTTTTTGATTTCTCCATGTCATGCTTTTGCTCAATTCGTTTAAAGAAGAACCCTTTTTCTTGTTTTCCATGCATGTTACCATGCTTTTTCTTTTTTATACTAGCGCACCCTTTTCTCATTTGTGGTTAACCTCCTGTAGAATCCTTCAAAGTATCGTTTTACCAATGGCCTCTACTGTTCTATTTAAAGTGCCATGGTAACTCAGCATCGTCCTCTCATTTCCTATCAACCAAACCCTTTCCTCAGCTGGTTATATCGTCATTTTTTCGATCATATTTCTGTGGATGAAGGGTGGGTTTATGCGGTGCGAGCTGCAGAGGCGCGAGGGACTGTGGTGTACACGCTTCGTAATCTATCGGTGATTGACTTTCTCGCGCTCGATTATCTGACGAAAAAATTACAGCTTCCTCAAGTCCGGTTTGCTAATGATTTAGGCTTGTGGCTTCTCGAACCGATGGGGCGAGGGTGGTTGTTGGCACTTCGGTCTCGCACTCCAGCGGATGATGTTCGAGACCTTCGTCAAACCCTTGAGATGGGGAGCTCAGCTGCCCTTTTCCTAAAACGTCCTGCTTATCTTCTTGAATCCAAATCGCGAGGCAAGACAGAGGGGGATCTCTATCTTCACACTATTCTCGAAACTCAGCGATCGATAAGCCGACCTATCTTGCTGATCCCCCAAGTCTTTATATGGTCTAAGCATCATGACAAAAGCCAGCTCAATCTGCTTGACGCTTTGTTAGGGACGCGTGAATGGCCTGGGAATATTCGCACCGTTGCGCAATTTCTGTACAACTATCGCCATCGGGATGTGGTTCTTCGAGCTGGTGAACCTATCGATATTCAAGCTTTCCTCGCCCAAGAAGGGGGAGGTCTTCAGGATCGATCCATTGCGGATGAGGTGTTAATCCGAAGGATCACATATTCTCTTTTGAGGCGTCTTGAGAGAGAACGTAAAGCGGTCATTGGACCTATGCAAAAGCCTCAAGATCGGCTCCACGAGGAAGTGATCCGAAGTCCTAAGCTTCAAAAAATTATACGCGATATGGCAGGAGGAGGAGAAGAACCGAGAAGGGTTATGATCGGGCGTGTCCGTTCAATTCTGCGCGGAATGGAAGCAACTCCAAACATTCATTTGATCTCTGTCCTTCGAGATATATTTGAACATATTGGATTTCATATGTATTCAAATCTTGAAGTGGATCGAGAGGGGATCGAACGAATCCGTCAAGCGACAAGAGAAGGAGCTCTTGTTGTGCTTCCAAGCCATAAGTCTCATTTTGATTATTTTATTTTGATGTACATCTTTTATCAAAATCATCTTCCACTCCCGCTTATCGCTTCTGGAGATAACCTTCGCTTTTTCCCACTGGGCTCTATTTTCCGCCGTGCGGGGGCCTTTTTTATCAGGCGATCCTTCCGTGGCGATCGATTATATCACGCTGTTGTGGATGCTTACATCAGACGTGTTATTAAAGATGGATGGTCGTTGGCTTTCTTTTTAGAGGGGGGACGCTCTCGTACAGGTAAGCTGCTTCCAGCAAAAGTAGGACTCCTGTCGATGGTGGTCGATGCTGTTCTCGCTTCGCGACCCCAATCTGTTTACTTTTGTCCCATTTCGATCGGTTATGAACGTCTGGTCGAAGAGCGTTCCTTTATTCATGAGATTCTGGGTGGAGATAAGACCAAAGAATCCATTCACGGCATTCTCACGTCGCTAAATCTTCTGCTCCGAAGGTATGGGAAGATCAATGTACAATTTGGTGAAGTGCTCACGCTGGATTGCATTTCAAAAGAAATTGATCCCAATGGAGCATCTCCTTCCCTAATGGAAATGACCCCCACACGTCGACGAGCAATCGTCAACAGGCTTTCCTACCGGGTGATGGACGAAATCAATCGGGTCACTGCTGTAACGCCAGCAGCACTTGTTGCTATTTCTCTTCTGTTGGATAGCAAAGGGATTGTCACGCATCAATCCATCCTATCTCGCTGTGAATTCTTTGGAGAGGTCCTTCAGGATTTAGGATCACGCTTCTCCCCTAATCTTGTCTATGAAGAAGGCTTTCGTACGATCCGTTCCAGTGCTATCCAGGAAGCTTGTGATCTTTTTATTCGCGCAGGTCATCTCGAATTGGATCGCGCTTCTTCTTCTCCTTCAAACGCTTCTCTCTCATCGCAAGGCCCGGTCTATATCGTTCCTTCGACAGCTCGAATCGCACTGGATTTATCGAAAAATTTTATTCTTCATTTCTTTATCCCACGAGCGCTCTTTGCGACTGCGCTTTTAACCGCGCCTCAATCCGATCAGAAAATGGAAGTCGATGTAGTAAGTGAGCGAGTGCAGAGCCTCTTGCATTTATTCAACTATGAATTTCAGCCTTCCCGTGGGATTTCTTATGAAGCACTTATCGTACGAGAAAAAGATCACTTTATTCGTGAGGGGAATCTTCGTGAAAAAGAAGGGAGCTTATGGTTAGCCTCTTCTGACGCGCGAGAGAAACTTGTGATGTATACTAAATTGATCCTTAACTTTCTGGAAGGATATCGTGTCGCTGCGCGCAGCTTGACTTTTCTTCTCCGCACTCCGCTCACTTCACAAGAATTGGTAAAGCGGGCTATCAGCATCGGTGAGAAGATGTTTCACGCTGGAGAAATTACATACCGCGAAGCCATTCACCGCTCTATCTTTGAGAATGCATATTCAGCTTTCTTGGATGAAGGGTACATCGTCCGTGATAAAGACGATCTGACGCTCGCTCAATCATATGCCTCCTTGGAAACAATTCGAACGGTGGAACAACGAATTGCCTCTTTTGAAATGGGTAAGGAAGGAGAACATTGATATTTATAATTCGATTTTGCGGATAGACTTGCTTAGCAGGATGGCTCTGTTGAAAGGTGAGAAAGATGAGATGGGTGGCGATGGCCCCTGTTCGATGAAGCAATCAGAGAGGCTTCCTCGTCAAGTAATCCATGGCGATGCACTCCATCTGGATCGGTGGATTGCTCCTAGACGAGCGGATTTAGCTTATCTGGACCCCCCCTTTTCTGTAGGGATCCGTTTTCGGGTGCGGAGAAAAAAAAGGGATAAAGAAAAGGATGTATCCTCTTTCGCGTCCTTTGCATTTGCAGATTGCTGGCCTTCGATTGAGTCCTATTTGGAATGGATGAAGCCTCGCATCATTGTTGCTCGAGAGATTCTTTCATCGGAGGGGACACTTTGGCTCCATCTGGATTACCGTGCGATTCATGAAGCAAAGCTGCTCTGCGATCACATTTTTGGAAGGACTCATTTTCTAGGAGAGGTAATCTGGACCCCTGGAAACGGAGGTCGATCTGTGCTTAGGCCTTCGATGACTCATCAGACACTTCTTCTTTACCGGAAAGGAAAAACGTGGATATGGAATTATCGAGATCCTTGTCTGCGAGAATCTTATGCACGGACTAGTTTAACAATGCATTTTTCCTCTCAGGATTCAGCAGGCCGTCGCTATCGTGAGCGCGTTGTGGGACAGAAACGATACCGCTATTATGCAGATGAAGGACGCGCGATTGGAAGTGTCTGGACAGATTGCCCCGCTATGGTGGCGAATGCTCCCCTCTTCAGGGAGAGGACAGGATATCCTACGCAGAAGCCTGAAAAATTAATGGAGCGGATTATCCGTGCTTCTACTCATCAAGGGGCTTTGATCATCGATCCTTTCTGTGGTTCAGGGACTACACTGTACGTAGCAGCAAGACTGGGACGATCATTTGTCGGATGTGACAGCAGTCCAATCGCGATCGACACGGTATGTCAGCGGTTGCGTAATGCTGGAATTTCATTCAAGCTTCAGACAATGCAGCAATCACCTTAGCGCTATTCACTCTGTTCGCTTGTTTGAACAGGCAGTTGTCTGTAGAGAGGGTACAACCGAGAGGTGGCGCGTGTGGCTCCAATCGCGAACCAAGCAATACCAATCCCACCTGCCACATCGACCATATAGTGCCAACCAGACACAGCAGTTGCCGCGATAATAGCTCCACTCCATAGGGTTGTTACAATGCTGAGTCCTCGATGGTAACGGAAGGCAAAGGCTGCGAGGATAGCAAAAATAGTATGCCACGAAGGAAAAGCGATGAGGGGACCTGGAGAGCTCAGAGCTAGCTGAACAGGTTGCTTGCTGTGCAAAGCCTTGAGTAAAACCTCGGTTGCAGCTTGTTGCTCAGTGGGTTCAAAGTGACCATTTGTCCATGGGCCTATTCCTTGTATCCAAACAAAGAGTCCTAAGGAGAGAATGCTTGCATACAATAGCGCGAGAAGAAATTCACGAGCGCGTTCCACATGACCTAAGAGCGGTGGAATCAAAAGCGCTCCGAGTAACTCATAAGGTAGCGAATGGTAGAACCACGTGGAGAGAACATCAAGAGCTGGTTGTGAGCGTACAGTGAGCACCCAAGAAGCCACATGGATGCCGCATGATGCGTCTATCTGTGTAAGGATTGGATCGACAAATGGACCTCCATGAGCTGCAATCCAGTACATCGGTATAGCATATGCGTTGCTCAGCAGAAGGCCTAATGTGGCTATGCGAATAATCTCAGCAAGGCGTGGATCGCGGTGCTCATAGAACATCACAGCAAGCGTGCACGCTGTTCCACTGAGGATAGCAAACAGACCGTATCCACCTACCTGAATGCTCACGGGCGAGCCATGCAATCCAAACCATGAGGCGATCGCTGCTACTATAGGGGGAGCTCCGATTCCAAACTCAAATCGCCGCTTTTTAATCAGTGAGCAGAGAAATCGAATCATGGGGATACAAAGCTCTCCTTAGGATATCTTCCCTTTTGTGGGAAAATCGACTTCCTGAATATGCAATTATCCATACTTGTAGAGCAGCGAATCTTTCTATTCTGGATCAGTGGTCGATCGGGATTTAAATCCGCTCGACACAGAGAACCCCTTTAATTTTCTGAACAGCTCTTATGATCCGTTTGAGCTGTTCGAGGCTGGAGCAATGAAAACTGATGATGTTGATCGATTTTTCATCGTTGTGGGTTCGGCAATTGGCTTCAGTGATGTTGATTCTTTCATCTAAAAAGACTCTTCCTACATGCGCTAAGATGCCTGATTGATCGACAGCAATGATCCGGATGTGAACCAAACAGTTGATCTTAGGATTGGCTCCCCATTGCACTTCAACCCGCCGCTCTGGATCCGTATCGAAAGCCTTAGAGCAGCTCTGTCGATGTACAGTCACTCCACGACCTCTGGTAATGAATCCTAAGATCTCGTCGCCAGGCAGCGGAGAACAACATTTTGCATACCGTACCAAAATGTCATCGATCCCGTTGAGTTGAATTCCACCATCCTCTTTTTTAACAACTTTGCGAATAAAAGCCGAAAGCTGATCCTCTCGAAATTTGTCCGATAAGGGCACCCCTTCTGCATAGTTCGCTGGAGCCTCAAAAAACCTGACGATGTCTGTGGGATCAATTTTCCCATATCCAATCCCAATAAACACTTCATTGATCGACTGGACTTTCAGTTCATTGAAGAGTTTTTGTAATTCATTAGAGCTCTTCAATAATTTATGAAAAGAGAGCTCTGACTTTTGAAATTCCTTTTCTAGGAGCCCTTGTCCAAGCTTGCGAGATCGCTCCCGTTCTCCTTGTCGGAGAGAACTGCGGATTTTGGATCGAGCGCGTGTGGTTACTACGTAGTCAAGCCAGTCTCGGGATGGCTGCTGATGAGGTGAGGTAATAATTTCAACGACGTCTCCATTCCTCAGTTTGTAACGGAGTGAGTTGAGCTTGCCATCGATTTTCGCACCGATCAGGTGATTCCCTATCTCTGAGTGAATTCCATAAGCAAAATCGATTGGAGTTGCCCCCATTGGAAAGACACGCACATCTCCTTTTGGAGTGAACACGTAGACTTCGTCCTGAAACAGATCAAATTTTAATCCCTCTAAAAATTCAGCGGGATCCTTGAGATCCTTCTGTAGTTCAACCAACTGGCGGAGCCATTCAAACCGTTGAATATCTTGTTGATGGTTTCCTCCGGTATGGCCATCTTTATAGAGCCAATGAGAAGCAATCCCGTGCTCTGCGATATGGTGCATCTCTTGGGTTCGGATTTGCACTTCGATCCGTTGACCTCCTGGACCAATCACCGTCGTGTGGAGGGATTGGTACATATTGGATTTGGGAATGGCGATGTGATCTTTAAAACGGCCTGGAAGAGGTGTCCACTTCGCGTGAATCATCCCCAATGCGGCATAACAATTGCCTGTATTTTCAGTAATGACACGGAATGCGATAAGATCGTTAATTTGATCGAACCCTACTTTCCTCATCTGCATTTTCCGCCAGATGGAGTAAGGATTTTTCGCTCTCCCACTTACCTCAATCTTGAGTCCGTGAGTTTTGAGATGGGTAGAGAAGGTCTCGCACACGCGTGCAATGTAGCGATCGCGGTCTTCTTTCGTCTTCCCGAATGCGGTGTTGATCGTTTCATAGATCTCGGGCTCCAGGTACTTGAACGCGAGGTCCTCTAGTTCGTTTTTAAACGATTGAATACCCAACCTGTGTGCAAGAGGAGCATAAATATCAAGCGTTTCCCGTGCAATTCGTTCCTGAGCAGAACGCTGCATGTATTGAAGAGTGCGCATATTATCCATTCGATCGCACAGTTTGATCAACAGGACACGAATGTCTCGCGACATCGCTACGACCATCTTCCTGAAATTTTCTGCTTCCCTGTCTTGCTTGGAAGTGAAATTAATTTTTGATAATTTGGTTACACCGTCCACCAAGGAAGCGATCTCCGTGTTAAATTCTCGTTCGATCTCCTCCATCGTGGTGAGAGTATCTTCTACAACGTCGTGAAGGAGAGCTGCACATACACTCCCACTATCCAATTTGAGTTCTGCGATCATCGCTGCAACCCCTACTGGATGGACGATATAAGGCTCTCCTGATCTGCGAACCTGTCCTTGGTGTACTCTGTGGCTAAAATGGTAGGCACGCCGAATAAGATCTATATCAAGATTCGGCTGATATCCTTTAACCTGTTCAATAATTTGTTCGACTCCAATCATTTGCAAGAGTAGGAATCCCTTTGTTTTTTATTTAACATCAACTTTCTCCTTCATCAATTCCCTTTCCCTCTCCTTTTTGATGCATCTTTCTTTCCCTTTTCCTCCTGTTATTGATACCTCAAGCCTTAGTTTGCTTCCAGGCGATGTTTTACGTCCATTTTCCCTTTATATTCATTTTCCCTACTGTTTAACCAAATGCCCTTACTGTGATTTTACCTCGTACCCCACGGATTCTTCTTCTATTCCGCATGTTGAATATGCAGAAGCAGTGATAAAAGAGCTAAGCTTCTACCTAACCAATCGATTCGAGCGAGGACGGGGGCGGATTCTTCATTCTATCTTTTTAGGAGGGGGTACGCCCAGCCTTTGGGAGCCCGAGGAGGCGGGGCGAGTGCTTGCATTTATTAAATCACATTGTGAGTGCATGACGGATATGGAGATTACATTGGAATGCAATCCGACCTCATTTTCATTGGATCACGCTAAGCAATGGGTGGGCGCTGGTATTAATCGGTTTTCGATAGGGGTTCAGGCTTTAAAGGCTGAGCAACTTCAATTCTTGGGTCGAACTCATGGCGTTCGTGCAGCGGAAGAGGCTGTTCAAGGGGCTCTGCTCTCTGGAGCTAAGGTCTCAGCGGACTTAATCGTTGGCTTGTCGGGACAACCCCCCGATGATGCCTGTGAACAAGCGCTTCGTTTGTGTCATTTGGGGCTCAAACACCTCTCTTGCTATCAATTGACCGTTGAGTCAGGGACTCGATTCGGTCAACTCGCTAGACAGGGGAAGCTCCCCCTTGCAGAGGAGAGTCAAGTGGCGGAAACATTTCTTTCGCTTCAGCGCGTCCTCGATCAGGCTGGCCTTTCCCCTTACGAAATTTCGAACTTTGCTGTTCCTGGGGAAGAGGCACAGCATAACTTAGCCTATTGGAGAGGGTGGGAATATCTCGGTGTTGGTTGTGGAGCAGTCGGTTTTTATCTTTTCGACTCGTCGCCCATACGCGGTGTGCGCTATCGGAATCCTCTCCAACCGCGTTCTTATTTTCAAATGACTCTTTATCGAGAGGATCCGTCAAGGGAAAATAACCCCCTGGACATATGGGCTGAGGAACTCGATGCACTGACCCTTTTTAAAGAACGTTTGATGCTGGGGCTCCGATTAGCGGAAGGGATAGACGTTGCATATCACGCAGATGCTCTTGGAATTCAACCGTGGACGGAAGAGAGAGAACAGCAAGTTCAATGGTTGATCGATCAGAGAAGACTTAAACGAGAGGGGGATCGTCTTTGGATCCCTCGGGAGGCTTGGTTGTGGGCGGATGATACAGCTGCTCGCCTCTTTTGAGAGATCAGGTCAAGAAATAAAACTGCTTGAAAGTTTGTCTTAATAAGAGGGAAAAAGCGCAGATAGAAAAAGTTTAAGTAAATGTTGCCTGAACAAAAAAGGTATGATTTCATCTAAGGGATGCGGTTTTCTTGGCTCCTTTCGTTCCTTTTGTTTGCAGTGATTATCTCTGAGGCTTTGGCAGAATCACCCTCTTCTTCAGCCATCTCTGTCTCTCCTGTCTCCTCTACTCCTTCTTTTACCTTTCCGATTCGGGAGGAGACTTTAAGAAATGGTTTGCGGGTGGTTTTATTGCCTGATGCTAACTCGCCCACAGTGGGTGTTGCTGTGACCTATGACGTGGGTTCTCGCAATGAGAGGCGTGGACTCTCAGGTTTTGCCCATCTCTTTGAGCATATGATGTTTCAGGGCTCCCAACATGTACCTCGAGGAGGACATTTTCAGCTCATTACTCAGCGAGGCGGGATTTTAAACGGAACTACCAATGAGGAGCGGACCAACTACTTTCAAGTGATGCCACGCGATGAACTGCCTCTGATGTTATGGCTTGAAGCGGATCGCATGAGGGCCCTCAACGCGTCTCTTGAGAATTTTGAGAATCAACGCGCCGTCGTTAAAGAAGAATATCGTATGCGGGTTGAGAATTCCCCTTATATCAAAGGTATTATGCGTGGTATTGAACTGGCTTTTGGAGACTGCTGGCCTTATGCGCATCCCACGATTGGATCGATGCAGGATTTGGACAACGCTCCTTTTGAAGAAGTGCAGAAGTTTCATCGGACTTATTACAATCCTTCTCATGCTGTCCTCTCCATTTCAGGGGGATTTGATGAGAAGGACGTCCTAGAACTTATCCATCGCTATTTTGATCCAATCTCTGCACATCCTTCCCCTCCTGAATCACCTTCGCTCCCTCTTCTCAGTCAAAAAGAGCCTCGAGGGGAGATTATTGCGGATCTTCATGCCACTCTACCAGGCATATGGTGGGGTTGGTCGATTCCCACTGGAAGAACACCTGATTATGCTGCGTTGAATATGGCTGCTCGTCTTCTAGCAGATGGGGAGAGCTCTCGATTGTATCGAAGGTTAGTGCGCGAAAAGGGTATTGCTGTCGAAGTGGATGCGTGGGTAGAGCCTCATCGAGGGGCTAGCCTTTTTGCTCTGTGGAGTAAAATATCCGAGAAAGGCACTCTGGAAGAGGTAGAAGAGATCTTTCAAGAAGAGATGATCTCTCTTGCCCGCTTTCTTCCAGCGGATGTAGAGATGAACAAATTGCGTCTTCGCGCTCGCTCGAGCATTTTGCTCCCGTTGCAATTGGATCTCAAGAGAGCAGTTCGGGTTGGTGACTTGAAGACCCTTTGGAATGATCCAAACCCGATGAAAGAGCTTGAGCAATTAGAAGCGGTTACCCCTTCTGACATTCAAAAGGCTGTTGTGAATTATTTAACTTTGCGTCGAAGAACACGGGTGGAAATTCAACCAGGTCCTAAGCCTTCTGAAGATAGTGAATCCCTCCAAACGATTTGAAGGTGGATGCATCAATGTTAACTCCTCCTAATGAGGGGTCTCCATTGAGAAAAAGTGATATGCCCATGTACTATGTTTTCTTAGCAATGTTCGTTATGGTTTTCTTACAGGGATGTAGTTCCTCTTTGGGATCTTCTCTTCTTTCATCAAACACGTCACTTTTGACAGCTCTTAATCAGGATCAAAAAGGATCTGCTCAAGAGAAGGATGATCCTATTTTTCAATCTCCCCCTCCTGCTAGTCAGCCTAGACCCTTTTCTTTTCCATCAATTTCACGCACTGTTTTGCCTAATGGTCTCCAAATAGATAGTGTGCGTATTCAACGGATCCCGTTTGTGGAGATTCGCCTTGTGGTGCGGGCTGGATATGGATATGGCAGTGGGGCAGCTCAGGCTCGTTTAACTGCCCTTCTCCTTAAAGAGGGGGGGACGCGTTCAATGCCAGGGCAGCAGTGGATGGATAAGATTGAATCGATAGGTGCTGAATTTTCGGAAGTAGTTGGCAACGATAAAACCATATTTAGTCTCAGACTTCCAAGCGAGTACCTCGCAGATGGATTTGCTTTGCTCGGGGAGATGATCCAGTCCCCTCGTTTTGATGAAACGGAGTTTAAAAAGATTCAAGCTCGAGCAAAAGATATCGCAAACGAAGAGATGCATTCCAACAGCCATTTTATGGCTACTTATGCAGCATTGCAGGCTTTCTATCCGCCGCAAAGTCCTTACCGTAATCTGATGCTGCCTTCCGATGTGGAAGCTACCAATTTAAATGGAATCAAGGCGTTTTATTGTTCTTTTTATTCTCCTTCGCAGGCGGTGTTGGTGGTTGTAGGGGATTGTGAGGGCCAAGCGGTTGTTCAACAGGCTCAGCGTTCTTTTGGAAGCTGGAAAGCGAATCAAAAAGAGAAAAGGAAGGTTGCGTTTGCCTCCTCACCTTCTGTTCCGAGACCAGCTCGCATCTTGCTTGTAGATCGTCTTGGTAGCACACAGAGCGAGATTGTGTTGGCTCTTCCAGCGCCTGAGCGCAATTCTGCCCTTTGGCCGGTGTTAAAAATAACTGCCCAGGCTTTGGGTGGTCAGAATGGGAGGCTGTTTAGAGATGTCCGAGAGAACAAGTCATTAGCTTATGCTGCAGGAGCTTACCTTGATGTCTATGCTCACGGTGTTCAACCTCTCTGGATTTCGGTAGGGACACAGACTCCTAAAACTGCTTCGGCAGTTGCTGCGATTCTTGAGAATCTCAAATCGTTGCGTTTGACCCCCGTTCCTCTTGAAGAAGTGCGATCTGCTTCTCGATGGTTAAACGGTTCTTTTCTGGTGGGAATTGGTTCTATCGATTCTATTGCGAATTTAATTACGGAACAGGAGATCTTGGGTTTGCCGGATGGATATTGGGATCACTATCGTCAAGAACTTGAGCAAGTAGAGCCTAATCAGATCTCTACTCTTGCTCAATCTCTCTTCGAGCCTTCTACCATGGTGATCACAGTTGTAGGAGATGCAGCTTCTATTGCGGAATCGTTATGTCCTTTTGGAGAAGTAGTCATCTTAGACCCTTCTAATTCCTTTAAAAAACGCAAAACGTTGCCTGCTTGTGCTGCACAGCCTGCTGCTTCAAGCCTAGAGGCCCCCAAGCTTTAAATTCAATTCGCATATTGCAGCTTGTAGAGTTAAAAAAAATTGCTTTGGTTGGCTTTCGATCTTTTAAAAGAGATAAAAGCAAGTAATCTGCATCCATTTTTTTACAGCGAAATAGGCTAGCTGTCTGTTCTCATTAGATCCTATGATTTACGCTTTCAATTAAGATTTTCCACCACAGAACTAGTCCCATGTGAACAACAGACAAAAAGAGAGCCTTTCAGTGCAGTCGGAGTCCCAGGAGGCAATAGGGTTGATGATTCTTCGTAAGTACACTTCGCCTGGGAAGCATCCTTTGGACGAAGTGACTCATGAGCAACGATCTTGTGTCATTACCAGTCCTGATAGTTCGGTTGTTTTTAAGCAAGAGCACGTGAAAGTGCCTGTTAGCTGAAGCCAGTTAGCCACGGGTATTGTGATTTCTAAATACCTTCCTAAGGGTGGGTTCCGTTCCCATTTGGGGAAGAAAGAGGGAAACCTGTGGAGAGACAAGTATTCGTCAAGTAGTTCCTCATATTGCGCGTACCATTCGAGGAGCAGGGAAAAAGCTTGGAGGATATTTCGCAACCCCTCCCGGTTGTGCTTTTCAGGCAGAGCTATCCTTTTTAATGGTGCATCAGTACGGTGCTTTTAATTCTCCTGTATTAATTGTGGCCTATGGCATGAGCATGGGATTGAGGGGGGGGCACTGAGCTTGGCATTTTGAACGGTCGAAAGTGATCAAAACGCAGGATGCGTGTGAGTTGCTTTGGGCTTGCTTATTACACCGTCAGCGGGCAGAATTCAAAAATTCTGTTCCAATCACTGATGAATTTTATGCGAGCTATCGAGAAAGGTGGAAGTAGTCTACCAAGAGGGGAAATTGTAGATACGTGTAGAAGCAAGAGACCTGTGGAATCAGATTGCTGAATCCGCATGGCAGTGTGCTGCCCGGTGTGTAGTGCGATACGACCATTAATTGGGGGCACACTTGCTCTCAATCAGAGCTTATCCGTACTTCCAATCCTCGCCGGAGTATGTATTTTAGATGATTCTGCTTGAATCTAGCCTCTCTCAATCTGACCAAGTTGCTTCAAGAGAATGGCGATCCTTCCTTCCCTTTTGATCTGGATGAGTATCGCCAAGCATATCTCATCTTCTTCCTGGCGTAGGAGATTCTGGTGGATTTGTCTTGTTACACCACTTAATCGTTACCTTAAGCCTGAGCATTATTCCGTGTTTGGTTGCTCCAACCAGTATGGCAAACACGGTAAACGGTTTCTTGCGCCCAGCAGTCATGTGTGATGATGGCTTCCTGTCAGCTTTTCCTCAGCGGGGCGATATTGAAAACAGTGAATCTGCCCCACAAAGCTACCGTTGAGGACGTGCTTCACATCTATGAAGAAGGATGGAGGCTAGGGTTAAAGGCGATTGCCATTTACAAGGATTGTGCGAAGCTTCTCACTCCCTTTCGAGTCCAGGTAGTGGTTCCTCTGCCTAAGAATCGCCTATCTACGTTACTTCTCCCGGATCGAAAGATGTCCATCTCCAGCACTCCTATTTGGGTTCGGGTGAGGCTTCCCAAAAAACGGATGGGATTCACCCGGGAAGCGAGAGTGAGAGAGCATAAAATCTTCTTGCGTATAAGACAACATGAAGACGGTTGTTGAGGAGAAATCTTCATCGATATGCATTGCATAAAGAGGGCTGCATTCCACCTCTTGATGAACTGTTTTGTAATGTCAGTCTTGATTGACCTTCAGTACGGAGTCCTTCTTGAGACATATGTCCATCAGTTTACCTTTACCCGTTTTGAGCTTCAAGGAGTTGAGGAAGATCATCCACATATTAAATTTGCCACTTCTGTGGTCGATTACCTCTTCCACATCTTAAGGATTGAATACCTGTGTCGCTATGACCTTGTATATATTCAGCCTGAAGGATACATAGCGCGGATCATCTGACCGCATTCCTCAAGAAGCTTTAGAGAGTTCCCCTGCTTCTTCAGTCACAGAGTTAGGAGGAGGACATACCTAAAGGGCACACCGCTTGTAGCGTAGGGCTTGCTGCGCGGATGGATGCCCTCATGGGCGGACCTCCCGTGCTTACTACAAATGCCTCAACTGCTGTAATGCAATGAGTTGTTCTTAATCATTCCCACAAACAAAAGGAAATCAGATTTCGCTGCAAACTTACCTCATGATTTACATTCTTTAAATGGAGATAATTGATCTGGATAGAGCAACTTAGATTCGAAAGCCATCCTTTTTAAATTGAGCACCGGATGTGTAGAAAAAACGAAGAGCGGGCCATTGCTGGTTAGCAATTTTGACCGCGTTTTCTGTAAAATTATCTCCATGAAGACTTAAACTTTGTAACTTCCATTTCTTACCATATCTTAGCACCTGATCGGTAAATTGTTTACCCCAGAGCTCTAATTCTATAATTTTTGCTTCTTCTGCGTATTGCAATAGTTGATCAGTGAAATGATCACCAGAAAGTTCTATTTTTTCGAGTTGGCTGCATCTTTTCTTAAGATCAAGAGCGGGGATAATAGCCAGTTGATTGCTGTCAAATTTGTTTCCGTGCAGTTTAAGAACCTTTAGAGGCGCGTCTATAAACTTTAGCGCTTCAAATGTGAATTCCTCTGAATAGAGTTGAAGTACTTTGAGTTGTTTCCATTTGTGAGAGCCAACGAGGGCTATGTCTTTCATATTGTGTAAAGAGACTTCTTCAAGTGAAGAAAGCTGCTCTCCGTGTTGTGCAAGTGCTTCGGTGAGATTTTTACCGTAGAGGTTCAGATGAGTTAACTGCCCCCATGAAGAAGCGTATTGTAAGGAGTTAGAATCAAATTTGCTTCCCCACAGCTGCAGCTTTTTTAATGAATTCCATTCGTGACTATTCGCGAGTGCATTTCCCGTCAGATTGTTTGCATTGAGAACAACGGAAGTGGCTTTTTTTAAATTGAGCGGTGTGATCGCTGCATCCGTGAATATTTCTAAATGATCGGTAAGTTCAAATGTCTCCAGTTGGAGAGGAGCGAGCTGTTGAACTGCTGTGTCTGATAAAAGTCGGTTTCCTTTAAAATGGCGTTCATATCCTAGTTTGATTTGAGTAAGAGAGGGGGACTTCGCTAATTCTGTAAGACAAGCCATGTCGGCATTGGTTTCTTTCAGGTTGATGCCATTAATGGGTGACTCGGCAATGACTTTACAATCTTCTTTCTCCAGATCATCTCTTCCTTCGATATTGAGATACATCTTTTGGATGCATTTCTCGAATTTCTTGAGATGATCTTTTAAAGGGCCTCTTTTCTCTGAATTCCAAGAAAGTTGATTGTATGAAAAATCGAGAGTTGATTTACAAATATCATTTTCTATTTGCTTTCCGTTTCTTCTGTCATTCCATAGTATATTACCTTGCTTAGATTCTTCATCAGGGCCTGTTGAGACAGAAGAAGTTGTTTCGCAGCTGCTCAACAGGGAAAAGAGGAAACAAAATAAAGCATTTTTTTGACAAGATAATGCCATCAATCACTCCAAATAAATGTAAATTTTTGCTATTAATTTATTTTGGAATAGTATTTTATAATGAGAAGGTGTGTGTAGCATTTTTAATTTCTATTTGCTAACGCTAACATATGATAGTCAATCGTTCTCAAAGTACCACTCATCCTTAAAAAATTTTTTGGCTCTTATCTTGGATCAGATATAAACAGCTTATTATATAAAATGATCAAATCCTCTTACGGTGAGAGGAAGTTTCTTTCCCTGTTTTTTTCCATAAAGCCCCTCCCCTTCCTGCAGTTCACCAATGCAGGAAAAACCAGTGAGAGGCTGAGAAGAAGCTGCCACAATGGCGTAGTCTTCCCCTCCGTAGAGGGCGAGTTCTAGGGGATCAGCCATCAATGCCTCAGCAGCTTGGGCAAGTGGATTCCCTCCATATTCAAGAATCGAATCGAGATCCAGGAGGGCCTGACATTGGCTAGCCTCTGCCATAGAAAATACATCTTGAGCTAGGCCATCCGACACATCAATTGCTGCCTGAGCCTTTTTGTCCAACTCTTCAACTGTATCTAGGCGTGCCTGTGGCCTCTGCCATGCTGCTACAGCTGGTTGGAGGGAAGGCTCCATTCCTCTTCCTGCTTGTAACGCTCGAAAGCCTGCTGCAGCTAACCCCACGGGGCCAGCTAACCACAATTTATCTCCTGCCCCTCCCCCTCCTCTCGAAATGGCTCGAGAAGTATATCCTAGAAAAGTTGTTGCGAGGCTGAGTGCGCTACCTTGGGATAAATTCCCTCCTACAATCGGTATGTGCAAAGAATATGCAGCTTCACGCAGCCCCGCTATAAGTTCCTGCCAATCTGAATCAGATACAAAGTGTGGAAGGACTATAGATGAAAGAGCGCACCAGCCTCGCGCACCCATCGCAGCGAGATCGCTTGCTGCTGTCATGTAAGCACGCCATCCTATATCTCGGCATGAGAGGTATTCTCGCAAAAAGTGCTGCCCCTCTACTTGCTCATCAATGGTCCACACCAGCTTAAATCCTGGGATTGGAGCCAAAATCGCCGCATCGTCTCCTATGCCAAGAAGAACATCATCTGGAAACGGCATCTTAAACTGACTGATTAAAAAAGCAATCTTTTCTTTTTCACTTGTTTTTCTTATATTTAAAGAGCTCTCTGGATGGTGGAAAGGATGTTTTTTCATCTTCTTACTAATTTATGGATGGTGGAGAGGAGTTTATTTTATGGAATCGATCAGACTCAAAAAAGGAGATAGGGCACCTTCTTTTACTCTTCTTACAGATGAAGGAGAAACAGTAACATTATCGGATTTTTCCGATCGTTTTCTGATCCTTTACTTTTATCCTAAAGATCAAACCCCTGGGTGTACTCGAGAAGCTCAAGCCTTCTCTGCACGAATCGCTGACTTTGAACAACATCACGCCTCTATCCTCGGTGTTTCCAAAGATTCCACAGAAAGCCATCACCGCTTTCGAGTCAGCTGTCGTTTGGAGATCCCTCTTGCCAGCGATCCTGATTTAACGGTGCATAAACTTTTTGGAGCTTATGGAGAGAAAAATTTGTACGGAAAGATAACAGAAGGGGTCATTCGCAGCACTTTTCTCATCCGACCAGACAAAAAAATAGAAGAAGCTTTTTACCATGTCAAAGTAGAAGGACATGTCGATAAGGTGTTCGAAAGGCTGTGCATAAGCAGCGAAGAGAATGCTTTCTTCCCAAAATAATGACTCGATGAAAAAGTCTAAAGCTTGAGTTGCTAAAGAAAAATGAAGATAGACTTACATCGATAGTTTTTGCTAAGCAGTTTGTATTTCTTATTGTATTCTTTCTTAAAAATAAAGGCCTTATTCCTTCTGTAGTTTTCCATCCAATAGATGAATTCTATAAAAGAATGAAGGGCCTTTCTAACCATTAGGCGTAAACGAGATGGGGATAGCCAAAAGCGGAGAGACCAAACAGACTCCGAGCGCAAAATCTACTATGCTCTCTAAAACCAAAGCTACCAGTAAGGCAACTCGCAGGGAGGAGAGACCGAGGCAGGAGAAGAAAAAGAGAAAAACAAGGGTTGGCAGTGGAGCCCCTTGGATCACTCATCATGCTGCAAAGCAAAAAGAAAAAGCCAAGGCAAATGAGTTGTCATTTCCAGGAAGTGCGCGTTCGACTCTTCGAGCTCCTCAGCAGACTGAGGATCTTAAAGCGACCATCGCTGATCTTCACACCGCTGTTATTAATATCAAGAAACTGAGAAAGAATCTTTCGAAACGATTTTGGGAGATCGGTTCCATCTTAAAAGATATTCAATCGAGGAAGTTATACGCTGCAAAGGGATATGGAACCTTCGAATCTTTTTTAGAAAGAGAAGTCAGTCTGGGGAAGACAACTTCTTTG
Organism: Pajaroellobacter abortibovis; assembly: GCF_001931505.1. NCBI lineage: Bacteria > Pseudomonadati > Myxococcota > Polyangiales > Polyangiaceae > Pajaroellobacter > Pajaroellobacter abortibovis. Next base: position 943,643 of record NZ_CP016908.1, on the reverse strand, counting down.
CGCCTTGTTCGGATTGCTTCTCTCTTTTTCAAAGAGCCTGCTCAAGCATGTGGTTTTGAACGCATTTTAAACGCATTGTATGCACTTGATGGGATTAACGAAAGCGCACCGCTTTCTGCCCCTTTAGGGGGAATCAAGAGCTCTCCTATTTTCCCCCCTCCTCCTTCTTCGATGGGCATTCTCCCTTTAAAGCCTCCAGGTCGCTAACTGTTGTAATTTGATTGAGCTATGGAACATCAAAAAAGGGATGGAGCAAGTCGTAGTCCATTCCCTTTGCTCTTGGTTGGATGAATCAGAGATAGAGTAGCTTTTTGATCACCTGCTGCACGATGAGAGGATTGGCTCGACCATTGGTTTCCTTCATCACAGCCCCCACAAAAAAGCCTATGATCCTATGTTTTCCGTTGCGAATGGCTGCTGCTTGTTTGGGATTCTGTTCGATGAGACGTTCCATCACCTCAGTCAGGGCTTTTTCATCAGATACCTGGCTCATCCCCAACTTTTTAACTAGCTCTGAAGGCATTTTGGTTTGATTTTGGAGAAGCGAATAGAGCTCTTTGGCCTGTTTGCCACTGATTGTATTCTGCTCTACAAGTTGAATTAATTCCGCTACTTGGGTAGCTGAGATCGGAATTTTCATCTCAAGACCTTTCGTCACCACATCGCGGAGAACTTCAGTTTGAATAAAATTGCCTATTTTGACTGGCTCTTGATAGTGACAGATGGCCTCTTCAAAGAAGGAAGCCAGTTGGGGATGCTGGGTAAGGACTTTGGCTGCATAAGGAGTTAAGCCTAAGTCGTTGACAAAACGTGTACGTTTGGTTGAAGGGAGCTCAGGGAGATGGGCCCGGATCTCTTCAATCGTTGATTCTTCAATCAAGAGAGGAGGGAGATCGGGATCAGGGAAATAGCGATAATCTTGAGTCTCTTCTTTCTTTCTCATAGAGAAAGTGAGACCTTTTTTCTCATCCCATCCCCGAGTCTCTTGAATAACGGCTTCTCTGCTTTCAAGTATCTCCTTTTGTCTTTCTACCTCATATTCGATCGCTTTTTGAACAAACCGAAATGAGTTGATATTTTTGAGCTCCACGCGGGTGCCCAGTTTGGTGTCCCCTCTTTTTCTGAGTGAGATGTTCACATCACATCGAAAAGAACCTTCCTCTAGATTCCCATCGTTAATCCCTAAAAACATCAACAGTTCTCTTAAGCTTCGAAGATATTCAACAGCTTCTACACTACTTTGCATATCGGGTTCACTCACAATTTCAATCAGAGGAACGCCTGCGCGATTCAGATCTACCCATGAGTAAATTCCCCGATCGTGTACATTTTTACCTGCATCTTCTTCCATATGGAGTCGATTGATTCTCGCTCTTTTCGTATAAAAAGAAGGAGAGGAAGCGCTTCCTTCATCTGATTTAGGAATTTCTAGATCGATCCAACCGTGTTCACTGATCGGCTTGTCGTGTTGGCTGATTTGATAGCCTTTTGGAAGATCGGGATAGAAGTAGTTCTTACGAGAAAATCGGCTTTGCAAATGAACTTTACAATGAAGTGCAAGCGCTGCACGTATAGCAAAATGGACAGCCTCTTGGTTGAGAATGGGCAAAGCTCCAGGCAAACCCAAGCATACAGGGCAAGCATGGGTGTTACACGGAGCCCCAAATGCGGTAGAACAAGAACAAAAAGCCTTGCTTTGAGTCAAAAGTTGAGCGTGGACTTCAAGTCCAATGGTAGTCTCATAATCCGAATTTGAGATAGTCATGCTTGTTCCTTAAACAATCCTTCTGAATTACTAGCTTTTTTTCCATGAGTATGACAAGAGAGACCAATCCTATTGTGTTTTCTTTTCACTCTTTTCTGTCGCGTGTCTTGCCAATCACAATGCTCATTGTAACATTTGTGTCAGTCCTTCTTTTTGTGTTTGCTCCTAGTGGTTTGCCGCGTTTGCATGCACTTCAGCATGAACTTGCTCATGTTAAGGCACAAAATGATGTTTTGAGGAGAGATATCCAAAGACTCCAGGATGAAGTTAACAGCCTCAATCACGATCCTATTACAATCGAGCGCGTTGCGCGTGAGCAGCTTGGACTCATCCGTCAAGATGAGGTCATTTTTCAGTTGCTTGAATCTCCCTAGTGCTTTTTGGTTGAAAAGGCCTATGATGGTTGATCTGAAAACCCATTACCGTGTACTTATCGAGGCACCTGAAGCGCATCTTGTGACCGTACAGATGCATCTCCAAGCCAACCACACTCTCCCTTCCCCTTTGGTTCTATGGATGCCCGTGTGGACTCCTGGATCTTATTTAATTCAGGAATATGCCCGCTTTGTAGAAGGGCTTACGTGTAAGGTAGAAGACGCCTCAATCGAGACGCGTAAGATTCGAAAAAATGCGTGGGAAGTAGATACGAAAGGGGCTCGCAACCTGCTTGTGGAATACCGCATTTATTGCCATGAACTGACTGTGCGGACAAATCATGTGGACTCGACACATGCTTTTCTAAATGGAGCAGCTACATTTTTAACAGTCATGAATGCGCTTTCTGTTTCTTCTACTGTTGAAATTGTTGCTCCTGAGGGATGGCAAGTTTCTACAATCCTCCCCTTCCATCAAAAGCAGAAGAATCAATTTGAGGTTACTAATTTTGATACTTTGGTTGACTCTCCTTTGGAGATAGGAACTCATGGTGAAGAGAGCTTTCAGATCTTAGGGAAACTTCATCGGTTAGCTATCTGGCCGGCAGAACAGATCAATGCAGTTCCTGTAAATCAATTAGTTGAAGATATCTCTCGCATTGTGGATGTTGAGGCCAGTCTCTTTGGAAATACACTTCCCTACGAAGAATACCTCTTTTTATTCCATCTGTCTCCTCAACGGCAAGGAGGTCTTGAGCACCGTTGCTGCAGTACGATCCTCATTGACCCCATTCAGTTTAAAACCCAAGAGGGGTACATGGAGATTCTATCTCTTGTGGCTCATGAAGTGTTTCATCTCTGGAACGTGAAACGAATTCGTCCGCAAGGCCTTACTCCTTACCGCTACGAGGAAGAAAATTACACGAAGCTTTTATGGTGGTTTGAGGGAGCTACAAGCTATTATGAATGGCGTGTGCTTCGGTTGGCGAAACTATGTACCGTTCAAGAGTACATCAGTCATCTTGGAATGCAGATCAGTCAACTCCTGATGAATCCTGGAAGGCTTGTTCAATCGGTTGAGGAGGCTTCATGGGATGCGTGGATCAAATTTTATCGCTCTACAGAAGATAGTATCAATAGCAGTGTCAATTACTATCAGAAGGGGGAGATTATCTGTGCCTTACTCGATCTGGAGCTACGTATAAGAACCAAAGGGCGTTGTTCTCTTGACTCTTTGTTGCTTGCCTTATGGCGAGAATATGGGGAAAAGAATATTGCAGTCCCTGAAGATGGGCTTTGTGCGTTTTTTGAATCGAAAGCACAGGTACCTTTAAAAGACTTGTTTCAAAAGTGGATTCGGAACCCTGGGGATCTTGATGTAGAGAATTCATTCGCTCAAGTAGGGCTTATGCTCGTTCCGGTTGAAAAAGCCCAGGCACGTGATTGGATTCTCGGTATGAGCCTTTCTTTCAACAACAAAAAGCTTTATGTCAAGCATGTGATACGAGGGAGTGAAGCGCAGCGAGTGGGAATCAGTGCAGGTGATGAAATCGTTGCACTGAATGGGAAGCGAGTAGAACAGGAAGCAATCTTCGAGGGAGCTCTTGCCCCCTGTCAGCCTGGTGACCAAGTCGAACTCATCACTAGCCGCGATGGATGTATTCACATCTCTTCTATTCAGGTTGGCTGTAATCCGTCAGTCGAGCTTGTTGCTCGTTCGGATGCATCAAAAGAAGAACAAAGGCTTTTCTGTGATTGGCTTAATGAGTCTCATCCTATTTGGAATGAATGATGGATCCTCTTGCTTGTTTAACTCGTGCTTCTTCTAGTTCAGTGACTGAAATGACTGAGTATGTTCTTCCTCAGCATACCAATGCATTTGGAACAGTCTTTGGTGGTCAGATGATGGCTTGGATCGATCTCTGTGGAGCCATTTGTGCGCAACGTCATTCGGGTTATGAATGTGTCACTGCGTTTGTGGACAATCTCAGGTTTACAGCACCAGTCAAAGTGGGGGAAGTTGTTCTTTTACGTGCTCATGTAACTGCTATCTTCTGTACTTCTATGGAGGTTGAAGTTGTGGTGAGGGGCGAAGATGCTCGCTCGAGACGAACGTGGCCGTGTGTTAACACATACCTCACTTTTGTTGCGACTGATGCGGCAGGAAAACCTGTTCAGGTACCTCTCCTCGAACTGGACACTCCTGAAAGCCGCGCATCTCAGGAGGCGGGAGAACGGCGTAGGAAGTTACGCATGGAACATCAAACTCACGATATCTCAACGGAATAACTCCTCGGTGGATCTGATGGAAGGCTATGCATGAGACTTTAGAAGACTCTTGTACAGTGCGATATATTCGCGAGCAGGTTTCTCCCAAGAACTATCCCGCTGCATGATCCGCTTTCTGATTGTGCCCATCAATTTCTTAGAGTGAAAGAGGTCGATAGCCTGCATGCATCCTCTTTGGATGGCTTCTGTATCACAGTTGGAAAAAATGATTCCTGTTCCCTGCTCTCTTTGTATGTCGATGGGATCGACTGTGTCGTAAAGCCCTCCTGTCGGAGTAACCAGGGGGATAGCTCCATACCGCATGGCGTAAAGTTGAGTGAGGCCACAGGGTTCGTAGCGAGAAGGGAGAATAATAAAATCCGCTGCTGAGAGTGCTCGCCTTGCCAGGGTTTCATTAAAAGGGATCTGACTAACAACCTTTCCAGGAAACTCTTTGACACGGGAGAGCACTAAATTCTCAAGATGTGGATCCCCACTCCCTGTAATAAAAAGCCTTATAGGAAATGCTAGCAGAGAAGGAACCATTGAAAGCAAGAGGTCGATCCCCTTTTGCCAATCGATACGTGCAATAAACACAAAGAGAGGGATCTCTTCGGGTTCCCCTTCAAAACTATTCTCTTGATAAAAAGATGCTTTACAGATCTGCTTAGCCTTGGATGCGGACGAGCTATTGTAAGGGACGACTAAAGAAGTGTCTATTTCTGGGTTGAAAGAGGCAGTATCAATCCCATTGACAATGCCAGTGATTTTACTTCTGTATTCACACAATAAAGGATCCAGACCGCAACCTTGCTGAGGGTGCATGATTTCCTTGGCGTAAGTGGTACTTACTGTGGTTACCGCATTGGCCAAAAGAATAGCACCTTTCATAAGGTTAATTTTCTCGTGATAGAGAACAGTTCCTTCTTTGAGGGCAGCCATCGGAAGATTTAAATTTTGATATTGATGTTGTTCAAAAATCCCTTGGAAGGCGAGATTGTGAATGGTGAAACAGAGAGGTGTTTGCTGCCATTTAGAATGGTTATCATCTAAACGAGCATAGAGAAGAGCAGGAGCAGCATGCCAATCGTGCGCATGAATGAAGATAGGTTGATCCGCCTTTAAGAGAGAGGGATTCCATATACGCTCACCTACTGCAAGTGCACCTTGGGATAGGGTTGCAAATCTTACGTCATTATCTTCATAGTTGCCGTGCAGGTCTCCATAGATCCCTTCTCGATCAAAAAGATGAGGTATGTCCAATAAATAAATCCGTAAGGATCCTTTCGATAAAGAAGAGAGGAAAGGTGCTTCAAAAACACCCACCTCTTGATTATTGCTTCGATGGTAGAGAGATAGCGATAAAGGGTCTGGCCACCAAGAACCATTCATAGGTATTTTCGTCATCCGATAGCGAGGAGTAACAAGAGCGACCTCAACTCCCAATTCAGCAAGGGCCTTTGAAAGTCCTAGGACTGCATCGCCCAATCCCCCTGTTTGAGCAAACAATCTCACTTCAGAAGAGATCATTAAAAGCCTAACCCCTGAACTCTCCATGCCAGCTGCCTACGTGATCACTAAGGTTTTAGGCTGATGTTCTTTTTCTTTCTCTCCTTTTGCTTGAAGGTGAGAAGAAGCCTCAAAAAAACAGAGTTCTTTCTTTAATTTCTGCATCCACTGAGTTAACTCTTCTACCCGATCAGAAGGAGATGCAATCTGTAAATCCCATCCCCCTTCGCTATGTGCTTGAGTCAATCCTTCAGACGCTTCGACAATACCTTTGAAAAATACAACTTTCTCAGCGTACATTGTCACATGATAAATAACCAAGGAGTAATTTTCTTTCTGTAATCTAAGCACGGCTAAGCATTTCCCTCCTGACTTTCTCTGTTTTTGTGTTGAATAGAATGAACAAGGCGAGATACATAACTTTCAAACGGTGCGCAATGAAGTCCGCTTCCCGCAAGCAATTGATCAGCTTCTGTAGAATCATAACGGACATGAATAGTCATGGAATCCAAAAAAAACCTTAAAAGAGGTGTTCTTTCCCATAAGCTCTCCCTTTGCAAAATTCGTACTGGAGAGAAATGAGATTCTCCAGTGGCTTTAGTGGAGGGGTAGCCAGCAAGTTCAGCAATTAATTGAAAGGCTTGTTCCGCGCGAAGAGGCTGGGGATCAATAAGGTGGAAAGTATGACCATAAGCCTGATCATGACATCCGATTTGGTTTGCTGCGCGTGTTACATAGTCGATTGGGACTACTGGAAATAAAGCATCCTTTTGAAAGTAAGGAGGAGAAATAAAAGGATGGGAAATGACCTGTTGTATGAACAGGCCAGGACCACTTTGCATATCAACTTCGCCATGGATGGAATCCCCCACAATCCAATTTGGACGTATGACTGCAATTGGGAGATAGCTCATAGCTTGGCGCACTTTTTTTTCAGCTCTTGCATGCATCTGTTGCATTATGTTTTGAAATCGCTGTCCCATCTTAAGATCTGTTTCAAACACAATACCTTCTTTATCTCCTGAAACCGCTGTACTCGAATGGTAGATCAGACATCTTAATCGGGTACAGGCCCGAGCGAATTCAAGAATCTCGTGAGTTCCTTCAATACAAATGCGTTCAATAGAAGCTTGGTGAGGCGGATCTTGAATCTCACTCCAGTGATGAATGCGATTAATTTCACGAGTTAGCGTTTCAAACTCAGCTGCTGATAAACCTAGATCAATTGCTGTTGTATCCCCCTCCAGAAGATACAGATAACTCTGTTTTTCGGAGGAGAAGCGATTGATTATCTTTTGAGCTTCTTCCAACTTTTTAGGGTGTACGAGGAAATAAATCCTCCCTTGGAATTCATAAGGGGAAGAGAGAATTTCCTGACACAATCGGTAGGTATTAAAAGAAGGGAACCCTGTGATCAAAACAGTTTCTTTTGAGCGTTCATTTTGTTTTGTGTGTGAAATCATTTTTTTCTTCCGAGGTCTCTGACAAAGATGCTATTCTCTTGTTTCTTTCAAGACGGTTGTTTGATTCTATGAGACTTCTTATTGAGAGAGACAAGGATGTTGTTTAGCTACCCCCCAGGAATGCTCTGAATTGCTTCTTTTAAGGGGTACCCTGAATCATATCTGGATCAGAATGGTTCTCAAAAGCTAAAAGCATTGAATTTCTTCATGTTTTATTGCTTAATAATGCTATTTAAAAGCGTTGGATCTCGTAATTATCTTGTGAACTCGAAAAGAGCATTCTATTTATTCAAGAGAATAAGAATGAAGGTCAACTTTGTGACCTTGTCATTATGAAATGGAGGCAGGGAGATCGCGAATGAGCCATACTATCCATGAGGAATTAAGCAGGGCGATTGCAAAGGCCTATGAAGCTTTCAGAAGAGAACTTGGGGAACTGCAGGGGGGACGTGCTCAGGCTAGCCTTCTTGAACGAATCAGAGTGAACTATTATGGAGTATTAACTCCACTGGTTCAAATCGTTCATCTAACCATCCCTGAAGCTCGCACCATCCTCATTAAACCATTTGATCGGAGCCAAATTAAAGGAATAGAAAAGGCAATCTGTGAGGCTAGTCTCGGATTGGATCATCAAGTGGAAGCGGATTGTATTCGTGTCCGCATCCCCCCGGTCACAGAACAACGCCGAAAAGAACTAATCAAAATCGTTAGAAAGTACGGAGAGGAATGTAAAATATCCATTCGTAAAGCTAGACATGATGCATTAAATAAACTGCAACAATTGCAGACAGATGGGGTCTTAAGCGAAGATGAAGCAGGGCGATTAAAGAAAAAAGTAGAGGAGAAAATTTCTGACTCAAACAAAGAAGTCGACGTGATAGTCGTAAAAAAAGAGAAAGATATACTTGAAGTTTAGAATTAAAAAACAATCGATTCAGGATTCTGTAGTGATAGTGTTTATTGCCTGTACACGAAGAAACTAAACATTTTTCGATAAAATGAGTGCGGTCATGCGAGCCATAGCTGCTGGTGTAAGTGATGTAGGGCTTCAGCGCCATCACAATGAAGATTCTTTTCTTATCATGCGCGAACATGACATCTTCATTGTGGCTGATGGGATGGGAGGGCATCGTGCTGGAGATGTTGCTTCGCAACTTGCGATCGAGGCAATCACTACTTTTTTTCAGTCCACTGCACATGGACACATCACTGGGCCTTTTTATTTTGATACTCAATTGTCTGAAAAAGAAAATCGTTTTTTAGCAAGTATTCACTTCGCAAATAAGAAGATCTTTGAGAAAAGCAATCGAGTTCACCAATGCTATGGAATGGGAACTACAATTGTGGGAGCGATGTTCAATTCTATTCAAAATCGTATGTTGATTGGACATGTCGGAGATTCACGTTGTTATCGCATAAGGAAGAGTACGATTCAGCTTCTCACGAACGACCATTCTCTTTATAACGAGTATCTCGTAGACATGCCAAATTTAACCGAACAGCAATTGCAAGAATTGCCTAGAAATGTAATTACCCGCGCTCTTGGGATGCAGGAACAAGTGGTTGTAGATTTTAACTATGACAACACTCACGCTGGCGATATTTATCTGCTCTGTTCAGATGGATTGTCCAGTATGTTGTCCGAACAAGAAATTCATCAGATCGTTGTTCATTCTCAGACGATTCAAAATACATGTCAGCAGCTTGTCCAACGTGCTAACGAACGAGGAGGCACAGACAATATCACTGTAATTGTTATTCACATCGAATGATATTGTTCTGTAATTAACGATAGGATAAAAAGAAGGTGGTCGCGTGGTGTTAAGGAGATTTTTTGTGCTTCCAAATAATCATATGGAGTAGAGCGTGGTTAAATCAATTTTTGCTGTACTTAGTGCTTTCTGTCTCTATACCATGGGTGCTCTAGGTTACCTTGGTGTTGTTATCCTAATGGGTATTGAGAGCGCGTGTGTACCCCTGCCAAGCGAGTTAATTATGCCTTACGCAGGAGCGCTCTCTCATCCGGATGTCCGCGCAGAGTTATCGAACCAGTTTCATATCAATTTACCTCTTTTTAATTTAATCCTGGCAGGATTGGTAGGTGCAATAGGATGTAATTTAGGCAGTGAAGTAGCCTACTGGGTAGGTGCATCTGGAGGTCGCCGTGCTATTGAAAAATATGGTCGATATGTATTGATTGATAAGCATGAAATCGCTCTCAGTGAGCGGTGGTTCCGGCGATGGGGTGAAGTCATCATTTTGGTTGCAAGGCTTCTGCCCATTATCCGAACGTTTATTGCTTTCCCTGCGGGCGTTGTCAAAATGAATCGCTTTAAATTTCATCTATATACCTTCTTAGGGTCGGTACCATGGTGTGTAGGGTTAGCTTGGTGTGGCCAGGAACTAGGCATTCATCTTCTCGATGAACGGTCTTTTTTGAGGCGCATGCTTCATAAGTTCGATCTGGTTATTGTAGTTATTTGCATTGCCCTTGCAGGCTGGTTTGTTCGATCACGCCTTCGCGCTTTGCGTTCTTATCAATCTTAATCAACGCGGAACATCATCAGGCTGCACGTGAGATGTCTGGACATCTCCTCGCAGAGCTCTAACAAGAATTCCTTCCTTTCGAATCAGTTACAAAGAAGAAAGTAAGCTACAAAAGCTAATTCATCTGTTAGTCAGTATCTTATAGTCAGTATCTTAGCGTTGAAGGCCGTCAAAAAGCTTATCTTACACATTATTATACGGTGTTTTTCGGAATTCTGTGGGTTCCAGGCGCGTGGGACTTGCTCTCTGCCCCAGGCCGTTTTCTTTTCAAAAGTGACCTCTTCCATTTACGTCAACGTCAAGAAATGGGTGGCCTCTGGATGGACTTTTTATATTTATTTCTTATCTTTCTTATGTTCTTAATCTATGGAAGAGCTATAATAGAATGGGAAGCCTACGTTGAAACCATCCGAACAAAAGTAGAAGTGCATGGCATACCTAGAGCTATGCCACTGTCGAGATCGATTGTTTCGTGTTTCAAGGGGGTAGTTATGGATGGATGTAACCCTTCCCCACCACCTGTAGGGCGATGGTCTGATGAAGTCATTCACAGCCTTGATCCTTCTCTACAAAAAAGCAACGAATCAGCCTAAAAAAGAAAAAACGGAATCAACTTCCTTGCAGTTCAGAGATAGGATCAGTAGATATCATCCTATGCTTTTCTCTTCTTCGTCACGAACTGGACAAAAACAAGAGCTCTTCTTGTATGTTCTTGTTGGAGCAACCATCCTATCTTTCCTAAGCGCGATCCATCTGGTTTTTCTAAGTGCTCCAACAGAACGTACGATGGGAATCGTTCAGAAGATTTTCTATTTTCATGTTCCCAGTGCCTACTGCATGTACTTAGGAGCTTTTTTTTGTTTGTTGGGCTCGATTGGTTACTTTCTCCAACCCCATCAGCACTGGGATGCTCTTGGACAAACAGGAGCAGAAATATCAGTCGTTTTTGGCTCAATTGTGCTTGTTACAGGCCCCTTATGGGCCGCAAAAGCATGGGGATATTACTGGACGTGGGATCCTCGATTGACAACTTCTCTCCTCAGCATGCTTATCTACGTCACTTATTTAGGGTTTCGTTCTTTAGTGGAAGAGAGTGAAATAGAACGTCGATTCGCAGCTGCTCTGGGTATTTTAGGAGCTGCTAATATCCCTATTATTCATTTTAGCGTCAGAAAATGGAGTGGTCAGCATCCTACTGTCATTACTTCCACAGGAGGTGGTCTTCACCATCCATCTATGAAACTGGCTCTTTCTATCAGTTTTCTCGCTTTCACACTGCTCGCTTTTCTGATTCTATGGATACGTCTTCGCGTGGAACAGTTAAAAAGTGAATGCAAACAACTGGAAGAAAAAATAATGATGTACTTAGGTTTAAGTGAATAGAATGGAACGGAACCATGAGAGCACTCCTTCCCCCTCCAGAAGAAAACAAGAATCTCCCTGAAGAACGCTCAACTGCTTTTCACGCAATAGAAGGAGGGACAGAAACCAAAAATGGTTCCCTTCTCCTCGTAGAAGCTTATGTCACACTTTGGTTGATTCTGATGGCATGGCTGCTCTTGCTTTGGAAAAAGCAGAATCATTTGAAGCAAAGAATTGCACTCATTGAACGAGCACTCCAGGAAAATTTAAAGGAAAATACGCTTTCCGGTCGCTCATGAATGTGCCTGGACCTGAACATTTTATTTTTATTCCTGCTATTTTTCTTCTTGGACTTATCCTTGGATTCATCATGGGAAGCCATGCTGCCCGCGTTCATCTTGAAGAACAAAACAAGCAAAAAAGAAAAATAGAATCTTTATCAAAGATGAGTCGGGGCGGCGGGATTCGAACCCACGACCCCTAGACCCCCAGTCTAGTGCGCTAGCCAGACTGCGCCACGCCCCGAACACTCTTAAAAATATCTACTTATCAAGAAAACCAAAAAAAAGCACGTTAAAACAAATAGCTTCGCAAGCTCTTTTATAAAAAATAAAAAACAGTGCCAATTACTTCAGTGTTGAAGCCGCTTGTCTCGCTTAAGAAAAGAAGAGAACATTATAATCATCTTCTTGAAAACCAACAAGCACCTTGTTCCCTTGTACGAGAACAGGACGCTTCACTAGTTTTCCATCACTTGATAACCATTTAATGAGTTGCATATCATCTGCTTGATCTATTTTTTCTTTGCCTAAAGCGCGATAACTTTGACCGGTGATATTGAGCCATTTACGAATATTGATTCCACTGGCAGGTATCCATTCTTGCAATTCTTTTTCTGTTGGAGGTGTTTGCACAATTGAACGAACAGAATAGTGAATACCGTGAGCATCCAACCACTTTAGGGCTTTTTTGCATGTGTTACAAGCAGTGTAAGCGAGCAAAATAGTGTCTCCCTCTTTTGCCAGTGTCCGCATTTTCATGAATCAGGTTTCATCCTTTCACTATATCTTTTCTAAAACGGCTCATCTATCCTATGCGTGATTGACGTGTAAAAATGAGAGGAGCCTACGATGAGCAGACAAGAAACCAAACTAGATTGATAGCTTTTCACCGATAGTTTATCGAGCAAGCCCCCCATCCAACTTCGCCCGCTTACGTCGCCTTCGCGCTGCTTCTGCTTGTTTATTGCGGCGTTTAATACTTGGCTTCATATAATGACGGCGCATTTTTAACTCACGCAGAACTCCTTCGGACGCAAGCTTTCTTTTGACCATCTTAATTGCTCTCTCCAGCCCCCTTTCATTAACAGGGACTTCAAGCGGTTTACATTGGATTGCATCACTCGGCATATGTATACTTCCTTAAAACGATATCTTTTCGTTACGAAACTGTAGGAATAAACCTTCATCGATTTATCCATAAATCATTAGGCGGATCAAGATAGCATTCATAATAGCACTTTTTTATCCTAAAGCTACCATTATAATAAATAGGGTACTAATTACTACCTTTCAGGGGGATTGAACATCCCTCCTGAAGGTAAGCAAGTAACGCGATCATGAGCGTTTATCCATTGGATTCTTGATTGCTGTTCATCTCTGTTCTCTGATCCTGCTCCTCAATTTGGTGAAAGTCATGGGGACGACCTACCCTTTTATGAGGTTCTCGCTTAACTGTAGTGCTGCGAGTTATACCTTTCTTATTTCCCTTTACGAAATAGGTAGTGGCTCTTTTCTGTCCTTGTTTGATAAGCTGATGAGTTGCAAGGCCCTCTGCTAAAGGGCGCGGTAGTTCTTTTGCTTCTACTTTTAATTGTTCTCGAATCTGTTCTGCACGTAGTCCTTCTGGATGAGCGCTAAGCAAATCAACAATCCGATCCAACAAATGACAAATATCATTTTCGGAGCGACGTCCTAGACGGCTTGCCTGTCTTTTGGAAAAGACAATTTTGGATTTCTTTCCATTTGATAAATGATGGGTTTCTTTTCCGCCCGTCTTTGGTCTGCCTGGCCCATGCTTTGAAAAACTGCTGTTTTCGTTGGTTTCTGTGAGAATCTCTTGGAGAGATGCTCCACGAATTACATTCAAGACACTGGAGGCAAAAGAACTAGCGAGCATTGCAATAGCAGTGCGTAGATTTGAAGACATGATTTTATAAACTCCCTTTCAATATGACATATGCTCTCTTAACACATAAGGGTCAAGCTATAATCTTATATTAAATATCTTTTTCTATAGCATCGTATAAGTAAAAACCATTTTTTAGCTTTACTTATGAGACGTCTTTCTCTTTTCTTCTATAATTTATGCTTAGGATAAAAAAGATAAAACTGTAGCCTGATTCAAAAAGCTGTAGTGTAATTTTGGAGCATTGGTTAAATGATGTTTTGGGCTTGTTAGCGAGCTCAAATGATAAATTTATGGAAGTTTGAACACGTTCCTCTTGCCAAGAGCGCTTTAGTGGGGCACAAGAAAAGTACATTTTTTGCCGAAGTGGCGGAATTGGTAGACGCAGCGGACTCAAAATCCGCCGTCCGTTAGGGCGTGAGGGTTCGATTCCCTCCTTCGGTACCCCAGATGTATCTATTGACCATCGAATTGATTTTAAGCTGATTGGCTCTTCCGTATGATTCTCTCTACTTGATCGTACAAGGTAGAGAAAAAACAGAGCTGTTTCCTTAATGATGTATCCTTCTTCTCTTTCTCCTCGTCCTGTTTGTCTTTCTCCCGAGTCACTGGGTTCTCTCCTTAAAAGAGCCGGAGAAAATCGATTGGCCCCTTCTTCTGTTTTGCCTGTCGACGCTTATAACATCTGGAAGAATGTAATAGGCCCTCAATTCGCTCCCCATGCGCTCCCGATTGGTCTCTTTCACGACAATCTGTTGATACGCGTAACAAGTCATGCTTGGGCAACCGAATTATCTTTTATCTCTCCCCTCTTGATTGAAGAGTTGAACAAAAACGGTATCAAAGTGCGGGATATTAAATTTTTAGTAGGTCCTATCCCTCCCTCTTGGAGTATTCCTTTTCGTTTACGTCCTTACCTGGTAAAAAGGCGTTCTCCGCTCCCAGATTCTTTTGATCGGGAGCTGATGTCTGTAGAAAATGAAGAATTTCGTGCAATCCTTAAAGAAGCTATCTGTTGTGGTCTCTAATCATTTTTTCTTTTTAAGAAACTTTTTTTAAATGGTTTAATGATCATCTTCTCTTTGAGATCTATCCTTCGACGTAACTCTGTATGACGTTTTCAATCAAAGAAATTCAAATGCTATGTCGCCAGTCGCTGTCTCACTTGATTGAGTCAGATGGGGGTTCTCTCTATCTCTTGTCTTTTTCTGAACAAGCTATTCATCTTTTACTCAGCGATCATTGCGCAGGCTGTCCAGGCTTCTCATGGACTCGACAGTACGTTATTGAACCTATCTTTAGAAACAAATTTCCTAATGTGAAGATTTGTGTCACTACAGGATATTGTGTGCCTGCACATGCGATAAAATTGTAAAGGCTTTCAGTGAAGATATTTGAATGTAAACCGCATCTGTTTTTTTAACTTAGGTACAGCATGGTTTCACTAAGGAAGATATGGATGCATTTTTTTTCTATTCTGTTCTTCATGATTCTGATGGCTTCATCATCGTGCTCCAAAACGGTTTCTTCTATTCCAGCGCCGTCTCAATCGCTCCCTTTCTATAAGGGTTTTGATACTCTTCTCTTTGATGATTCAATCGATCCACTTGCAGTGGATATTAAAGCTGGTGTCGCACTAAATCCACTTCAGACACAAGCTATCTTTCGAGAGCGCGCTCAATTAGCTTCCACTATTGTAAAAGTCAAAGTGACCATGCTAACCAGCCGCGGGAAGGGGAACACCCTGATGTATCAGCTTGTCTTAAAACCAGTCGATAGAATAGCTGGATTCCCCATTGCGATGAATGCATTTATTTTTAATATAGACCGAAAGAACAATGGCTTTGGAATCGTGGATAGTTTACAAGGACGGCTTGTTGGTAAGACTTTTATTGCATTCATCCGAAATTACAGAAAATTGGATAATTCAAAAGAGTTTCACTTTTATTTAGGCGCTGATCATCCCTCCACTCTCAAAAAAATCTCCAGCCTCCGCGACAATATCGAAGGTGACAATTGATTCTCTTTTACTGATAACCGATTGATTTCCCAAGGAAAGCATTCATCTCAATGGAGAGTACGAACCCAAATGGCTATTGAAATTAAAAGCCCCAAAGAAATTGAAGCAATGCGTGTAGTAGGTCGGATGGCGGCGGAGACCTTATGTCTCGTGGGAGATAAAATTCGAGCGGGGATGACCTGTGATGAAATTAATACGATTGTGCATGAAGATACATTACGGAGAGGAGGGGAACCTGCACCTCTTCATTATCGGGGATTTCCTAAAAGCGTTTGTACTTCTGTTAATGATGTTGTGTGTCACGGGATCCCCAATTCCTATGTTTTGAAAGAGGGGGATATTGTTAATGTTGATGTAACTACAATCTACAAAGATTTTCACGGAGATACGTCTGCTACATTTTATATCGGAATGCCTAGTTGGGAAGTGATGCATGTGACAGAGGTCGCACGAAAGGCTCTTCAGATCGGCATTGAACAAGTCCGTGAGGGAGCTCGATTCGGTGATATTGGAGCAGCTATTCAGGAATATGTCGAAGCACAGGGATGCAGTGTGGTGAGGGACTATGTCGGTCACGGGATCGGTCGACAATTCCACGAAGATGCGCCTCAAGTGAAGCATTATGGAAAATATGGAACAGGTGAGAGAATTAAAGCAGGAATGACCTTTACGATTGAACCTATGGTCAATGTAGGGCGATTTGAAACCGTTCTAGATCCAGTAGATAAATGGACGGTTCGAACCGCTGATGGGAGCCTGTCCGCTCAATTCGAGCATACGCTTGTAGCAAAAGTAGATGGATATGAAATATTAACTCGCCGTCCTCGAATCCTTTGTTCATCCGAGGGAGTGGTCACCGCTTATTAATATTTCTCACATTTATGCTTTCTTTCCTTTCCATCTTTCTGACCCCTGGTTTCTGCTGCGGTCGAGCATTTCTTCAGCAGTTGTTCTAGTTGCCTCGGTGATCTTAGTGCCCCCAATCATTCGAGCGAGTTCCTCTATTCTTCTCGATTCACTCAATCTTTCTACATGAGTTATTGTGGCATTTTCTTTTTCTTTTTTTGTTACCATAAAGTGGGCATCTGCAAAAGAAGCGATTTGAGGGAGATGGGTAATACAGATGATCTGATTGTAAAAGGAGATGTCAGCGATCGCTCGTCCCAGTTTTTCTGCAATGCCTCCTCCTATTCCTGTATCGATCTCATCGAATACATGAAGTACAGGGGTCTCTTCCATAATGAGTATTCTCTTGAGTGCGAGCAAAGAACGGGATAACTCTCCACCGCTTGCGATTTGTCGCAATGGCCTAGGCTCTGACCCTTGATTGGGTGCAATGAGAAACTCCACTTGATCGATACCAGCTCGAGTTAGTTTTGCTCCATCAATCAGCCACGGATCTTCACTTCCCGCTTTAATAGGATGGATATCTATCAGAAACTGAGCTTTTGTCATACCCAATTGCTGCAATTCTTGGGTAATAGAGTGTGCAAGTTGATTTGTAAGCGATCCGCGTTTGTTGGAAAGTATACGGGCAGTCTCTTCTGCTTTTTTGTAGAGCTCTTCTTGTTGATGTTTTAGTTCAACAAGCTTATCATTCGCTTGTGACAAATCTTGGAGTTCTTGTTCAAGGAAGAGTTGGCGTTCTACAAATTGGTCTGGTTGAAGCCCATACTTGCGAGCTATTTGATGAATGGAAAACAAACGTTCTTCAATGTCTTCAAGAGACATAGAGTTAATTTCGATCATCTGCTGATAGCGGCGAATGGAATGAACCACTTCGATCAGCTCGGAGCGAGCATTTTCTATTGTACTCGCAAGAGACAGCAGATCTGGGTCGATAGAACCAGCTTGTTGGAGGATAGTTCCAAGGTGTGTGAGTTCATCACAGATGGCATTTTCCTTTTCGTATAAGCGATCAAGCGTGAGCTGTGTTACTTCGGACAGTTTATTAGCGTTTTTTAACTTTTTCCGTTCTTGTTCAAGTTGTTGCTGCTCCCCAGATTGAAAGCGGAGGCGTTGGATATCTTGAAGTTCTACAATAAGTTTCCCTTGCTGTTCATTCCGTCTCGCTTCTGCTTCTTGAATACATTTCATTTTATGAAAAACAGCGTTCAAAGAATCCACTTGAAAAGCGAGATCTTCTCTCAAGGTTTGTAGTTTTCCAAAAGCGTCGAGATATTCAATATGCGTAGAAGGATTTGTAAGCGTGATGCTCTCGTGCTGAGAAGCAATATGGCAGAGTTGAGATCCTATCTCTGACAACTGGAATAAGGTAATCATGCGTCCATTGAGGTAGGCTTTGCTTCGGCCTTCTTTGGAAATGATACGTCGAATGACAATCTCTTCATCTAACGGAATCCCAGCTTCTCGAAGTTGTTCTGTGATGGAAGAGTTTGGCTCTACTGTGAAGAGCGCTTCTACTTCTGCTGCTTGCGCTCCTGAACGTACAATATTCGAACGGAAACGCCCTCCTCGGATCAGCTCTAATGCACCAATAATTATGGACTTCCCAGCACCTGTTTCTCCAGTAATAACGTTGAAAGCAGGATGGAACTCAAGAACAAGGTATTCAATGAGTACAAAATCTCGAATAATGAGTTGAAGGAGCATTCTTTGTTGCAGCTAGTAGCACACTCGACTATTTATATTTTCATTCTTGTTTTTTCTGTGTTTTTCTTTTAGAGTCTGCCTATTTTTATAAGTGTTTCTGTTTATAGCAATCGTCGAACAAACAGACAATACATAGGGTCGTGTATCCAACACGGACAGGCTAGGATTGCAATTTCTCTTTTTTGTATAGTCTAGATGTCTTCTAAGCTTTCTCTAAAAAACAGATTTTTTTCTCAGTCGAGTCACTTCTTTGTAAGGCCACCCAAGCATATTCAGGAGCAAACGACTCATCTAGAAACAAAGCTCCGGCACGCCTCAAAAGAGCTGCAGCACAAGTACAGCAGGAATTTGGACCTTTCTTGGATAGCTCATGATAGTGCTATTGAAGGTTTTGTTTATACATTTGAAGAATTAGAGATAGCTTTCTCTTGCGATCCTTCATCTTCCTCCCATCCGATGGATGCAAATATGGAGCAGATCTACGGAGAGATAAAAAATTATCGAGCTGCTCTTCATTTTATTCGTCAGTGTGTGGTCGATCCCAATTTATCCGTTACTACCGATATTATCAAAGGGATCTATGCAGCCCTTCATCCTGAGGCAGGGGAAGCAAAGTCAATTAAATACCGCAAAGAGACACCCCAGCACCGTCTCTATTTTCACGAATACGCCCCTCCTGATAAAATTAGTAGTAGAATGGCTCAGATCATCGATTGGGTTAACGACCCTATCGTTTTAAAAAAGCGCGGTCCATTTCGGATGGCTGTGCGGGCTCACTACGATCTTCTCCGTGTTTTTCCTTTCCCTCAAAACAGCGGAAAGGTGGCTCGCCTTTTTCTCAATCTATTGCTTTTACGAAACGGTTACCCTCCTGCTATTATCCATTCAACAGAAAGGCAGAGATATTATGAAGCACTGAAAGGTTCAATTACAACTATGGAAACCATTGTGCTTGAATCTATTGAAAATGGATTGGCTTCAATTCAGAAGTTGATTCGCGATTATGAACACTAACAAAATGTGGATTCGACTCAGAGAGTTAACGCTATGCGGGACATCGAGTCGAATATACGTTCCTCTTTCCTTTAGCCAATGCTAAACTAAAAAGTTGCTCCGCTCATGAAAATTGATATACAAGAGCTCGAGCGTTTGCTCGATGTGCTCATCCAAAAAGATATTGCTGAATTTGAATATAAGGTGCAAGGCACGTGTACGCGCATTGTTCGTCGTCCCGAGTCTTCTCCTCCACCTTCCCTTCCTCTTCCTCCTCTTCTTGGACACGAAGAGACCTCTTCGAAGCGCACTCAAAAAGAGAAGAATTTCAATCAGGAGGAAATTGTAGAGGTAAAAAGTCCTCTAGTCGGCACCTTTTATCGAGCACCAAGCCCCGATGCCCCTCCTTTTGTAGAGCTTGGATCTGCAGTCAAGAAGGGGCAAGTGCTGTGCTTCATTGAGGCACTTAAATTGATGAATGAGATCGAGGCAGAATGTGATGGTACAATTGCTGAGATCAGCATTAAGAATGGGCATATGGTTGAATTCGGGCAGAAGCTTTTTAGTATCCGCAAAGCATAATTCCCTTTCTGTAGAATAAACCGGATGTTTTATAAAATTCTTATTGCAAACCGAGGTGAGGTTGCAGTCCGTATCTTAGGGGCTTGCAGAGAGTTAGGAATTAAGACGGTAGCAGTCTATTCAGAAGCGGATGCTCATGCTCTTCACGTGCGCCTTGCTGATGAGGCTGTATGTATTGGTCCTGGTGCTGCTGCACAAAGCTACCTCAATATCCCAAGCATTATGAGCGCAGCAGAAGTGACAGGGGCTGAAGCTGTTCATCCTGGCTATGGGTTTCTCTCAGAGAATGCTCACTTTGCAGAAATTTGTGCAAAATGCGGTGTTACTTTTATCGGTCCTTCTCCAGACGCAATGCATACTTGGGGGGATAAAGTAACAGCACGAAGAAATGCTGAACGGTTAGGTCTCCCCCTTTTGCCTGGAAGTCAAGTGCTTGAGAGCGCTCATCACGCGATTGAAGAAGCAAATCGCATTGGATTTCCTGTTCTCCTCAAGGCTGCAGGAGGAGGGGGCGGGCGTGGGATGCGCGTCGTACGAACTGCAGCTCAGATGGAAGATGCTTTTGCAAGCGCATCGAGAGAAGCGGAAATAGGATTTAAAAACCCGTCGCTTTATGTCGAAAGACTGATCGAATATCCCAAGCACATTGAGTTTCAGATCATTGCTGATCGACATCAGGGAATTTGGGTGCTTGGAGAGCGAGAATGTTCTTTGCAGCGTCGACATCAAAAGGTCATGGAAGAAGCTACTAGCCCAGTGATGACATCTGAAAATCGCCAGCAAATGACTAACCAAATCTTAAAGGCTTTAAACAGCACATCTTATGAGTCCCTTGGCACATTAGAATTTGTGATGGATGAGGATCAGAAGCTCTATTTTCTTGAAATGAATACACGCTTACAAGTAGAGCATCCAGTCACTGAGCTTGTGACAGGTTTAGATTTGGTTGCTTTACAGATTCGAATTGCAGCCGGTGAAAAGCTCAACTTATCTGAGATTGTTTCATCCTCTTTTCAGGGACATGCAATTGAATGCCGTATTAATGCTGAAGATCCTAAAACCTTCCTGCCCTCTCCAGGTTTTATTGAGGAATGCTTTCTACCTGGAGGGATTGGAATCCGTGTCGATTCGGGTGTGTGCGGGGGTTGGCGTGTACCTCCTTATTACGATTCTCTTCTTGCTAAGTTAATTGTGCATGCGCCGACTCGACAGGAAGCGATTATTCGGATGCGTCGAGCACTCAGCGAGTGTTCCATTCGTGGCATCCGTACCAACATAGAGCTTCATCAACGGCTTCTCGAGATGGAAGAAGTCATAGAGGGGCGTATGACTACCCGAACGATTGAGAATCTTCTTGCCAAGGGCTAATTCTTTTGCTCCCAGCGCAAGCTCTCCCCCATTCCTTTGGAGAGTAGCTGAGGATTTGTTCCATCCAGATCGGTTAGGAAAATACCCCCTCCCGATCGGGTTGAAAAAAATGCAACCATCCGACCATCTGGTGAACAGGCAGGATAAGTATTCGATCCTTGATTTTGAGTCAGGCGCTTTAAATCTTTTCCATCTGGAGATACACTAAACACATCCCACACGCCACGTTCTACACGTCCCATAAAAAGGATTCTTTCTCCCCCGGGATAGTTACACCATGCAGGAGCTACATTATATGTTCCCTGCCAACTAATTCGCTTTCCTTCCACAAAAATTTGAGGGGTCCCTTGCTCATCGGAGACATAAGCCAATTTTCCAGAAGCAGAAAAAGCAGGGTGCGCATAATTCGCAACAGGTCCTTTCATTCTGGTGATCCCTGATGGAATGGTTCCATCAAAGTCAGCTGTAATCAATTGTACTTGATTGGATGGTCGCGTGAGTGTAACAGCCGCCATCTTTCGATTGTGCATCGCTAAGCCCAATACCATGCCATCCACCTTAAAAGCTAGCTTAGGGCGTGATTTGGCTGAAAAATCTTCGACTTGGAAGACAGCGTATGCTCCCTTTCCTATGCTACCTATATGATAGATTGCACCTCTTGGACCAAAACTAGGCATAAGTGCAACGAGACTAACTGTCTTCTCTTTGTTAATTTTCCCATGCATCGCTACAGTGGAAATCCCTTTTCCTTTAACTTCGTTATACACGAGGCGCGTCTCAAAATAGCCACGTGTCCCGGTTAGCACCCGAACCACTTCATTCGCAAATTCATGAGTAGTAATATAAAGTTGAGATTCAGAGAGAGGGATAGATAATCCTTGTTTAAAGATAGGCTGACCTCCACGAGAAACAAGAAACAGACGGAATAGAACTCGGATTCTTTTTTCTTCTTTCGATACAATACCGTGGACCACCGCTTCTGCTCCTATATTACGCCATGAAGCAGGTTGGATCTCTTCTTTGATCGTGGTTGTCAGAAAACTCTTTGGATCAAGAAATTGAAATAAATTTAGGAACCTCAAATCGCGAGCCACAGTATCATATGCTTTACGCGCCAGGGTGGGATCCCCTTCAAAAGGTGGCAAAGCCACTTTGAGAAGTGCAGCATTCCCCCCAGTTACCATCACGGTAGGCACCTCATTTGACGAAGCAGATGAAGGCGTTGAGGCAGCAAAAGACTTTGATTGAAATGACATCACAAAAAAGAAAAGAGAGAAGATGGCTAATGTCACCTTTTTCTCAATAGTAATTTGAATTACTTGCATGATGACGTATCCCCTTGAAGGTTACCCGAAAGTACAATTTGAATTACCCGTCCCTTATAAAGATTTTCTATAGAAGAGGGAGGTTCAGGTAAAGCAACCCTTCCTTCCAACAGCTTCATTAACATAGACAAAGCGGAATCATCAAAAAGTTCATGACCACTCTTCCGAATAGGAGCAGACTCCACCCTTGAGATTTGCATCTTCTGGTTCACGGTTATGCGATAAATCACACATAGATGATTGGCCTGCTCTTGAGAGATCAACATAGGATATTGCCATCGCTCATGAAAGAACTGACTGAGTCGAGCTGAGTATTCATCCCCTTGTTTTTTGGCGTTGGGGTCTCCCCCTCCTTTTCCTCCTTGAGCAATTCCCATTCGATCGACATCTCCCTGCCATTGCCCCTTCATTTGCTCCTCTGCGAACAGACTACTGTGAGCAATCAGCTTGGTCAGGTCAGAGGTAACCCCTTTTTCTGAAGAAGCGACTGAAGAGGAAGGCAAAGAAGAGGGTGCAGGTTTACTTGTGGATTTAGGGCTTGCAAGAACACGGGGGTTGACAGCACCTGCATCCATGATTTTCTCTGGTATTTTATGAATCGATGGCTCTTTGTTTAAATTGTCTTGCGCTTGAATGGAAGCCATCTCCTCCGGGGGAAGCACAGAATTAGAAGGAGATACGGGAGGTAGTTCTGTTTGAGGTACAGGCTGCTCTCCTTTTAATGGAGATGCTTGTTCTCTCTCCATATGAACCAAGGCTGCAGCAATACTTGGTTTTGAGGAAGAGACATAATCAGGCACAGGGGAAAGCGGCACGTGCATTAAGTGAAGCACTTGCCATCCAACTAGAGGGAGAGCGTGGATTCCCAGGGTGACAGAAATACCTACTTTGATTGCTTTCTGTCTTTCTAAGGTTTGTTCAATAAGCGGATCCATCATTACTTAGGGGGAGCTTGTAGGATTGGTGACCATTCCTATCTTTTCAACCCCTACACTGCGGGCTGCTGCCATGACACGCAAAACAGCTCCATAGCGAACAGCTTCATCTGCTTGAATGAATAATTCTTTTTCTTCTTGGATGCGGGAATTGGTGGTCAATTTTTCTTCTAAAGCATCTGTAATCTCGTCTTTACCTAGATAGATTTGCTCATCGCGTGTCACTGTAATCATGCTTTTCGTGTGATCAGCTTGGAGAGGTGCACTCTTCGTTTTGGGCAAGTCTACCCGAACACCTGCAGTTAACATAGGAGCTGTCACCATAAAAATCACAAGAAGAACAAGCATGACATCAATCAAAGGAGTTACATTGATCTCATGTATGGCTTGCATGCGTGAATGGAGCCGTCCATTTTTTGAATGTTTTACCTTCACGTGTCCACCTTTACATACGCGTGCGCTATCAAAACAAATGTAAAATCTTCAACCTGTTCCCCCAACAGCTGAATCTTTCGACTAAAATAGTTAAAAGCCATAACGCTTGGGATAGCTGCAACCAGACCGACTGCCGTGGCAATCAAAGCTTCAGCAATCTTAGGTGCGACCACAGCAAGCGTAGCATTTTGTTCTGTTCCAATACTTAAGAATGCATCCATAATCCCATAAACAGTGCCGAAAAGGCCAATGAACGGTGCAGTCGAACCGATTGTTCCGAGGAGTCCCATCCACGATTCGAGATGGGCCAATTCGCGAGCAGTGGCTCTTCTTATCGCCTCTTCAATGAGTCCGATTTGTGATTCTGTAAGACAGTCACTGGTGGACACCGAACTCACCCGCTTTAATTCCTCTACAGCGACTGAGATAATTCGACTAAAGGGAGAAATCGGAAGAGCATGAACTCCATGACTGAGCGCAACAAGAGAGGGGGTTTGATCCACAACACTCATGAACATTTCTGTTTGGGATCGGATTTTACGCAGTTGAAACGATTTCATCCCTATAACAAACCAACATAATAGTGAAAAAAGAAGGAGGAGGAGAAGTACCACCTTCACTGGGAGAGATGCTTGGAGTACAAGTTCAACAGGATCGAGGGGATGAGGGTCACGAGAAAAGTGAGATGATATTAACATGAAGACCACCTACGGCTTTCAACATAGAAAAAGAACAGAGAAAAGAGTGGATGGATAAAACATTGTTAAGAAGTCCAGGTCGGTGTTCATTCGTGTATCCAAAACACGCTTTTCAAGTTAGTGCATCCATTTTTTTAAATGTGATTGGTTTCTATTTAAAAAAAATACGGTCCCGTCTACCTTTTTCTTTGTCTTTTTTGGTAGCTCTTATTCTATCGAATCACTGTGGAGGGGGTGGGGATCGCTCTTACTTTGAAACCCCAATTCAGCCAACAATAGTCATTCGGGCAGAATCTCTTTTTACCCATGTTGGATGTGGTACCCAGCCGACTCAAATTTTTCGCTATTTAGTTCGTGTATTTGACTCCCAAGAAAACTTTCTCGCAAGCGGTATGTATGATTGCTTTGCAGATGCCATATTTACAAATCTTAATCCATCTACTCCAGAACTCATTGTTCGTCTTGATGGGTTCACCAAGTCTGACTATGATCAACACCACATGCAGGAAACCTGGATGAAAGATCCCTCTTCTGTTCACTTTTCCGCTCAGGCAAGTCGTACAACAACCTGTTCAGTTGTCTATCCTAAAGACACGAAAGTGCCTGCATCTTGCATTGCGTTTTCTCCTCTTTCTTCTTCACATTAATCATTATTAAGTAATGAGATGATGCTAAAATCAAAAAAACACCAACCGAGTACAAGCGATTCAATGTTTGATAGGAACACTCTGCCTCCTCTTCTTCCTACAACCAAAACTATCCTTCTTGGTGTAGGGATTCTTGGGCCTATGGGAACGCTTTGTTTCCGTTGTTTTCCAGACGGCTACCATTTTTTTGAGAAGTTAGCCTGTCGCCCACATGCTGTCCTCCATGGGGAGCTATGGAGATTATTGACAGCAGGCTTTTTAACTTATCCTTATCATTTCTATCACTTTGCCTTTTCCTTATTTGGCTTCTATTTATTCTGTCCTGCTCTGGAGAAAAGATGGGGTAGCTTTCGACTGGCTAGATTTCTTATGCTGACTTTAGTCTTAGGTTATGCCGCTTCGATAGGTTGGGGGCTTATCGTCCCTTCCACATCCGATCTTCTCTTTGGACCAGGAGCAGCGCTGGCAGGGGCTGCTGTAGCGTGGGGTTGTGAAAATAAAACAACTCCTCTGCGCTTCTTCTTTTTCATCCCTATGACAGGAGCCCAATTTGCGTGGTGTATACTTGGGGTTAGCTTGCTTGATCTGATTTATCCTCTGGAATTAACAGAAGGGCCTGTATCTCCTCTAATAGGAGCGCTCATAGGTTTTCTGTATAGCTCTCCCTTTTCCCTTCGATCGCCTTTCTCATCAATAAAACTTTTCCTTCTAAGACGACACTCCAAAAAAAAACAGGCAAAAACTTCATCCTCAAAAGTCTATACGCTTCATGCAGCTCCTTTTTCTGAAAGAGCAGCCTCTGATAAGAACAAGGAAGCAACGATATGGGTACCTCAGCAAAAAAAAGAAGATAAATATTTTCTCAATTAGAAAACAAACACCATCTTATCGTGACTTAACATTTGTTCTTGTAGGTGCTTTTCGATGTGGAACGGATATCATCTTTTGGGAATTGAGAATCTCTCTGAGGACCAAATCCAGCGTATTTTGGATACCGCAGAGTCTTATTGCGATCACACGATTCCATTGAAAGATCATCAGCTTAAACTCCAGGGAAAGACCGTGATGGCTCTCTTTATTGAGGCTTCCACGCGAACACGCATTTCATTTGAGCTTGCAGCAAAAGGGCTAGGAGCTCATTTTTTATCGTTCAACAGCTCATTTTCGAGCTTTACAAAAGGGGAGAGCCTTCTCGACACGATCAAAAACCTTGAGGCGCTGAATGTACAGATGATCATCCTAAGGCATCCATCAGAAGGGGCCCCTCATTTTCTCGCTTCTCACACAAAAATGTCTATTGTGAATGCGGGGGACGGAATGCATGGACATCCTACGCAGGCTCTTCTCGATGCTTTCATCATTCGACGCAAAAAAGGGAGATTAGACGGTCTCACAGTGGCTATTTGCGGAGACATTCTTCACTCACGGGTTGCACGTTCAGATGCGATGTTGCTTAGCCGTATGGGGGTAAGGGTGCGCCTTTGTGGTCCTCGAAATCTCCTACCGAAAAAGGCAGATAGACTTGGTCCTCATATTGAAATCTACGATAACCTCACGTCCGCTATTCAAGGTGCTGATGTGATCATGATGCTCCGCGTTCAAGCGGAACGCATTCAGGATCAAGCGGTTCTCTCTCTTCAAGATTATGGCCGTGCTTTTTGTCTTACTCCTTTCCATCTTCAGCATGCAAAACCAGATGTGATTGTAATGCATCCAGGCCCCGTCCAATTTGGTGTCGAGTTGGATAGAGAAGTTATCCATGGACCTCATAGTGTCATTCTAGAGCAGACGAAAGCAGGGATAGGGGTGCGCATGGCTGTCCTCGCTATGGTCGCAGATGCTCGGAAGGAAATGAGCCTCTTATCTGTTCACTGATATGAACGATCTTTTTACATCTTCTCTTCGCTTCCCATCCAACAGCTGGTTAGGTGTCTTCGATTCTGGCCTTGGTGGACTCACTGTGGTACGAGCGCTTCGCTCCTATCTCCCTGAAGAAGACATCCTGTATTTAGGAGATACTGCACACGTTCCTTACGGTACAAAGAGCAAAACAACTATCGCGCAGTATGCACTCTCATGCGCTCGTTGTCTCGTTTCCAAGAACGCGAAAGCTATCATTATTGCCTGTAATACCGCTAGCGCGATAGCGGGAAATATGCTCAAACGAGCAATTGATGTTCCTATTCTTGGAGTTATTGAATCGACCGCTCGACTAGCTGTTTATGCTACGAAGACAGGCAGGATTGGAGTACTAGGGACAGCAGCAACAATCCGTTCAGGTGCGTATCCTCGGATGATAAGCACTTATAACCCGCATGTAACGGTGATCGATCAGTCGGCCCCCCTCTTGGTCGCGCTTGCAGAAGAAGGGTGGACAGATGGAAAGATCGCAGAGCTCACAATACAAGAATACCTCAAGCCATTCCGTCAAGCCCAGATAGACGTCATCCTTCTTGCCTGCACCCACTATCCTCTGCTCCAACCCATGATTGAGCAAATTGCTCAACAGCAGATCGGTGCTCACGTGCAAGTGATCGATAGCGCAACCGCAGTAGCTCATGAGGCATCCAAACTGCTGATGCGTTGTAACCTCAAAAAAAAGAATGGGGGCCAAAAAGGGAAAATTAAAATCTTTGCGACCGACATTACTCCTGCTTTTAACACTACTGTGGCACGTTTCCTACAAGAAGATGCCCCTGCCGCTGAACATATCAAGCTCTCCTCTTTCCCCTGAATTTACTGCTCTTTGTCAGTTAGAAGAGGAAGGAAGAAGAGAGGAATCTTTATTTTCAACCGGCTCAGAATGGATATGACGCACAAGTTTTTCTTCCAAAGCTGCCTCGAGCACTTGATCCATATGCGTGACGAATACGAACTCAAGTTCATTTTTAACTTCAGTAGGAACTTCTTCGAGATCAGCTTTATTCCTCTCTGGAGCGATCACTCGTTTGATACCAGCTCGGTGAGCAGCAAGCACCTTCTCCTTAAAACCACCAATAGGAAGCACGCGACCACGGAGAGTAATCTCTCCTGTCATACCAACATCATGGCGGACTCTTATACCCGTTAGCATGGAAACAAGCGCCGTGAACATCGTTACGCCTGCACTTGGACCATCTTTCGGCATCGCTCCTGCAGGGACATGGATATGGATATCGCTTTTTTCAAGGAAATCCCTAGAAATTCCGTATTTTTCAGCATTGGTGCGGACGTAAGAAAGAGCAGCCTGGGCAGATTCTTTCATAACGTCCCCCAACTGACCCGTTAACTGGAGCTTAGAAGTTCCATACATCCGCGTCGCTTCAATGAATAGAATCTCACTTCCTACGCTTGTCCAGGCGAGCCCTGTCGCAACACCGCTTTCCTCCGTTCTTTCTGCAACTTCGCTTGTATATCGCTGAGGCCCTAACGATTCAGCGACTTGATCTGCTGTCTCGATAATGCGATGGGCTAGATCCCCTTCTGCAATTTTGACAGCAACACTGCGAATCACAGCGGCTACTTGACGCTCAAGCGCACGAACTCCTGCCTCTTTCGTATAGTCATCAATAATAACCTCAATTGCTGAATCCTTTAACTGAAGCTGTTCTTGGGTAATCCCATGTTCTTCAAGTTGCTTAGGAATCAGGTGTTGCTGCGCGATTGCTAATTTCTCCCGCCGTGTGTACCCTGGAATCTCTAAAATCTCCATTCGGTCACGCAGAGGTGCAGGGATGGGATCAACAACATTAGCAGTGGCGATAAACATCACATGAGAGAGATCATAAGGGATCTCTAGATAGTGATCTGCAAAAACATTGTTCTGCTCTGGGTCGAGCACTTCTAGCAAAGCAGCAGCTGGATCCCCTCGGAAGTCGTGTCCAATTTTATCTACTTCATCCAACATAAAGATGGGATTAATGGTACTGGCTTTTTTCATGCCCTGAATAATTTGTCCGGGCAAAGCACCCACATAGGTACGGCGATGACCTCGAATGGCAGCCTCATCATGCACTCCTCCCAAAGAGATGCGATGAAACTTACGGCCCAGCGCACGCGCAATACTTCGCCCCAATGATGTCTTCCCTACCCCAGGAGGACCAATAAGACACAAAATAGGACCCTTTTTATCTTTTTTGAGCTTTCTAACAGCTAAATACTCAAGAATCCTCTTTTTGACTTTTTCAAGTCCGTAGTGATCCTCATCGAGCACCTTTCGAACTGCTTCGATCTCCAAGTTATCAGTTGTTTGAATATGCCAAGGGAGATCTAAGATCCAATCTAAATAGGTCCTTATAACCGTATACTCCGCTGAACCAACCTGCATGTTTCGAAGTCTTTTAAGCTGTTTTTTAGCGACTTGTTCCGCTTCTCCAGGCAGGTGTCCTTTGGCGATCCGTTCTTCTAATCCGTCTAAATCACCTTGATCTCCTTCATCCTCACCCAGCTCCTCTTTAATTGCCTTGAGCTGCTGACGTAGGACATACTCTCGCTGATTTTTCCCCATCTCCTCTTTGATTTGAGAGTTGATGCGTTCTCTCATTTTTAATATTTCAAGTTGGCGTGTGAGAAGACGGAGAACCTTACGCATCCGTTCTTTGACATCGAGTGTCTCTAATAACGATGCTTTTTCCTCCACAGGAGCATCTAGATTTGCTGCAACGAGATCTGCAAGCGCTCCTGGAAGTTGAATGGAATCGATCAAGGAGCCGGCTTCTCGAGGTAACTCAGGCATCAGTTGGATAACTTGTTTAGCGATGTCACGCAAACTCAGTGCAAGCGCCTCCGCCTCATCGTCATCCACCCCTGTCTCTTCCATCTTGATTGTTTTTGCTTTGAGGTAAGGAGCGTGTTGAGAAACCTCACCCAGACGAATACGCATCAAGCCTTGCAAAATGAGAGAATAGTTGCCTGAGCTGTGTTTGAGAGCCTTCAATACACGAGCCGCACATCCCACTTGATGTAGATCATGTTCCCCCGGATCGTCCATTGATGGATCTTTCTGTGAAAAAATAGCAATCACAGGGGTCGAGAGACTATCAACATCTTCTACAAGAGCAACCGATTTTTCACGCCCAACATCAAAGGGAGCAACTGCTCCCGGGAACAAGACTGCATTGCGAATGGGAAGGATAGGTAATTCTTCTCTAAATTGCACTTCGTCATCACTTACCCTCCCCCCAGTGGAACCCTTTTTATCCGCCATAATTAACCTCGATCTGGCCTCCAAGCACACATGCTTATTTTTATTCTAGTACAAAACAACACAAACGAACTACAAAACGATTAGAATACCATTAAGCATGAATTGCTCTGCTCGCCACTACTTGTCTTCATTTTCTTTCTTATTTATCTTCCCTCCTGCTTGCAAACCAGTGGTTAGAGCTCCACTAAAAGGCAGCTGTAGAGCTTCTTCCTATATCAGAACGGTGGTATTCTCCCTTCCATCGAATGTGTGAAACAGCCTTATAGGCAAGGGAAGAAGCGTCCTGTAAGGAAGTAGAAAAAGCTCCTACCGTCAATACCCTCCCCCCAGCGGTCACAATTTCTCCATCAGCATACGCAGTCCCTGCGTGAAAGACAGAAACTTCAGGCTCAAGTGGATGATTAAGCCCTTCAATTCGATCTCCTAATCTCGGAAGCGTGGGATATCCCTCAGAGGCCATTACGATACAGAGAGCTCCTCCTTGACAAATCTCGCCTTGTACGGAACGCAAATCACCTCGAGCAGCTTGTTCCAATAGAGATGTCCAGCTCCCTGTAAAAAAAGGGAGGATAACGATCGCCTCAGGATCTCCAAAACGCACGTTATACTCCAACAGCATAGGCTTACCTTGCTGGATCATAAGACCTGCAAAAAGAGCTCCCCGAAATGGAATCCCCTCTTTCGCCATTCCTCTGAGAGTCGGTTCGATAATTGCGGTGAGAATTGTTTTGTAGAGACTTTCTGTCACAAAAGGAACAGGAGCATAAGCCCCCATCCCTCCCGTATTCGGACCCAGGTTACCGTCTCCTATCCGCTTATGATCTTGAGCAGTAATCAGTGGCACATAGCGCTTGCCATCAGAAACAACATGAAAGCTGATCTCTTGCCCTTCAAGCATCTCTTCAATCACAACTACATTGCCGGATTCACCAAAAATACGATCCTCCATAATGGATTGAATCGCTGCAAGCGCTTCTTCACGATTGGAGGCAAGAAACACCCCCTTTCCGGCTGCGAGCCCATCTGCTTTAATAACCATAGTGTGATTTGCGCTTGTGACGTAGGCTCGAGCAGCGTGAGAATTATAAAAAATTCGAAAAGGAGCTGTGGGGATCTTGTGTCGCAAAGCAAACTGTTTCATAAACGCTTTGGAACCTTCAAGGCGGGCCGCTTCTGATGAAGGCCCGAAAGCACAGATCCCACGGGCATGGAGAGCATCGACGACTCCAAGAGTGAGAGGTCGCTCTGGCCCAACTACAACAAAATCAACTCGTTGACGAGAAGCCAACTCTACAATCTCATCTACCTTTTCCAGATTTACGTTGTGGTTTTCTGCAATTTGTGCAGTACCAGCATTGCCAGGAGCCACAAGCACTTGATTTGTTTCCATCGCCAATCGTTGAGCCAGTGCGTGCTCTCGAGCTCCTCCTCCTAGGATAAGTATCCGTTTCTTATCTTGGTGAAGCGCGGCTTTTGCTGAAGTATGTATCATCGTTTGATTCATCGTAATCCTGAAGCGGAGGAGGCACGAATTGGTTGTACATCGACTTGTTTAAAAGGGCCTCTCACATGCCAGCTATAGAATCCATCTGCTCTTTTTGCTTGCTTAACCTTAGGATCAACGAGATCAAAAAGAGCCGGGATGGAAGAATTAGGGGCTCCGAAGAGACTTTGAGCGATTTCACTTTTTTTCTTGTAAATATCATTGACTCGGAAACGAACTTGTAAATCCAACGTGGATTTAAGAAAAGGATCCTGCAAATAAAGACGACCTTCTGCTTGTAAGTCCACATCATTACCGCTTGTATTCAACTTTAATAGCTTGACTACCCCTTCTTTCGTTTCTGCATTTAGTTTAAACGAACCTAATTTTATAGGGGGAAGCGCGAGTGTGTCCTTGATCTTTGCTCGTCCATCTCCGACGATAATCTCAGAAGCTTCGAAAGCAATCTCTCCTTCCGCCTTTTTAACATCATTTTGTGGAATTTTCAGATCCACCCGACCTGCTATTTTCCCTTCAATAGGAAGACCTAACAAAGATTTAAGAAAGCCGCCATGAGACAATTCAAATTCACTCACTTCAACAACAACGCGCTGCCAGTTCGATGCAGTTATCCATTCTGTTTCAATCGAGCCTACAGCGATATGAACAACTGCATCAATTTTTCTTTGCCCCCATAGAAGCGGGAAAAGTGAAAGGCGAAGAGTCGCTTTTGCAATGGTGATCTCCCAGGGTTCTTCTTTTGAGTCGAGAGGAGTCGAACGAATATTAATATCTTCCCACCGCCATCCCGATAGCCAATAAGACCTCATATTCCCTATTTCTACGTGAACGTCTGGAGGGGAAGGTGAAGAACTCGCATCTACAATTTTATTTTGAAGGAGAAGTTCAAGCTTTTGTTTCAATCGAGCATAAGGGAATATCAATACTGAAAAAATAAGTAGACAGAACAAATAAAAGAAGACATACGCGTACCCCACAACCGCTTTTTTGAATTTCATGGGCTCTTACTGGCTTTCAGAGAACTTTCTTTTTTTTGTTCGACGCGATCAAATGCAGAGACACCTACTTCTACATCATAAGAATCATGCTCTCCCGTTCGTTTCTTAATATTCAATTTCGAAAGAACAATTGGACTTCCGCTGTTCTCAATTGTTTCAAAGAAGCGAGCGAGCGAGCCCATCCTTACACGCTTAAGGTGCACTAGTGTATAACGCTCAGTATAATACTTTCCAATGGGAACGGGAGAATGATCGAAAGAATCACTCAGTTGTATTTTTTGAGTGCTTGCAACTTGTTCTAAAAAGCCAGCCAAAGGTGGAGCCGGAGTTTGATATCGTTTTTGAACGAGCTCATTTTTGAGATTCTGCTCATAGATCTTAGGGCGCGCGTTCACAATGGACTGAAGAGTCGTCCTCATTTCTTTGTTATAAGTTTCTGTACGGTGAATGGATAGAACTAAACCCAAGGGTAAGCCTACTATCAAAAGGCTAGCCAAGCTCCATCCTATGATTAAAACCCATCGCCTTATTTGGGGATTAGACCAAAAGAAAAGAGAAGTTAATGATTTCACTTCACTTTTCTCCTTTTTTAGAGGAAACATGTGTTAATGATGCAGTCATAATCCCTTCTTTCTTTTTACTTTTTACATCGATAGGACACTTAATTTCAAATTCCAGTGTGTATTTTTGACGCTCACTCCCTATTGCCTGATGGGTGCTAGCGATCTTTACGTCTGAAAAGCAGGCCAACTTGCTTAAAGAACTAGCAATCGCTTGCGCTTCAGGAATAGAACTGACAATTCCATGAACAACGACTCGACCTTTCTGCACATCCAACTCTTCAATATTATGAACCATGGAAGGAGGGACTACCTCAGCAAGTCGTACCATTACATCAAACGCATCTGCATGAGGCATCGGATCTTGATCCTGAATATTCATCAAGGAGGAAAGGAGCTCATTCGCCTGGACAGCATCTTGCGTCTCCTCCCCTAGTACCTCCCGCGTTACTGCAGATAGGCTATCAACTAACCTTTTTTCTTCCTTAGAAGCGACATACATGTGTGCTCCTAGAGAGAACAGGAGGTGAAGCCATACGATCAATCCCATCGTTACCAATACAGGAATTTGCGTTTTGAGCCATTCAAATTTTCGCTCGTAAGCCAAGCTTCCTTGCCTTAAATTTAATGCTTGAGAATTTGTTCTTAGACTAAGCGCTAGTCCAATCGCTTTAGCAAATTTTGGCAAATCTCCTGGGTTGATTGTCTCATTCAAGAGAAGCCGTTCCCCTTTTTCTGAATTGGATAAACTGAAAATTTCAGTAGGTATTTTAAATTGTTCGGACAGCTGATCGAGCGAATGGATAGCATCCCCGCAGAGGATTAATTGGGCCGGCAGCACCCCTCCAGCAGCTTGATAACCAGCCATGGATAGAGAAAAATCGTGAGTGAGAAGAGTGCTTCCATCCAAAAGATGGTTGGTTCCGGAGGAGAGTGTTCGCGCAAATACAGGTTTATTATTAACGAGAATCAGTAAATCCGAATCTTCTTGGCGCAGGTCTAAAAAGGCAATTGGCTCTTCTTGAGATTGTTTTGAAATAAAAGGAGATAAGTGTACTAGAGGAAACGCTCCAACACCAACCACATGAGGTTCAACAGCAATGGCCTGCTGCACCATTTCAATCCATCGCTTGACGATTTCAATGCGAGCGATTCCAACGATAAGAGAAAGTGAAGAAGGGTCCTTCCGTTGATCAAGGATGCGGTAATCAAAGACCGCTTCTGATAAATCAAAAGGGAGTTCTCCTTCTAATTCAAAAGGCAATATTTCTTTGAGTCGGCGTTTAGTCTGGAGTGGAAAGACAATGTTGCGGATAGCAGTCTGGCTACCGTGAAGAGCAATCGCAATTCCATCCTGCTGTAAAACATCCGAACTCAATAGAAGAGAAGCGATCGCTCTTTTAATCGTCTCCCCTAACGTCTTCGAAAATGAAGAATTGGTCAGAGGAAGAAAATGTCTTGTGCTCATTCGTTGAGAATTGTTTGAGCTGATCGATGAAGAGGGTGGCTCTATCTGTTCGATAGCCAACGCTTCAAGAGATAGCTTTCGGTACCTGGAGCGCACAACAGTTGCTTTAACAGTTCTCTTTTGAATATCAATACCTAACCAGGTTGCCATCTATCGAGTCCTATGAAACGAATGCTCAGTCCCTCATAAGATCAAATAGGATCACCGAGAGGATGGCATCGATAATCAAACCTAATTAATGAATCCGGTAGTAAATAAAATTCCCTGCTGTAGTCGGGAGTAATGGAGAGTAAGAATCCGTTTTTGTTTCATTTGCTCGTTGATTAGAATTATCTTCGCTCTCCCTTGCAGAGTTAGTTGTGTGATTTGTGGGTTTCAATAAAGAGAGGGCAGAACGAAAATCGACTACCGCATGGATAGAAGTACGAACTTCTCGTTTGTGCCTCTTTACAATCCCTATAGCATAAATGGAGAATACTTTGCTCTCTGTACCTATCGATAATTTAAAATCGTTTTCCGCTAGGAACCTAATTGGCTTTAATCCCAGACGCTCCATGATTGGGCCCATCGCTCCCCTCCCTTTCATTGACTCCATAAAGTCTTCAGCTTTTCCAAAAAGAGGGGCTCCCATGCTGAGCCCTCGTGCCATGGTCATAGCCATGATGAAAAGTTGTGATTGATTGGCATCTAAACATATATCTGCTTGGGGTGAGCCTGAACATAAAAGCGCAAGGAGTGTCTGAGGGCTTGCCGTATTCACATTGATGGTTCCTTGACCCCATACGGTTATGTTGCGCTTACTGGGCTGTGCAGGATCGGGATCAATAAAAGTAGACCAAAACTCATCTCCAATACCGCGTACCATACGAAGCTCTTCTAGAGAATCATAAGAGGAGTTTTTAGCCCGATAGGGCTTAGGAAGAAGCTCATAATAATGATTATCTTCCACACCGCTTGATCGATTGTTGTTAAGAAAGTCGCAAGAAAAAGCACGCTCGTCTTCATCTGCCCAATCGATAATCGCTTGGCAAATGCGCAAGCGATCATGCACTTCACCCTGCTCGTCTACTTGCTCGAAAAGAGAATTATACTGAGGAGGGGCCATAAGGCCCATCAGTTGACGTGCAAGACGTAGATGAGCGATGTCATTGGAAGCTCCGGAGTTCACATTGATCATCCGATCTTCATCGACTACAGAAATTTCAAAGTAGCCGTTCCCTAACTTAAGATTCTTTCCACTAGAAAGATCTGCCCCTGTGACTCGAGTGAAAGAAGAGCCCCCTTGACTATCGCTGAACATTCCCAGCAAGTAGTCTGCGAATTCCCAAACTGGAATTTGAGGGGGGGTTTGCCGTAAAAACAAAAAGAGAGGGGCAACAGACTGTCTCACTGTGGGCTCACTTGCAACCAAAAGTCGAGCTAAATTAATGGCACTTCGCGCTAGGTATTCAGCTTGCACGCTATCTCGATCACCCATCGCACCAGCCATTTCTGTACTGACTTCATCTTGAATTTCTGTCAGCATCACTGTCAAAACAGAAATCATGGCCAATACCATCACAAGGGCCACTCCACGGTTAGGAAGCCTGGCTTTCACGGACTTGAACTTAGCCTCAGCGGTTGTTGAATAGGGATCAACGTCTTAGTCATATATGTAGAAGGAGAACCTTGGTGAACTCCTTTCAAGACTAGTGTCACTTGAACTTCAAACGGGAGCCGATTCAATTGACCTGTAGCTTGACGAGAATCCCATGAATCCAGCCAGTTCCCCGTGGAAGGATCAAAGTAACGGATATTAAAAAGCTCAACATTTTCTACCATAATATCGAGAATACCACCATGCTTTGGCTCTGTGTCGATAGGGGTTTGCTCCCTTCGCACCAAATCAAATTGTCCAGGATGATTAGGGTTTGGTCTTACGAAATATCCCACTTCAGCTTGATCTGACTCTTTTGCATCGCGTTCTATATGACGATGAACGAACGCCGTAAAGTCAACCCTATCAAAATTTCCTCCATTTTCTCCAATGAACGCTGTCACTCGAGTGACAAGAGCCGCATTCATAGGCTGGTGAGTGGACAGAAATGCGCTTGAAAGTTCCCGTACAATGCGTAGGATGGCCCGGCGAGCTTCTCTGGATCGATCTCCCCGCGTTATTTCGATTTGGTAGCTCCGACTCAGAGCATTAAAAGAGCCGTACGTTAAAAGCGCTATCATCGTAAAGATAGCGAGTGAAATCATAATCTCAAGCAAAGTCATTCCGTATTCCCTCTGCCTAGGGTTGGTTCGCTTGCTCATTTCTAGTATTTATTGGGAAAACGTAGAAGAAGTACTGCTTTGTTGGGTGGAAGGAGTAAAAGGGCTATCCTGAATAGGTAACGGGTTCGAGAAAAATCCTCCTTGGGCTGGATTGGTCACATATTGGGCAATCTGAAAATCCCTCTGCATAACCCCTTCTTTCCATCGCACCGTGACTGAAACACGCCGAATAGAGGCTTCAAACATGGGCTTATAGGATGGATAGACCATTTTCATCATCATACTTAAAATCTCCTCAATGCCAGCAGCTCCTCCAAACTGCTGTTTAATAGGTTCTGCAAGGGAAGTAAGCCCATCTCCTCTTTTTGGAGGTAACGAGGTCCCCCCTTCTATGAGTCCAGTGAGAGAAGAAAGAGAAAGCCCTCCATCTTCATTGGAAGAAGAGGAAGGGAGTGAAGGGAGCTCCACCCTTTCTATCTTGGTATCGCAGACGAAGCCCACCTGTTCTGATTCTTTGCAGCATTTTTCATCTTTTTCATTTTGATCAAGCTCAGGGTAACCGAATTTAAGGAGCTTCTCTTCCACTTCAGTCATCTTGCAGCGCCCTAAAGTAATCGCAACACCAAGATTGGTAGCGTTGCGATTGCTTCCGCTGACCCCTATCTGTGCAGTTGTGATCACTGTCAAAACGAGAGCTAGAATGGAGATTGCAACCATCACCTCAAGAAGCGAAAAACCACCTTTTCCCTGCATGTGCATCGATCAGTCGGAAAAAGAGAAACCCGTAGAGTCTTCCTCAACGAGCAGCTTGAGGTCGATCGCACCCTTTTCAAGAACGACTCTGCCTGTAAGAGCGGACACTAAGAGCGTGAGTGTACTCGATGAATCTTTTGCATCCAAACTCATGAGTTGAATGCTAGCTTCCTCCGTCATCCCTTCAGGCCAAAAATAGAGATAGGCTCTCCCTTGCGTCTTAGGTGTAACTTCATGTTGTATATGAACAGAGCGAAATTTAATCCCTTTTTCTAAATGTTTAACCCCTTCACCTGTTTCTGGATCTTCAAATCCAAGATCTTTGATTGGATGAAAAGAAATCGTGTTGTGAGCTCCTTTTAATATCTTTTCACCTTCTTTGACCGCTTCTTTTTCAATCTCTGTAACCGGATCGGCACCTCCTGTGCCTGTCTTATCGTGCATTTGAACCAGCATGCGTCCCCCCCCCTCCTCCAGCCATGCAGTATGCGTATCGAGGTCAAAGACCATACGAACGCTTTTCGCGTCTGTCATTGCTCTGGTGAACGCAACTCGAATGCCTCCTCTTAACATGGTGGCACTCTTATGGAGACGGGTTGTGTTCAGCTGACCCAACCCAATCATCGCACTAGCTGAAATAAAAACAACCAGAAGTATTGCGATGAGGATTTCAACAAGAGTCATCCCTGCAGCATTCTGCTTAAAAAACAATGGTTTTCTTTCTCCGATGGGTGAAGGAAAGAACCGATTGTTCCCCTCCCTCTTCTTACTGCTTAGCAGGAACAGCGGTAGGAATACGGATATCGTCTGCAGTTCCTTCTTTTTTATCGGTTCCGAAGCTGACAACAATGATCTCTTCATCTTCACAAATAATTTTATAAGGCATATCCCAAGCATCTGTAATCTTCGAAGCCGAATCAAGAACTTTATCCTGAACGAGACGTTGAGGGGTTGGACACTCTTCTGGATGCTCAGCTCGCCACTGAAGTGCGGCTTGCCTTATTGCAAAGGCACTTGTCTTTGTGGTCTTAATTTGACCTTCCTTTAAACGAGGGAATAGCGTTACCATTGCAATTCCCGAGATCAAAGCTAAAATTGTAACCACAATGAGAACCTCGATAAGAGTTACCCCTCGCTCGAGGTAGAGTCGTTTGAATACATTTGTTTTCATTACAATCCCTCTCTTCCATTCAATGTTCTAAATTGTATGGATTACGGAACGAGTTCTTTGTTTTCCTTCAATACAGTAAAATGATCACTCCACACTTGATATCCAAAAGGATCTTCCGGGTCTAAGCAAATAAAATGGAAAGGATGATTCCGAGCGTCCTGAGGCAGATAGCCCAAATAGCCCGTAATCGTAAGTTCTTCAAGAGTAGGTGGACACTGACCTCGGTGATCTGCACGATACGCTGAAAGAGCACGAGCAATGGTCACCATACGGGTGTGGGTCAGGCGAGTTTGTGCAATTTTTCTCTCCCGTTGATAAACCCATGTACCATAGCTAATGAGAAGGATGAGCAACAGAAATCGAAGTTGGACTCGCTTTAAAGATCGAATAAGACTGCCTTTCTGCTCCCATTCAAAAAAAATTGGCATCTCTTAAAAGGATTTTATTAAAATTCGTTCATCTGAATGAGCGGCATCAAGATAGAAAATGCGAGAAATCCTACAGCTCCTCCCATAACCACAATCATAAAAGGTTCTAGAAGAGAGGTGAGCGTTTGGATCTGAATTTCCACTTGATGATTGTAGGATCGCGCTGCATTTTCTAACATTTGCTCCAGTTGACCGCTTTTCTCACCAACAGCAATCATATGGACTAAAACAGGAGGAAAATCCTCACTTCTTTTCAGAGGGGCTGCAATCGACTCCCCTTCTCGAATTGCATTGGTGGTCTCCTGAACCACTTTTTCAAGTTTTGCGTTGTCGAGAATATTTTTCACAATATCCATCGATTTAAGGAGGGGGATACCGCTCTTAAGGAGAGTAGCTAAGGTTCGAGAAAATCGAGCAATTGCGATCATTCGCACCAGATTCCCAAAAATAGGTAAGCGCAAAATGAAGCTGTCTTTCCACAGGCGTCCGGAAGCTGTTTTGACATAGGCCAATAGGCGGACCACCCCTAAACCGATGAGCAGACCCACCACAATACCGCTGCCATAAGAAACGATAGAATCCACGCAGAAACCAATCACCAAAAGCACACCAATTGATAAACTCGCGCTTATCCATAAGCTTTTGGGCTTGGTTAGGGAGAATA
Source organism: Pajaroellobacter abortibovis (assembly GCF_001931505.1). Taxonomy (NCBI): domain Bacteria; kingdom Pseudomonadati; phylum Myxococcota; order Polyangiales; family Polyangiaceae; genus Pajaroellobacter; species Pajaroellobacter abortibovis. Next base: position 903,562 of record NZ_CP016908.1, on the reverse strand, counting down.
CATGAGAACTCTTACTGCTGCCTATTAAAACAACCGCAATCAAAGCAAGAACAAATCCGACTGCCTCACTTGAAGCTAATGTTTTGGAAACGGCAATCAATAACGAAGTATACCAAGGAAGATCGCGATCCATGCTTGCAAAGATACTGGTCACTTTAGGGATCACCACAATCATCATCGTGGTGATGAGAAGGACTCCAATCACAAGCATAAGAATAGGGTAAGCCAAGGCTGCCTTCACTTTGCTCCGCAACCGACCTTGAGATTCCATATAGTCTGCTAGTCTTTCCAGGACCTGTTCAAGGCTCCCAGAGGCTTCCCCTGCTGCTACCATGTTAATGTACAGGGGAGAGAATAGCTTTTTGTGAGGCTCGAGGGATTTAGCGAATGAACTCCCCTCGTTAAGTTGATCGCGTATCTGCGATAATATTCCTTTTAATTCAATCTTTTCTGTCTGTTCTGTCAAAGCGGTAATGCATTCAACCAAAGGAATAGAAGCATTGGTCAGGGTAGCCAATTGTTGGGTCAGGATGGTGATGTCCTTACTCCCCACACGGCCAAAAAAAGAACGGATTTCAGCCCTCTGCTTAAGCGTTTTTTGACCAGAAGCCGTTTCATATGCGCTGGTAAGAAGAACCCCCTCCCGCTTTAAAATGGCCCGCAAACTCCTGATGTGATCAGAATCACGAACCCCCCGCACCTGTTTTCCGGTTGCGCTTAAAATGCCACGATACTCAAAAACAGCCATCGGCTAGCTCACCTGAGAAACTGAAGTGGGAATATGCTCCGCTTCCACATCCTCTTGAGTCGCTGCTAAAACTTCCTCTACAGAAGTGAGACCAGCAAGAACCTTACGCGCACCATCTTCTCTCAATGTATCCATCCCCTGCTCCCAAGCAGTGCGCTTAATTGCGGAAGAATCTGCCTTCGAGAGAACAAGGGGACCGACTACATCATCCATCATCAAGATCTCGTAGATTCCACGTCGGCCCAAAAACCCTGTATTACCACATCGAGAGCATCCTTTTGGCTCGTAGATAAGAGGACGTGCTTGGGAATCGAGATCAAGAATATCGGGTTCAGTCATTTCCTTGGGGTAATAACGAGAGCCCCCTTTCTTATTTCTCAATTGTCTCAAAGCAACACGGTCAGGAGACAAACCAAGCTCCTCCAGCTCAAAGGCTTCAATCGGCCTCGACTGCTTACAATGCTCGCAAAGCACTCGGATTAATCGCTGAGCGAGAATTCCTATCACACTGGATCGGAGAAGAAACGACTCCACCCCCATGTCGATCATGCGAGTAATTGCTCCTGCTGCATCGTTGGTGTGAATTGTAGACAAAACCAAATGCCCTGTGAGCGATGCGTTAATAGCGATCTCTACAGTTTCTTTGTCTCGAATTTCTCCAACCATAACAACGTCAGGATCTTGTCGAAGAAAGGAACGGAGCGCACTGGCAAATGTAAGACCAATTTTAGGTTGGACATGCACCTGGTGAATTCCTGGGATTTCATACTCCACTGGATCCTCTGCTGTGAGGATATTCACATTCGGCTGATTGATACGGTTGATGCACGCGTAGAGGGTAGTTGTTTTTCCAGAACCAGTAGGCCCTGTCACCAAAATAATGCCATCAGGCCTTCGAATTAATTGATCGATCAAAGCGTAATCACGCGGGCTGAATCCCAAATCAGTGAGGTCCAACAAGACACTGGATTTATTCAATAAACGCATGGTGATGCGTTCATACCCACGGCTTGTAGGGATGGTACTCACTCTTATATCAAAGCTCTTTCCAGCAATTTTTTTGGTGACACGTCCATCCTGAGGAAGTCTTTTTTCAGCAATATTGAGAGCGCTTTCAATCTTAATACGCGAAATAATACTATGAAGAAAAGCGCGGGGTGCCCTACGTGCGATATATAGCTCCCCATCGATCCGATATCGAACAATCACCTCTTTTTCCTCGGGCTCGATGTGAATATCGCTTGCTCTTTCTTTCATCGCCTGAAGAAAAAGCGAGTTAACCCATCGGATCACAGGAGCTTCATCATCTGAATCAAGGATATCATCTATCCCCTCTTCATCTTGCATGGACTCATCGGTTTCGAGCTGGCTCTCCCCTACTCTGCGTTCATAGACTCGGTTAATCGCATTGATAATATTTTGAGAGCTCGCTACAAGAATCTCAATCGATTTGTGGAACAGCAAACGTAAGCTGTCGATCGCCATGACATCCAAAGGATCCGCACACACAACTTGAATGGAAGAGCCTGTTTCTCCTACGACGAGCAACTTGTGATTCTTAGAAAAGGTAATGGGGACGCAGGTAGTAAGTGAAGTAACTACCTGCTCTGGATCGAGCTGTTCAAGATAAGGCAGCCCTAATTCTGTAGCAATCGCCCAAGCGATCTTCTCTTCTCCTGCTAGATTCATATGGACGATCAGATCCGTCAGATCCGTGTTCTTTTCTTGTTGAATATCCAGTAGAGGCTTCAGCCGATCTTCTGGGATCAAACCCCGTCGGACAAAAATCTCACCTAAAAACCTTTGCGGTTCCATCTTCAATTCCTCTAATTCTCTTTATCTTCAGAAGAGAGTCCAACGTTTTTCTTTTGAAGATGAGGAGCGCTCCCCTCTGAAGGGGAAGAAAGAGGAGCCACCCCCAACGGCTGACCAGGAGAATGCGTTTTGGGTTTTCCTGGTTTCTTCCCGAGTTCATCCAATTTTCTCTTCTCTTCTATTTCCATATAGGACTGCCGAATTTCTTCTACGACTCCATTGGTACGTGAATAGTCTTTAGGAGGCTGATAATCCGAACCGCGGAAAACGAAATAGTGGTCGAGCAACTCTTGACGTTCTTGCATTTTCCGTTCAAATACTGTCCTTAAATCGTTTTGATCGCGAATGATATAAGGGGTAAGAACGAGTACCAAGTTACTTTTTGAGGTTCTGTTCTCCGAATTTCGGAACAGTGCCCCTAGCAGAGGAATGTCCCCCAGAATGGGAATCTTAGACCGACTTTTTAGGATTCGGTTCCGCATCAAACCAGCGATCACAACCGTTTCTTGATCCCGCACAACAAGTTGAGTAGTTGCTGTCCGCTTGGTCAGAGGCACAACTTGAAGCGTCCCTTCTGGAGCCTTCGCGTCGCTGATCTCTTCACTTAATTCAAGCCTTACTTCATTGGATTCATTGAGATGAGGAGTAATTTTAATCTTAACACCTACATCTTGTCTAGGGGGTGTAAAGCCAAACCCGCCAAAAGAACTCAAGCCAGCAAGTCCAGCCGCTGCTAATCCTCCTGCTGTAGCTGGGTTTAATCCACCTGCGGTCGGAAGGGGTAAGCTCATCCCACTTGCTTGCTGGAGGGGGACGTTCTCTCCTACACTGATTTCAGCGGGCACATTGTCAGTGGCCAGAATATGGGGAGTCGATAAGGTATCTGAGTCTCCCGCCGTAGCCAACGCAGTGATGATTGCTCCAAAAGCAGGAATCGAAATACCAGGGGCAATTAATCCATTCGTATTCGGGATTTGAGGACCTCTAACACCCAAAGCCGCCCCTTGCAGATCACCTCCAAGCATACTTACCAAAGGGCCAAGTGTTTTAACGGGATTAAGACCACCAGCAATCAATGTATTATCATTGGCATTATTCGATTTCCCTACTGCATCACCGAAATGGTAATTAAATCCGAGCTTATCGAACCGCTCAATCGCAAGATCCATGATCACAGCTTCTATGAAGACCTGCTTTCTCCTTTGATCCAGACGATCGATGACCAAGCGAAGAGATGCGTAATCATGATTTGAAGAAGTAACAATCAAGGAATTCGTCGCCTTATCCGCACTAACTTTGACCGCTCGCTCAAAGACATTCGTGATGGGATTTCCTCCCCTACTGCTGCTGCTCGAGCTACTGCTTCCGCTGGATTCTCCAGTGCCTGACATAATCTCTTGGATCGTTTTGACAAGGTCCGTCGCATCCGCATGCTGTAACGGAACGACATGGATTTCTCCCCCTTCTGTTTCAGGGATATCAAGGCGTTTTAAGAATTCTAAAATCTGAAGATAAGCCCGCTCTGTTGCTACAATAAGAAGTGAGTTGGTTCGTACATCAGCCACGACCTTTGCAATATGAATATCCGCAGCTCCCACCGAACTAACCGTTCCATTAGAGATGGACTTGCTGACAGCCCCTCCTGCAGCCTTGAGATCGAACACTTCGTTGATGCGAGTTGCTACATCAGAAGCCAAGCCATAGTGAATCGGCTCAATCCACACCTGATCGCCGGCACTCCCCACATCAATTTCCTCGATGATTTTCATCATCCTTTGAATATTCGATGCGAGATCGGTAATAATCAGCAGATTACCAGGAGCATAGACCGTAATATCAGCATCCTTTGATTTAAAATGACCCAATAAATGAGCAACTTCTTCAGCGGACGTCCGGCTTAGTCGATGGAGACGGGTGATATATTGATCCCCTCCGATCATTACATCCGAAGGTAAAGAGATAGGCATTGGCTGTGAAGCAGCATTGGAACTCTCTACAATCTTCAGCAAATTGGGATCATTAACATCAGGAATAACTGTCAATCCATTGGTCTCCAAGATAGACAAAAAGGTCTTATAAGCCTCTGCTACTGTTATCTTTTGAGGGGCATAGACAGTCGCTTTAATATTTCTTAGCTTTCCCCCAAAAATAAATTTCTTGCCTGTTAGATTACTGATTACGCGTACTAATTCAGGCAGATCAGCCTCCTCTAGCGAAAAAGAGACGCGGTAATTAGGACCTTTGGGAATAAATTGAATGGTCTTTTTAAACTGTGGGAGAGAAGAGGTGCTTGTATCTTCCTTCTCCACGAGTTTCTTTTTAGGAAGTTGCCTACCAGGCTTGCGCGCTGTAAATCCAGGATCGGGCATGCTAAGATTAGGAGAAAGAGATGGCTCGGCTGCTGCGCTCAACAAGGGAAGGAAAGGGAGGAATCTCCAGATAAGAATAGACTTAAAGAGGTTCATTAATTGCTTTCCATATCACCTAACATAGACAAACAGATGTTCTTATACCCGAGCACGAGTTCAATGAGGTCACTTGATATTGTAGTCGATTGTAACAGGTTGTCCACGCCGATTCATCTGAATAGTAAGGTGATCTGCTGTTCTCAATCTCGCATAGGCCTCTAATGCTTTTTCAGGGCTCGCTATATCCAATCCATTGATCGCCTCCAGGCGATCCCCATTTTGCATCCCCAGGATTCCGAGCAAGGTGTCAGGTTTGATGCCCAAAAGACGGATACCAACCGTTTTACCATCTTCCTGCTCCGGCATAATACGCGCTTGTTTCATAAATTCAGCCTGATTTTCGAGTATTTTATCGATTACACTTCGATCAATATTGAATTCCGTCGGGGTAAGACGAACAATCCCTTGAGCAATTTCACTGGCCAGAGAATCTCTCTCCACACCCACCCCTGCAGAAGATGGAGAGAACCGTGAAGATGAGTAAGCAATCGGCGAAGAGGCAGAGGCGTCTTGAAACATAACCGCTTGACAAAGCCCTGCATGCCCTTCCAGGAAAACGCGATCCCACCCAATAAAAACGATTTTTTTTCCTCCTATTTCATCTCCTTTTCTTTGTAAAATAATCTTTGAATCCCCTCCAGCTGAGAGAGCTACAAAAGACCAATCCGGTTCTGTAGAAGCTGCGATGATTAAGACTTTAACACCATCACAAAAAGGAGCCTCTAGTGGATCAATAGATTCAGAAGATGTAAGAGAGGCTTGTTGTGTATCTTCCCAAGCATTTTTCTTAAGAGAGCCCGTAACCGAATCGAATGGATTTCTCTCCAGAATCGCATCAGCGCTTGTAGAATGAAAAATAGGCATATTGAGGGGATGTTTTCGCACAGCAGATACAGGCGAATTCAGAAGGATCTGGTCTTCATTGATATATATTTTTATCAACTGAGTGATCCCTTGAGCCCCAAAAAATGCTGCAGAGGCAATCAATATCAGAATTACCCCACTAAAATATTGCTTAAGCAATCGATTGAGAGTCATCTATCTGTCAATCTATTTCCTTAGAGATCTACCCAACATACATCATAAATAATATTGCTCTTGAGCAGCCCCTCAGTGGATCAAAAGTCTGTGCTAATGCTTGCACGATCTATTCTACATCTGTCTGCTTAACGTGTCCATCAGACCAGATGATCAGGCTCTTGAAGATATAGAAACCACTGGTCTCACAGAGACCTAAACAACCTGAAGAGCATGCACGCGCGAATCGAAGAAGATAACCCCACAGCTTGAAGAGAGCCCTTTATGATTTAAAACAAGCTCCGATCCAGCATCCATACAAGAACCTTTCGGATGACCAGAAAGGCGTCGATTTGCACATACAAATAGATAGGGTTTGCGGAGCAACATTAAATAATGTATTAGATGCTGGAAGGAAGTGTGATGAAAGAAAAACAGAAATAGCAATCATTAATGTTAACTTTACAACGACTGAATGAGATAAAGTTATCCGATTGCTTGCAGAAGTATGTGTAAGGTTAGAGCATAATTTGCTCTTTTATTCAATGATTTAAATATATTTACAGTAAGGAGTTAGATACAATGAAGAGTCGTTCATTATCCTTTCTATTTGTGATTTCCTCTTCCATTTCTCTTTTCCAATGTGGAGGAGCTCATGACAATCTTCCCCCTCCTCCCCCTCCGGCTCCGCTCGTAAAAGAAACTCCTCCTCCTCCCCTTCCTCCAGCTCCGGCACCGTTGCCTCCTGTTTCACTATCAGAAGGAGCTGCTAGCCCAGACGTATCCCCTACTCCTACGGTCAACATTACAGCTCCTAAGAATTTCGAGGTTATTCCTCTCCAAAAAGCGAGCGATTTTGTTGTCAAACTCGATGTAAAGAATTGGCAGGTTGCTGAAGGCAGCCAGCATATTCACCTCATTTTAGACAATAATCCTTATTTAGCAGTGTATAATCTCAACAACGAGATTAAATTGTCTGATGTTATAGGAAAAGATATGCTTACAGAGGGGCATCACGTATTGATCGCTTTCCCAGGTAGAGCCAATCATGAGTCTGTTAAACAAAAAGGCGCATTGGCGATTAGGGAGTTTTACATCGGTAAAAAAGGTGCATCCACTTTTGATATTAAAAAGCCATCGTTGATCTTTAGTCGTCCAAAAGGGACATACGAAGGGACAATGGCCAATCATGTCTTAGTGGATTTCCAACTGCATCCTGGAACTCCTGAAACCACACTGAGCGAGAATGGGAATCAAGTCAAGATTCAGGTCACTGGACCAGGTATTGACGGTATGCTCTCCGCCCAAGTCAAAAAATTTGGTCCGCCTTTTTATCTCGATAACCTACGTGACGGAACCTATTCTATCGAAATGAATCTAATAGGTTCTGATGGGAAAACAATCGAAGGAAACTGGAATTCCACCAAGCGTGAGATCATGATTCAACATGATGCTTCCAGTCCACTAAAACAATCGATGTAATTTAAGGCATATTCTTAGGGGCGGGAAACCGCTCCTAAGAAATAAATAGCATTGTTCCTTTTGCATCCCTCTCTCATGTATATTCACTAACGTGATTTCACTACAAAGTGCTTGGAGAGAAAGCACTGTCTTTTATTTTCTTGTAGGTCTTTATTTTGCCTTTCTATGGGCCAAGTCTCGCAAAAAATCTCATTATCTAATTTTTTCTTTCTTATGTTTTTCACTCGTAGAATACTTAACCACACAAGCTATTGCCGAATCAGCCATCTCGCCCCAAGAGATACTAAAAGCACGATGGATTAGCCATATTGGGCTTGCTTTCGCATTCACTTTCATATTTCATTTTACTCTTGCCTATAAAGAAAATTTTTTACCTTATCAAAAATATCCAAAATGGATTCCTTATTCTGTTAATCTTTTTTTAATTTTTATTAGTTGTTGTTCCATTTTTTTTTATCAACATTCGAACAGTCAGCTTTTTTTTCAAGATCTACAATGGATCCATGAGCAATCACCTGTCGATGCACTCGATCTTTGTTTCTATATTTTTGGCCTCGCTTCAAGCGCATTTTCGCTCATCTACCTGTCCCAGTCCTATTTATTAGGGCAACAAGAGGTCTTACCCACAGTTATCGGTTCAATGCTATTAACCGTTTCTTTGATTCAGGAAATTGGGAGAGCATTTGGAATCCTTTCTCAATTATCCACTTTAGCAGTAGGATGGTCAGTTTTTATACTCGGAGCGATGATGATGTTTGGACAGCGTTCCCTTCTTGTCGTTCGAGAGCTTGAATTATCCCATGAAGCGTTAAAAATAAAGAATAGAGAGCTAAAAAAAGCATACGATCATCTCGCTATACTCGAGCAAAAGCTATCTCATCGGGAACAACTCGCTGTTGTCGGTGAATTGGCCGCAGTTATTGCTCATGAAGTTCGAAATCCACTGGCCATCATCAGCAATGCGGTTGCCAATTTAAGAAAAGAAAATCTTTCTAAGACAGACTATTCCACGCTTCTTTCCATTCTTGATGAGGAAACTAACCGGCTCAATCATCTCGTAAAAGATCTTTTGTGTTATGCGCGTCCTATCAATATTCAGAGGACGTTTTTCTCCTTAAAAGATCTTATCGAATCCGGACTACGACTAGCCCATCCAATCGACACCATTAAGGTAAAATTCCTAGTAGAAACCTCTTATTCTTATCTTTGGGGCGATCCAAATCATCTGCGTCAAGTGTTTGATAACCTTATTAAAAATGCTGTGCAAGCGATGCAATATGGAGGAACTCTCACCATTTATATACGCACTGCCTCACAAGAAAAAGCGTCAGGGATTGCGATCGATATCGTGGATACGGGAGAAGGAATGGATACCCAGATTAGGTCAAGGGCGCTCGATCCATTTTTTACAACCCGACCGAGTGGGACAGGACTCGGTTTAACTATCGTAAATCGCATTATTGAAGCTCATGGCGGACAGTTGTTAATCGATAGCTATACAGGAGCAGGAACCAAGGTCACTGTATTTTTACCTTTTGGATCCGAGAATAGCCCCCCTAACAGTCAGCCCTTGATCGATTGAACACGAGCACTGCATTGATGGCTTTTCTTTGAAAAGCTTTCATTTGAGACAGGATTTAAACCAACAAGTCGGGGCGAGAGGATTTGAACCTCTGACCACTCAGTCCCGAACCGAGTGCGCTACCAGGCTGCGCTACGCCCCGCTTCAGCATGATTTATGAAGACCAAATGGATAAACGTCAACATTTTTCATCTTCTCCCCCAAAGAGCATGATTGAATGAGGAAAAAGACATTCATTTATGGGCCAATCTTCAAATGCTGTCCATAGGAAATATGATAATAAAAAAATAAGATTATAAAATAAATTTATTAAAAAAAAGACTTTTTAATGTGGGGAACATAGCTTTTCACTCTGAACTAGTCAAAAACTGCATATTCACCAAAGAAAATTTTCCCTAAGAAATTAAATCTATTCTGTATGGCGATTGCTTTCAAATCAAATTATTTCAAGGACTAGATAATATTCAAACAGTTCAAAGAAGAAGGATATCATATTCTTATTTTGGATTCCGATCTTTTTAAAGAAGCAACGGAGCGTCTCTAGTCCTATCCCCCATTATCTCATTTTCTTAAAGGGACTTTCCTATTTATGCTCACAGGGACTCAGCCACTCCAAAACCTCTCTTCTCCTCCTGAAGGTGGGCTCGTAGGAACTGTTCAGCATTCTTTTCCTATTTATGAAATAGAAAAGTTAATCAAAGGCTCCCTATTAGAAAAGAAATGTGCACCTGTTTCTGAAGAACAACTCCACTATCATATTGTGGTATACTACTCGCAATCTCAGCAAAAAAAAGCGCTCACGCTGAAAGAAGTAGCCAAAAAACAAGATTGAGCATCTTTCTGTTATCTCAAATTAAACGAGCAGAATCCTCCGCATGGCTCACCTCTTTGCATAAGATAGCTTTAGCTTTAGGCGTTCATATGCAACAACTTGTCGAATGGGGTGCGGAGACCTGAAAAGATTGAAGGATGTGCCGGAGGAGGGAATCGAACCCCCGACCTAACGCGTATGAAACGTCTGCTCTAACCACTGAGCTACTCCGGCCTCTCTAAGAAAAAATGCTACGAAAACATTGCTGAGTGTTTAAAAAGGTTGCCTGCGCAATCGTTTCTATATCTACTTTTTTTAATTCTGCAACACGTTTTGCTGTATGGATGAGGTAAGATGGCTCGCAAGGCTTCCCCCTCAAAGGGACAGGAGCGAGATAAGGGCTGTCTGTTTCAAGCAGAATCCTATCCAGAGGGGCCCACGAAGCCACTTGTTGCAGAGAGATTGCATTTTTAAAGGTTACAATTCCAGAAAATGAAAGATAAAAGCCTAAATCAAGTACTCTTGATGCAAATTCCTGATCCTCAGTGAAACAGTGAATGACCCCTCCCACTTCACGTGCTCCTTCGGAAACAAGCAAGTCCAGGGTATCTTGTGCAGCACGGCGGGTATGGATCACAAGCGGCTTTTTAACCTCACGTGCAAGCCCAATGAAATCACTGAACACCTTCTTCTGGATCTGCTTGTTCGCCTCTTCATAATAATCTAATCCCACTTCACCTACTGCTACACAAGAAGGCGACCGTACCAGCTTTTTAGTCTCTTCTATCTGACCATCGGAAAAGCAGTGTGCATCCTGTGGATGAACTCCCACCGCGGCAGCTACTTTCCCTGGATACCGAGCAGCGAGCTCAATCACGAACTGGCTTGCTTGTAGATCAGAACCGACCCCCACCGTGACGCAACCGCATACTCCAGCCGCAAAAGCCCGATTGAGAACGGCTTCAGAGCCATCAGGAAAATATTGCGAGTCAAGATGACAATGGGAATCAATGAGAGAATAATGCATTCAAGGTATGAAGAGTAGAGAGTCCAAAAACCCTTTTTACGAGTTCACCTCAAGCTCGATTTGTACTTGCTGTTTATCAGAAATACAACGGTTCGTTGAACAGACGCTTAAAAAATAAGTACCTTCAAGCAAAACATGGCCTGATACAATAGGTTGAACGGTTACCTTAACTTCAGCAGTGCTATCACTGTTCAAGAAATGTTCCCCCTCTTTCGAAAAAACTGCCTCTCCTCCTTCTTCTTCTAGACCGAGAAATTGCACCTGAGAGCTTGGTTTAAATTTAAGCTTATGAGGATAATTCGCATTGATATGATAGGGATCTTGGGCATCCAGACGGACAATTACCGTACAAGGAGTAGATGCAACCTTGCAGTCCTTGGGAGCAATCACTTTCACGAGAAACGGATTCGGTGATTCTGGAAGAGAGGAACGAGGAGGAGAAGAGGTTGCTGTCCTCGTAGAATTTTGTAAGTATTGAGCTAATCCTAATAATCCAAGGATTCCAAAGCTTAAGCTGACTACCTTCCAATACAATTTCTGATGCATAAACCACCTCTTCTTCAAGTATGTAACCTCGTCGTCACCTTTCCAACAGAAAATGGAACTGTTCGAGCAGTTGATGGTGTATCGTTTGAAATTGAAGAATCTTGCAGAGTAGGTCTTGTAGGTGAGAGTGGATGTGGAAAAAGTGCCCTTGCCCGATCAATTTTGCGGCTCATTGAAACACCCTCAGGGCAAGTTTCTGCGGATGCAATTTGGTTCCAAGGTAAAAATCTAATGGATTGTTCAGAAAAAACAATGCGTCAGATCCGGGGCAGTGTCATTTCCATGATCTTTCAAGATCCTTTGATGAGCCTTAATCCCATTTATACTGTCGGAAGTCAAATAATCGAGGTGATCCGTCTTCACCAGCCCAAGACTAAATTAGAAGCCTATCACCAAGCTGTAGAGATGTTGAAGCTTGTCAAATTTGATGCACCAGAACAATTGATGAGAACCTACCCACATCAGCTCTCAGGAGGTCAGCTACAACGTATCATGATCGCCATGGCACTTGCATGCAAGCCCAAGATATTAATCGAAGATGAGCCTACCACCGCTCTCGATGTGATTACCCAATCCCAAGTTCTCGATCTCCTAGAATCCATACGACAATCAAATCAAATGAGCTTGCTCTTGATCACCCACGATTTGAGGATTGTCGCTGATTACACAGACGAAATGATCGTAATGTATGCAGGCCGCATTGTAGAGCAAGGAAGCACCTCGGCTCTGTTTTCTCAACCGCATCATCCTTATACGCGAATATTAATCGAGAGCATCCCCCAATGGCATCAGTCTCCTGATGAGTGCCGAAAGCCACTCCTTTCTATTCAAGGGGGAGTCCCTTCACTATCCTCGCCACCTCCTGGATGCTGGTTTGCTAGTCGATGTCCCCTCAAAGTAGACACCTGCACCCAACGGGAACCCCCTTTGATCGCCATAGGAAATGGAAGAAAGACCAGATGCTTTCGATGGGAAGAGGCTCACGTATGACCTTAAAATCCATCTCCACGGCTGCTCCTTCCAACTCATTTATTAATGGAACTAACCAGTCCAAGAAAGAACAGCTCTTTCCTTTGATTGCGGTTCGCCACTTATCGAAAGATTATCCCATTCCCTCACCTGCACTTTACTTACAACCTATTAAAAAAAAGGCTGTAGATGATATTTCTTTCAATATTTACCGTGGAGAAACAATAGGAGTCATTGGTGAGAGCGGATGCGGGAAAAGCACATTAGGACGTCTTCTGATGCGCCTTATCAAAGCAACAGATGGAACCATCTTTTTAAATGGAGTGGATATCACTCACCTCTCTTCACGCGCTTTACGGCCGCTGAGAAAAGAGATGCAAATGATTTTCCAGGATCCCTATTCTTCTCTCAATCCATCGCGCTCAATTACCTCTACTTTAAAAGAACCTATTCAAACCTATCACCTCACAAAGAATGTCGAAGAGGAGCAAGAGATCATTCTCACCCTTTTACAGAAAGTAGGTCTTCCTGTTGATATGTTGCACCGTTATCCTCACGAGCTCTCAGGAGGTCAGCTACAACGCGTAGCGATTGCTCGCGCATTAGCTGTACAACCAAGCTTTTTAGTATGTGATGAACCTTTAAGTGCTCTTGATACATCTATCCAATCTCAGATTATTAATGTACTGCTTGAACAACAAGAGCAGTCCAACATTGCCTACTTGTTTATTTCACATGATCTCGCTGTAGTGGCTCATATTAGTCATCATGTCGTGGTCATGTATCGGGGGAAGGTTATGGAAATAATGCCTACATCTTTTTTATTTGAAGGAAGGGCTCTTCATCCTTACACACATCTTCTATTAAAATCGGTCCCCCTCAGCCATGGGATCCATAAAAAACAACAGAGCGTTTCCTTAAGAAAAATGTCATCATGCGCTATAGAGACCTTTCCATCTGCTGCTTCCTCAGGCTGTGTCTTTCGATCGCGATGTCCTCATTTCCTTCGAGGAACTTGTGATGTCACTCCCCCACCTTTAACTCAAATCGACCCAAAACATCACCTTGCCTGCTTTCGTCCAACTTCTCTACAAGAGATATTATCTTGATGGAGATGACTCGAATTGGGCGATACCAAATGATTCGCCTCCTCGGACAAGGGGGGATGGGTCGCATTATGCTTGCACGCGATACAGTGCTCGCAAGGCAAGTTGCCATCAAGCTCGTGCGAGATGATCTCGGGCTTCCTCCTGAACTGCGCGGAGCGCTCTTTGATCGTATGCGTCAAGAAGCACGCGCTGTTGCTGGACTATCTCATCCTCACATGATCACACTTCACGATATGGGAGAAGATCAAGAAGTTGGTTTTTATTTGGTCTTCGAATACATCGAAGGCCCGACTTTACGACATCGCATTCACCAATCCGCACTCAGTGCAAAAGAGGCTGCAAAAATCGCTAGAGAGCTTGGAGGAGCCCTCACTTACATCCATAATGCAGGAGTGATTCATCGTGATGTCAAACCTGAAAACATCTTGCTCTCTCCCTTCGGTGCCAAATTAACCGATTTTGGAATCGCTCGATTGCCTGGCTCTACCCTGACTCGTATCAGCACTATCATGAGCACTCCTTCTTACACAGCCCCCGAAGCGCTAGCGAGAAACGAGTTCTCTGCCAAGTCCGATCAATTCTCACTCGCGGTGACCCTCTACGAAGCACTTACGCAGCGACAAGCTTTCCCTGGGGAACATGGAGCGTTGGGTATAGGACGCACTCCTAATGATACGATCCCACCCCTTTTCGAGCTCGATTCGAGCAAAGTTCATTTGAGTCATGTTGACCCCATTCTCGCTCGGGGAGCAGCCAAAGACCCACAGAAACGATACGATTCTTGTCTGGAATTCGTTCAAGAGTTTTCATCTTCTCTTGAAGTAGGTCAACACAATACAAAGCATGTTTATATTCAGTCTTCCACTTCAAAACCTCTTCTCTCTTCACGCGCTCGAAGAATACATAACCTTGTTGTTACAGGAGCAATCATTCTCCTTGCTTTACTTGTAGCTAGAAGCTATTGGACGTCTCGTCGAGGGGTGTCTCTACAGGAAACGGTACTTCAATATACCGCTGCCATTGCTGCAATCCCTCCTCCTGCTCCTCGATCAAAACCAGTCCAATCTTCATCTCCCAAGTCAAATCCACCTCATATACCCACTCATACAAGCAATGAATCTCCTTCAAAACTGATTATAGATGCTGGAAGTGACCTCCCTCCCCAAGAAAACCAAGTTAAAAATCCAATGCCAGCAAACAACTCAACAGATAACATTCCTTCTAAGACTATCCCTAACGAAGTACCTCTTGACAAACTCCCCTCCAACGAGGTCAAAACACAGGATCAACCTTCTCTCTCTAAGGAAAGGGATTTTTAAGGGAAACTATTTTTTACCTCTCCTGGGCTTATGAGTTCTCCATGTCGAAATTAAAACCTTCGAAGCAAACGTTAAATCATCCTTCCATGTCCACTCCAACAGTCAAGCAAGAACAGCTTCAGGCCCTTTATCGCAGTATGGTTGTTATTCGCCGAGCGGAAGAAGAGTGCGCACGTGCCTATGCCCATGGAAAAATAGGTGGATTTCTACACTTATACATCGGTCAAGAAGCGATAGCCGTAGGAGCCACAGCAGCACTTCAACCAGAAGATTACGTTGTAACAACTTACCGCGACCACGGTCTTGCACTGGCGAAAGGGATGCCTTTGCGCACTTTCTTTGCAGAGCTCTTGGGAAAGGTAACAGGGTGTTCAAAAGGGTTAGGCGGGTCTATGCATCTTTTTGATAGAGAGCACAATATGCTAGGTGGCTATGGGATTGTAGGAGGCCATATCCCGTTAGCAACAGGGATCGCTTTCGCGTCTAAATATCAAAACGATAAGCGAGTAACCCTTTGTTTCTTTGGAGATGGAGCTGTTTCCATCGCAGGATTTCATGAAGGGATATCCTTAGCTGCTCTTTGGAGACTCCCAATCGTATTTATCTGCGAGAACAATGAATATTCAATGGGAACACCGCTCTCTCGCACATTGTCTGTGGAAGATATCACTCTCAAAGCAAGCGGTTATGGTATCCCCCACGATCGCTTTTTCTCCGACGACGTGCTTGAAGTCCAAAAACGGATTTCCCCAGCGGTTGAGCGTGCACGCAACGAATCGATGCCAACCCTTATTGAGATTCGCACTTATCGATACCGAGGCCACTCGATGAGCGACCCTGGCAAATATCGAACTCCAGAGGAAGTAGAAGAACGGAAAAAGAGAGATCCGATCGCTCACGCGCGTACTTCTCTTCTCAAGCAAGGTGTTACTGAACAAGCTTTAAAACAAATGGAGCGCGAGATTGAAGAAGAAATTGCCGAAGGACTCCGTTTTGCAGAAGAGAGTCATGAACCCGATGTATCGATTCTAGGCCCTACGACTTACGATGGTCCTTTTGCCTTTTGATTAAAAATGATCACTCATCATTCCTTCTAAAAAAATAACATTATAGAGAAAATCACATGCGTGTCTTAAGATTTCGAGAAGCTCTTCGAGAAGCAATACGCGAAGAAATGGAGCAAGATGATCGTATTTTCCTGATGGGAGAAGAAGTAGGGCACTATCAGGGTGCTTATAAAATCACAGAAGGACTCCTGGAAAGGTTTGGCGAGCGGAGAGTAATCGACACGCCGATAGCAGAAGGAGGATTTGCAGGTGTAGGAATTGGAGCAGCCATGGTGGGATTACGCCCTATCATCGAATTTATGACGTGGAATTTTTCTTCGGTCGCTTTCGATCAGATTCTCCACAACGCTGCAAAGATTCGTCAAATGTCGGGGGGACAGTTCAACTGTCCAATCGTATTTCGGGCACCCAACGCAAGTGCAAGACAGGTAGGCAGTCAGCATTCTCACGCTATGGAACATTTTTACGCGACCATTCCAGGTTTAAAAGTGGTTGCACCTGCTTTCCCTGAAGATGCAAAGGGGCTGCTCAAAGCAGCTATACGAGACGACAACCCAGTTCTTGTCATGGAATCCGAAACACTCTACTCTTTTAAAGGAGATGTGCCTGAACATCTCCCCCCTATGGAATTAGGAAAAGCAAAAGTTGTCCAAGAAGGAAAACACATAACGGTTGTGGCCTATTCCAGAATGACTCACATTGCTCTCGAAGCTGCTGCCTCTCTCAAGCAGGAAGGTATTTCTGTCGAGGTTATTGATCTGCGATCCCTACGGCCTTTAGATGAAGCAACCCTTATTCATTCCGTTCAAAAGACACACCGATGCGTTATCGTTCATGAGGGGTGGCCTTACGGAGGTGTGGGGGCTGAAATTGCAGATCGCATTCAACGATTGGCCTTCCATAGCCTTGAGAGCCCCATCTTGCGTGTTACCACGTGGGATGTCCCTATGCCTTACAATGCGCGGCTTGAGCAGCTCTGTATTCCCCATCCAGAACGTGTCATTGCAACGATTAAACGTGTCCTTCATTAGAACCTGATTAAAGAGAACGAATATGGCTAAAATTATCAATTTGCCAAAATTATCCCCCACGATGGAAGAAGGGGTCCTATCTGCCTGGCACAAAAAAGAAGGCGATCTTATCCAAGTTGACGATCTGCTCGCTGATGTGGAGACCGACAAAGCGACTATGGAGTTTCGCGCTTTTGATGCAGGAACCCTCCTCAAACTTCTTGTTACTCAAGGGACTCAGATCAAATTAGGACAAGCAGTTGCTATCATGGGCAATCCAGGAGAAGAGATTTCTTCACTGCTGTCTCAAATACAAAATCAATTCCTTCCTGCTACTCATTCCGTTCCAGAGAAAGAACATACTCAACCCAAAGAGCAGCCCTCAACAGATCCCTGTTCTTCTTACACAAAGGAAGAAAAAATTGAATCTCCAGCGATTGGTTCATCTTCCGAGAAGATGGAAATATCATTAACAGGGTACTTAGAACGCACAGAAAGAAGTGTATCTGAATTAGTATCGATCCAAGAGAAAAAAGAAGGTCAAGAGCGGGTTGTCGCTTCTCCTTATATCCGGAAGAGCGCGCGAGAGCTAGGGATCAGTCTAGATACGCTGCAAGGATCAGGGCCGGGTGGAAGAGTGATCGCTTCGGATTTGGAGTTTGCTCGATTGGCTAAACAGCACGCCAATCAACAAGCAGAGCCTTCCCTTTCCTCTCCTGCTCCAGAAATACGTCCGCTTTCACCTATGCGCAAAACGATCGCGCGACGACTCACAGAATCTAAGCAAAATATCCCTCATTTCTATCTCTCGATTGATATCAACGTAGGAGAACTTGTTCAATTGCGCGAACGAGTCAATCGACAGCTAGCTCCTGTTTCAAAAGCATCTACCTCTTCAGAAGCTCCCCTTAAGATTTCTATCAACGATTTTCTCATCAGAGCTTGTGCACTTGCTCTTGTTCGAGTTCCAGAGTGCAACACCCAGATGACTTCAGATGCTATAATGACTCATAAGCGCGTGGATATTTCAGTGGCAGTTGCGATCCCCGATGGGCTCGTGACACCTGTCATCCGCAATGCAGATCAGAAAAGTTTACCGATCATCGCTCAAGAAGTGCGCTCGCTTGCTACCCGCGCGCGCATAAAAAAACTAAAGCCTGAAGAAATGCAAGGAGGTACTTTCTCAATCTCGAATTTAGGCATGTTTGGAATTGACCAGTTTACAGCTGTTATCAATCCTCCCGAGGGAGCAATCCTCGCTGTGGGTCAAGCACGCGATGAACCTATCGTGAAGAATGGTGAGATCGTGTGCGGAAAAAAAATGTCTCTCACCCTGTCTTGTGACCATCGCGTTATCGATGGCGCGAGCGGAGCTTCCTTCCTCCGAGAACTGAAGGGTTTGTTGGAAGCTCCTCTACAGATCCTGGTAGGTTGACAAACATCTAATCGTCGATTTGCTATATCTCTTGGAGATCTTGACTTGCGCATTGCCCATGTATCCGATCTACATCTTCTCCCTCAGCAGAAGATTCCTTTCCACCGTCTTCTAAACAAACGGATAACGGGATACATCAATCTTCGTTTTCGAAGAAAAAGAGCGCATCGCCTTGTACTTCTGGAAGCGACTTTACAGGCATTAAAAACAGCCTCTCCAGATCACCTGGTGATCACAGGAGATCTCACTAATCTAGCGCTTGAGTCAGAGTTTGAACACGCCTATCAATTTTTACAATCTCACCTAGCGCTTAACCCCGATCAAATCAGCATCGTCCCTGGAAATCACGATAGCTACACACGCCGTTCCTTTCAGGAGAAACGATTTTTTCACTATTTTAAGGAATATTTGCATAGCGATAGTCCTCTTCAATTGCATCCCATTTCTCATCCTTTCCCTTTCCTTCATCTACGGCAAGGGATTGCCTTCATCGGACTTTCATCTGCAGTTGCTTGTCCCCCCTTGATCGCCAAGGGACGGATCGGAAATAGACAGCTGGAAGCCATGAGCCTCTTACTACAACAAAAAGAGGTGCAGAAACGCATACCCGTACTACTTTTGCACCATCCTCCTTATCCACCTCCCCAACCCACTAAAGCATGGCTGGCAGGATTAGAAGACGCCAACAAGCTCATGTCTCGACTGGATCGTGTAGCTCACGGTATTATCCTTCACGGACACCTACATTCACGACAGCATCAGATTCACCCCACCCAAACAGGATTGCTCCACGTTCTAGGAACTACCAGTGCCTCTCTCGATCATCCAGATGATAAAAAGAGAGCGGGATTCAACATGTACGAATTATCCGAGGAGGGGACAATTAAGAAGATAGAAACCTATATTCTTCAACAAAATCCCACTCTGTTTCACGTTAAACCACTCTTGCCAGGAGCTTTTTCTTAGGTTCTTGAAACTGTACCTGGTAAGGAACATCTGTGGGAGGGGATAAGAAAAGAGATGCAACCCTTTGCCTGAACTCGAAAGTTCTACTTTGGTTATCGCTTCCCCGCATGATTAGGCTAATTGCTTGCTGACGTTAACAGCTTGAAGCCCTTTTGGCCCCTCTTTGATCTCGAACTCAACCAGTTCGTCTTCAATCAATCGCCGACGCCCTTCCCCTACAATCTGCGAATAGTGGACAAATACATCAGGCCCTTCATCCTGTTTGATGAAGCCCCACCCTTTCTCATCGTTGAACCACTTGACTTTACCCACTGTCATTGAAATGCCTCCACTTTGATCTAGGCTTGATATTCCATAAGGGAACAGTACCCTTGCCCACATGCATAGGTCAAGATAAAGACTGAGAAAACCTAGTGATTGCTCGTAGAGCAGAATTCTTGTCCTAAAGAAAGATTTATTTTAAAAAAATGCTCATAGAGTAATTTTCGCTTTTATAAAATGCGGAATTTTCTAGGGAGATCGATTGAACTCATCCAATTCTTTTCGAACAGACTGCACCCGAGGATCTGTAGGGTCAAGACGGCTTGCTTTTTCCAATGCTTTATACGCTTCAGAGTGCTCCTTAGGATCTTTAGCCAACGCTGTAGCTGAATTAATCCAAGCGCTAATAAGTATTGGATCGAGGCTTATCGCTTTGCGATACTCTTGAATCGCCTTCGGAATCTGTTTTTACCGCCGAAGTACACACCCATGGTTTGAGTGAGCAGTTACTCTCTTTGGTTCCAGCGCGAGCGCCTTCTCAATTTCGATCCGCGCCTGTTGCATATTCCCTTTTGCAATCAACATAGCCCCTAAATTGAGATGAGCAGGTGTGATCAGGAGAAAGGACAATCTGTTCACGAAATTCCTTTTCTGCTTCATCAAAGCGTTGTCCCTGTCCTATCAAGAGAGCAGTTCTTAAACTCCCATTCTTATCTGGATTATTCAGATCTCGTTCCGCTGACTGCCTAAAGGATCCAATCGATTGATCAATATTTCCTACTACCATCCACGCCACACCTAGCGCGGAATCGACCTCCACTTCCGAAGGGAGCAATCCCTCAGCATGTTGAACAGATTTGAGCTGATCTTGCTCCTGACCAAGAAGCAATAAAGCCCAACCGAGCCTAAGAAAAACCATACCATTCTGAAGATCCAGCTCAATCGATTTTTGAAACTTTCGAACTGCTTTTTTAATTTCCAGGTTCCCCTGACCCACAGCATATTCAAAACCAATTTTGGTGCGAGCAATTCGAGCTTTAGCTATTTCCATCCACGCTTTTGCAAGCTTTAAAACCCATTCTCTTATAAGAAGCTCGGGAATGAAACTTGCGGCAAGATGTTAATGTTGGATAGTCCTCCTCCACTTCGACGCCTCAAACGCCTGGTCCCCTTTGATCCATTCCTGAAAAGCGCGCTGGTCGGTTTGCATTCGTCTGCTCTTCCCCTACGCTCCTTATTTTCGTCAGAAGATAAAAAGAAAAGAAAGAAAAAAATCCATTTCTTTTTGATTAGTATCAAAAAATAATTGGATAGATTTTTTCTCTCTAATTGTTTGAAGCACCTTACTTTTACTATTCACATTAAAAAGTGAAAATTTTATCTTGCACCAAACAAAGTAACAATAGTTTTAACTATCAGCAGCAACATGTTTCAATGATTTGATAAGATTATGACAAGATTGTGGCATTTTCTCAGACCTAAAATCTTCACATGAGAGATTCACTATAGCATAACCACACTTCTTTATAAGTGCTTTATCAAGACGCACAAAAATATCCTCTTCTTTTAAGCCTAAGCCGTTCGCCTCTGCCATCATATTTTTAAATGCTTCAACACACCCTTGGTTTGCTCTAAACCCCACCCTTTTTTTTCCTCACTAGAAAGACATTCGTCTGCCTTTTCACAAGCTAACTGAGCAAAAAAATGAAAAAAATCTTTTAGATTAATCATCTCCTGATGTGGATCCAATTGAGGATCTTGAGCCTGCTTTCCATTGTTACCACTAGATGCATTTGAACCACCTCTTTTTTTGTTTGGAACATTGTAGTCATTCGATGAAGAAGATTGCTTTTTTGTTAGATCTTCAATACGATTATCAACATTTCTTTTATTTAAACGACTCGAAAAAGAATCATCTCCACAACCAGCAGCAAAAATAATACCTACCACCAATGGAAGCAACAATTGAGATTGAAAAATAAATTTCATAAATTTACCTATAATCCATTTTAATGAAAATGACAGATTTTTATAAGACATTTATTTTTTAAATGCATTGTATTAACTCGAATAAAAAGATCAAAAGCCAGCTCAAGCAAAAAGATACATTTCATGCAGTTCAGAGTTTATGCAATAATTGCTCCTTTGAAATTAAGCTAGCCTGCCTTCCTTCTCCTGCTGGAATACATCTATTTGGCAAGTTTTGAGCGGCTCCCCTCTTAAGAGACCACTCTGAATCAATTATCTGAGCTTGATGTAAGCGATTCTTTACAACTTTATCCGCCCCCTCAGGGTTATCTCCACGCAATTGACTTCGCACAAACACCTCCGCTGCCTTATAGGAGCTTCGCACGAGAGGTCCACTGGCCACGTAAGAAAATCCCATATCAAGCCCAGCTGTAGTGTATTGTTCAAATATTGCTGGTTCAACAAACCGAGTGACCAGCGCATGTTTTGGGGTAGGTCTTAAATATTGCCCTATTGTGACCAGGTCGACCCCTGCATGACGTAGGTCTTGCATTGTCTCTACCACTTCTTCATCGGTCTCTCCAATTCCAACCATGATCGAAGATTTGGTGAGCATAGTAGGTTGATGTTGTTTCACCCATCTGAGTATGTCGAGCGAGCGTTCATATCCACATCGGACATCTCGAATGGTTCTCTGCAATCGACGTACCACTTCAATATTATGGGCGAATACATCAGGAAGACTATCGGTTACGACTCTTACATAATCTTCATGTCCTCCGAAATCTCCGACCAGAGCCTCAACGAGCATATCAGGCCTCAATTGTTTGAGAAGCCGGATGGTCTGAGCGAGATGACTAGCCCCTCCATCCAATATATCGTCCCGATCCACCATCGTGATTACAACATATTGGAGACCTAGTTGGGCCAATGCCCTCGCTACATGTTCAGGCTCTCGAACATCAACCACACCCCCAGGATTACCCGTATGCACGGCACAAAAGCGACAGTTACGGGTACATACATCGCCGAGCACCATGATAGTAGCAGTCCCCTCTCCCCAACACTCCCCCATATTCGGACAGCATGCCTCCTCGCAAACTGTGTGAAGGTCGAGTGCCCGCAAGGTTTCCTTAAGTTGTTCAATGGGCTGACCGCTGGGGGCACGCACCTTAAGCCAGGGAGGTTTTGGAGAAAATCGAGCAGAAGAGGGATTTAAAGCACTCATGCTTAAAGTGTAGTGTCGAATGGAGCTTCCGTCAAAGAGGGATTGATATGAAGATCCACAACCGTATCCACCAATGTCTCCATAAAAAAACGAGAATGTCAATGAAGGACTCTTCGAGCACGGGTAGAGTCAGCATACCAATAGTAATGCACCAGCTCGAACGAGCCTGGATCGAGAGGAAAAGTTTTAAAAAAATGCCTAAATCTAGTTAAAGCAAAAGAAACAGTCCTTTGCACAAGCAAGGAAACTACATGAGCACCCAAAAATCCAGAAGCCCCCGTAACAAGATAGCGCGCCATAGAATTTACTTCTTTTGATAGATATATTTACACTAGATTCCTTTAAACCTATAATATAAGTTATCAATGTATTTTCTAGACTTCCTTTCCACAGTTCATTCTAAAATTAAATGCCTTCATATCTGTCTTCAATTGGAGCCAGAACAAAAGAGTTATTGGATATCTCGCAAATCTATTATCTTTTCTCAAAGCTTCCGCAATCAATTTTAGTACTTTTCAAAAATCAAAGGGAATCTGTTATGTGGCCTGTCCTCCAAGAGCTCCTTTATTTCTTATGGATTAGAAAAAAATACTGGCTTTATCCCATTCTCTTTTCCCTTGTGGCCGTCGGGATACTCCTTATCTATGCACAAGGTTCAGTGCTCTCTCCATTCATCTACGCTATCTTCTAACCCAATGAAAATTATCGGCATCTCTGCCTTTTTCCACGACAGCGCAGCAGCTCTTATCGAAGATGGAACCATCGTTGCCGCTGCTCAAGAAGAAAGGTTCACACGAAAAAAACATGATGCTTCCTTCCCTTTTCATGCGCTCAAGTATATCCTCCAAGCATCAGGTTCAACACTCCACCAAATTGACCACATAGCCTATTATGAAAAGCCATTCCTCCGATTTGAGCGGCTCCTCGAAACCTATCTCGCTTTCGCTCCACGAGGCTTCTCTTCATTTCGAACCGCTATCCCTCTATGGATACGAGAAAAACTATTTCAAAAAGATATCCTCTGCAAATGTCTCGTTTCCTTAGAGCCTGATTTCAATTGGAAACAAAAGCTCCTCTTCTCCGAACACCATCTCAGCCATGCTGCAAGCGCCTTCTTCCCTTCCCCTTTCCATGAAGCGATCGTCCTCACCATGGATGGAGTCGGTGAGTGGGCTACCACTTCCGTCGCTCTCGGCTTCGGTTCAGATCTCAAAATCATCAAAGAGCTCCATTTCCCACACTCCCTCGGCCTCCTCTATTCTGCTTTTACCTATTATACAGGATTCAAAGTCAATTCAGGAGAATACAAGGTCATGGGGCTCGCTCCCTATGGACAACCTCGATTCGCACCTCTTATCTTCGAGCACCTCATTGACCTCAAAGAGGATGGTACCTTCCGCCTCAATCAAAATTTTTTCCAGTACTGCATCGGTCTACATATGACTAATGACAAATTCCATCAGCTCTTCGGAGGACCTCCAAGAAAACCAGAGGAGCCTCTTACCCAACGCCACATGGACCTTGCCGCTTCTGTCCAACATGTTACAGAAGAGATCATTCTAAGGCTCACTCGCTCACTCGCACAAGAGAACAAAATCTCCAATCTCTGCCTCGCAGGCGGGGTGGCCCTCAATTGCGTAGCTAATGGTAAAATTCTACGTGACGGAAACTTCAACAATCTCTGGATCCAGCCAGCCTCTGGTGATGCAGGAGGAGCCCTCGGTGCTGCCCTTTCCGCTTACCATCTCTTTCATCAAAAACCTCGACCTAGCCTCATTCATACTATCGACTCTATGAAAGGCTCTTTCCTAGGCCCCTCCTTCGACCAGACAACCATCGAAACAACACTTAACCAGCTGGGTGCCCACTATGAAACCCTAACAGATAGCGATTTATTTCAAATAACTGCACAGCTCTTAGCTGAAGGAAAAGCTATTGGATGGTTCCAAGGGCGTATGGAATTCGGACCCCGCGCCCTCGGCGCACGCTCTATCCTCGCAGACCCTCGCTCACCTACCATGCAGTCCCTGCTCAACCTTAAAATCAAATTCAGAGAATCTTTTCGCCCTTTCGCTCCTTCTGTGCTCCGAGAACATGTTTCGCATTGGTTCGAACTCGATTCTGATAGCCCCTATATGCTCCTCGTAGCCAATGTATCCCCTTCTCGGTGTTTCCCCATGACAGAACAACAGCAAAGCCTTTGGGGTACCGATAAACTCCATGTCGTCCGCTCTCAGATCCCAGCAGTAACTCATATCGATTATTCCGCTCGTATCCAAACAGTCTCAGAAAACACCAATCCTCGTTATTACGCTCTCCTTCAAGCTTTCTACAAGATCACAGAATGCCCTATCCTGGTCAACACAAGCTTCAATGTTCGCGGAGAGCCGATCGTTTGTACTCCTCAAGATGCCTTCCACTGTTTTATGGGAACTGAACTCGATGCGCTCGTCATCGGTAATTCTATCCTTCTCAAAGAGAATCAGAATCCTCTCCTAAGGCAGAATTATAAAAATTCCTTCACTTTGGACTAAGATAAGAAATACATACATAAATCATCTAAAACTATTAAAAATATCAATCAAACAATCAACAGAATATTTTTATATCGCCACATTAAAAAGAAAATTGCAGATGCGGGATTATAAATGGAAAGCACCTAAAGATTTTCTCCTCGCTATGATACCGAGAACCTCAATTTCCCCATCTTAATGAGACCCGAAAGAAGAAGCAGCAGCGGTGTATATTTATTTGGCAAGAGCCTTGCCTACAAGCTCATATCCTAATTCATTCCAATGCTCATCACATAGCAAGAAGCTAGAGGATACACGGATGCATTTTTTGAGCCGATCTTCAGTCAGTTTCCACGCATGATTGTGTGCTGTATCGGATGAACGGTAAATACTAAAAAAATCCTCATTTGGTTCATTATTTTTTTGTATACCAATTTTGGATAAAAAGATATCAAAAGCATTTTTTCGGTTTTTCATAATAACTTCTTAAGTGAAGAAGTTCGCATCATAGAAAAAAAAGAAAAAAATAGTTTTTTTGGCATTATAGTTGAGTTTTCTACTCAAAAATTTATATTTCTATTTTTTATTTTAAGGATTGGTAATTTCTTAAATATATTTTAGCTCGCTTGTACAATATTTTTTCTAAATGGACTTGGAATGTTTCTACATAAGAGTCCACTGTGATAGAAATTCTTATTACATCAGCTATTTAATTAGGATATGTCAACATCTATAAATCCATGACTATTGACTCAATGTAAGTTTCTCCTTACATAGCAAAAAAATCCTTTTTATTAGGAATTTATATTCCTCAAAATTTATTGCCTCTATATTCATTAAATAAAAATTCAGACAAAAAGCATGTATATCTTTTGTCAACAAATGGAATTCTAAGAATACATTTGCTTCCACAAATGAAACAAAAATAAAGCGCTTTTATTGATAAATCCAATAAAGCTCATCCTCTATCTCTATGAAATCTGCTATATTTTATTAAGTATAGAAAGATTTCTACAAAAATAATTAATTTTTCTTTCAAATTAACTTATTTGTGAATCAAATTGATATTCTTTTCTTTTTGACGAGAATGTTTTCCTTTTTATTTATTGCTGGAGTCACCCAAAGTTCGATCGCGGGTAGATGCACGCGATGCATCCACTCTGCGTATTCTATTGCTTCGGGAAACCATTTTGGCTTTTGCCTGTTTTGCTCTTCGAGGCGAGCAAATGCAGAACAGGTATTAGTGCAATCAAAAGGTCCATTGGGTTCAATCGTAAAAGGGGCAAATACATTCATGATGGGAATTATCTTTTTCTTTTGAGATGCTATCTTTTCAAGCTTTGGTACGATGGGTAAAAAACTCTTGGCTGTTAATTTTCGATCAGCCAACCATCGTAAAACACCAGCTAAGGAATGAGTGCCTCGAGCCAGTTGAGGTGGGCCAAAGCGGGTGAATGTTTTAAAGCCCACGGGGACAGGTTCAAAGGATGCAATAAATTGAGATAGAAAGGAATCGGGGGGATTGCGTTGGTCGCGCTTCTGTTTGTACACGCTGATAAGTCTGGCAAATCTTGATGCGGTGCACGGATTTACGTCGGAAGCTCCGCATTGATAAACAGGCTTAGCCGTCCCTTCTAATAGCTCTGCAAGACTTACAATTATTGCAGCAGCAAAGTAATTCGCTCGCTATTCCTCAGCATCTTGTCGAATCGCCTTTAAAATTTCTAGGTATCGATCGATTTCATGTCAGGGACATCCTCCAAGGGCAAGTGACAAATCAGCCGCGTGTTTAGTTCCCAATGCGTCGAAAAAGAGCACTTTATCGAGCGGAGGATTAAAATCGACTAATTCTGAAATGTTCACAATCGCATTTAAGGCCCTTCCAGGAATCGATCAGAGAAGTTTCCACTCTACACAGCGGTTGTGTTACATCCCCCTCTACAACCTCTACTTTTTCTTTCAAAAATAAATCATATAAAGATCCCGGATATTTTTTTCTGAGTGGGGAAAACTCTTCCGAAGGCACTATTTTATTCCAAAACCGATTTTCCTTAGATTCGTTCTTTTTAGAACGCATCAGCAAATAGATCTTGCAGGGTATCGGTCGAGCAACAAGACCCAAAACAGTTTTCCCAAAAATCCTGTCCCTCCCAACACCAACAGCCGAGCACCCCTCAAGAGACGAGTAACTTCTAATGGAGGTAATGAATCAGTTGAATGAAGACGAAAAGTTAAGTTCACTGGGTCAAGTCCGACATAACAATAGGTGGCATATGAAACATCACAATATCAGGAGAAGAAGGAGCGGCATCCTTCTCCATTTCAATTGCTTCTTCCACTGTTTTCGCTGTTTCATAGCCAAGTAATTTGGGAATATAGAATATATGTGTTGTCTGCCCCTACTGCGATTAGGCGCCCTAAGTGTTGCCTTCCCGCTTCTCCCCAGTCCCACATAAAGAAGGGATGTGCAGGATGGTAGGCATGACCGGTCCGATACATCTGAAGTAGGCTGGATCAGAAGCAAAAGTGGCTTCGTACCGCTGACGGAGTTCTATAGCGTCGCGTGCTTCAGGCAAAATGCGATGAACAAATTCAACATGGGGTGCGTGTTGTTCCGGATCAGAAAAGTCAGTGCACGGATAAGTAAAAATGAGCGCTCCCCCCTTTTTACCATAGGTACCCCTCGATAGCAAAAAATTGAGAAAGGCGTGAACGTTATACGGGCTAATGTAATGGATCCCGATAATCATAATATCCGCTTGTCCTTGAATCGGGACAAGGTACTGATCAAAGCAACGTGCCAGCGTATGAGGATGCACTGCTTCCGTCGCCCCGGCAAAAACACCTGTTACCTCATAAGGAGCAAGAATTCGATCAAAGATCGCCTGCCTTACAGGCTGGGGTAATGCATCTAGCGCTACTTTAATCGGGAAGGATCCATATAGCTATGGCAGCGACGCATCGTGGAAGGGTTGTGATGAGCACGAAGACTCTTGTATCCATACAAACTTACAGTGACAGATTTATGACCTCCGTCCATAGGAACAAGATTCACATTGATATAAATAATCGAAATCAGACTCAACTGCTTTTCATTTAAGTTCTATCAACTCTCCCTGAGAAGTCATGCCCATCACCTTCATGCCTTCAGGGTCTTCCGCATCGTGATTGAAAAGGCGACGAGGCCAATAAGCAAAAAAAACTTGTCTCCCTCCATATGACGGACTTCTGCAGCCCCATTCGACGGTGAATGGAAGTAGCAATGCAGTCTTCAAGAGAGTGCTCACAAGCTTGGGCATACGCACGAATGAGCCGAGCTTTTTCCAGACCAGCCACAATAGGACGAACTAATTTTCCGGTGGCATACTTCTCACGAACCTCAAGTCGATTGGTAATCATTGCAGTTTTTAAATAAGCGGCAAGCCGCTTAACAACAAAGTCAAACGCTCCCCATGCAAAAACAACCTGATGCCCTCGGCGAATACATTGCCTTACCAGATTTGCTGCTTCAGGATAAATCGCTTTCCGAATCACTCTCTCGAATTTGATCCACAAACGCAATCAACCGATCATAAGACATGCCTCGATACACTGAGGACAATGCTTGGTTGAACAGAGAGCGATCAAAAAGCTCGCCATCGCAATAAAAGGACGCGACACACAGCTGAAGCGAGTTTATTCAAAACAACGGATTCTGCTGATAAAGCAAATAAAAAAAGCGGGATGGATGAAGCTCGTACAGAGAATCATTCCATCCACATCAAAGTAATATTGTCACGGCACATATCTCACTTCAGTCGACTATTTCTTCTTATAAATAGAACGAGATGCGGATGATGTTAAGAAGGGATCGTAGTTTGACATTAAAATTAAGTCACTATGCTCTCCCCAATTTCAATCGCCCTTCGCATCTCCTCTCCTTCTTTCCCTTCTTGCTAGAAAAGTATTCTCCTTTTTCAATTTTCAATTTAAGGCAGAAAAAAAGAGTCATTGGCTATTGCTTAAATTTCTGCTATTCTCTTTTCTCTTCTTCTCTTCTTTAATTTAATTTCTGTGCTCTTCTACAATCAAAGGAATCTATTATGTGTCCTCCAATAGCTCTCATAGTTCAAAAAGGCATATTGGCTCTCTTCTGTTCCATCCTTTTCTTCCTCGTGATTATCGACCGACCTACTCCTCACCTATACACAAGGCTTGGCGCTTCTTGCCTTTCATCTACGCCGTTCTCTAATCAAATAGAATTATTGACCCCTTCACTTTTTACTATTTTTTACATTGACTAAAAAATGTCAAGATTCTTCTCCCAATTTATCTTCTACAAACCAGATCCATTACTTAGAGCAGCGCATGCTCCTCTATCAAAAAGGATATTTTCGTTATGAAGGACTCTATGTGAAACCAATATCATGGATTGAGAGACATTGAGTATCCTCATCGAAAAACCAGCCAATACAATAAGAATTTCTGTTCTTAAAGGCTCCTACACAGAGGCGCTTCAAATGCCTCTCGAAAAAGCATTCTGTAAACAAGCTGAACGACATTTCAAACGTTGTCCGACCCTTCAAAGCAAAAAAATAGAGGTCATGAATCTCGGAGTGTCAGGCTACAATACGGTACAAGAATATTTTGTTCTACAAAAATACGTTTGGCAATATTCACGAGATCAATTGTTGCAACTGTATATACAGGGAACGATATTAAAGAAAATAGTCTTAATTTCTTAAGTGGAGGTCCTCATTATCATTATGAGAAAACAGATAATCGCATCATAACTTCAAAATTAAAAAAAATACCATCGGAAAGGCGAGGCTTGCTTATTTATTCGCAAAAAATACCTAAAAACTTTAAGCTTTTTACCTCCTTAATACGAAATAAAGTATCTCCAAAAATAAGCAACAAAGAGCAAAAAAATCCTTCTTCCTTAGTACCATATTACTAAAATCAATGTACAATCATATCATATAAAAACCAAAACGAAGAAATATTTGCTGTTCACCTGTAGATCCAAAGTAGTCCCATGCAACCTCAACAAGTTTATCCTGATATTGATACAACTAGGTATTTTTTTTCAATTAGAATCATTTAAGATGTTTTTTATCTAGATCATAGAATCAAACTCACAATAATCATATTCCTGTCCTCACACTTGCACCGTCCCTTGAAAGATCTGTTATTTCCCTCAAAAAAACGTGTTCACGAGTTCTTGAATTCTTTGCCTTGCGATGCAGATATATCTTTTAGCGAAATCAATCAAAATTAGGTTTTTTAAGCTCCCAGATTGGCTCTTATCAATTAAAATAAGAAGAAGAAATTTCTTTCTACAAAAAACAGGCAGTCGACTCTTGCTAGAACTAGAATCAATGTAAATGGTAAGAATAAAAGTCTTATTCTCACAAAAATAATTTTCAGTTTGTTTGATTTATGAGGTGACGCATGTCAACACGTGTTCAATCTCCTGCCTGGCAGGTTTTAAAAGTCCATCAAGAAGAAATGAAAGAAGTGCACATGCGCTCTCTCTTTGCCAAAGATCCTAAGCGATTTGAGAGATTTTCTATCCAATTCGAAGATATTCTTTTTGATTATTCGAAGAATCGAATAACTGAGAAAACGATGCAGCTCCTATTGGATCTCGCCTATGAGAGCAAGTTGACTGATTGGATCTCTCGTATGTTCAATGGGGACAAGATCAATTCAACAGAGAACAGAGCTGTTCTCCATATTGCTCTTCGCAACCGTTCCAATCGTCCTATCTTGGTCGATCAAGAAAATGTGATGTTAAAGGTTAACCAAACACTTGATCATCTACGAACCTTTACAGAGCAAGTGCACTCAGGAGTTTGGAAGGGACAGACAGGCAAAGCGATCACAGACATCGTGAATATTGGGATTGGAGGCTCTGACTTAGGCCCTCTCATGGTCACAGAGGCTCTTAAACCTTACTGGAAACCAGGGCTGCAGCCTCATTTTGTCTCGAATGTCGATGGTTCTCATTTAGCAGAAGTGCTCAATCGCGTGAATCCGGAGACAACGCTGTTTCTTATTGCTTCCAAAACATTTACAACACAAGAGACCATGCTCAATGCAGCCTCAGCAAGAGATTGGCTCCTCCACCACCTTAAAAATCCTCAGGCGATTCAGAAGCATTTTGCTGCACTCTCTACCAACGAGCAAGCTGTTGCTGAATTTGGAATCTCTCTCGATCAGATGTTTCCGTTCTGGGATTGGGTCGGTGGGCGCTATTCCATGTGGTCCTCGATCGGTCTGCCCATCGCTTGTATGATCGGAATAGATCACTTTGAGCAGTTTCTCCTAGGTGCTCATGAAACGGACGAACACTTCCAAACTACCCCCTTCGATCGAAATATTCCAATTATTATGGGGTTGTTAGGGGTTTGGTACATCAATTTTTGGGGAGCCCATACGCACGCTATAATTCCTTACGATCAATTTATGCACCGCTTCCCGGCGTATTTTCAACAAGGAGATATGGAAAGCAACGGGAAAAGCACCGATCGTAATAATCAGCTCATCTCAGACTATGAAACAGGTCCTGTTCTCTGGGGAGAACCTGGCACCAATGGACAACATGCGTTTTTCCAACTTATTCATCAAGGGACGCGATTAATCCCAACCGATTTTATCGCTCCTATCATCACGCATCGCCCTCTTGGCAATCATCATCGCATGCTGCTCTCCAATTTCTTTGCTCAGACAGAAGCGCTCATGAAGGGAAAAACAAAAGAAGAAGTGCGGATTGAACTACAAAAAGCAGGGATCGAAGAAGAAAAAATCGAAGCGCTTCTCCCTCACAAATTGTTTACAGGAAATCGGCCTAGCAATTCTTTTTTAGTGAAAAAAATTGATCCTAAAACGTTAGGACAATTGATCGCCCTCTATGAGCATAAAATATTCGTGCAAGGAATCATATGGAATATCAATAGCTTCGATCAATGGGGTGTGGAGCTTGGAAAACAGCTTGCTTCTCAGATCTATTATGAGCTGAATACAAACGATCCCGTCACTTCGCATGACAGCTCGACCAATGGTCTTATCAACCATTATAAAAAAATGCTCTCAACTGCATCTTCTTAAATTTCGACGAAGTAGACTAGCTATTAAGCGAAAAGACAAAAAATTAGAGTGCCAGAAAGTGGAGAGAGGTAGAAATAATACAATATCTCTCTCCCGTAGGGGTTGGTCCGTCTTCAAATCTATGGCCTAAGTGAGCGCCACATTGTGCACATTGAACTTCGAGCCGTATCATTCCATGAGAAATATCCTCCACAAACGCAACTGAAGCCTCGTTGATGGGCTCAAAAAAACTAGGCCATCCTGTCCCGGAATCGAACTTAGCGTCTGAGTGAAATAGATTCGTCCGGCAACATACGCATTGATAAATCCCACACGCTTTTAGATTCCAATACTCCCCTGTAAAAGGTGCTTCCGTACCTTTTTGATGGCAGACTTTAAACTGGATTGGGGTCAGTTCCATCTCCCATTTTTTTTCAATTTGATCCACTCTTTTCATGCTCTCTTTTTTCTGTTAACTTTTCTATTCTAATCAAAAAAGAATAATAAAGAAGCAGTATGAAAAAAAAAATCCTCCGGTCCCAAGCCCTTTCTCCTTTCTTCTCAGCTGGTTTCATCTTCACCATGATCACCATAATTCCAACTTCTGTTTCAGCAGGATCAGCCAACATGGGAAGTTCATCCACTTCAGACCCCTACTCAGCTTGGTGGACAGGAACGCTCTTTTCAGTCAATGGCCACACGATACCGGCAGGACATGTGGTCGTGCAACCCTATCTGATGGCTAGCAAAAAGTTTGCCCAACCTAATCGAATATTTAGCATTCATCCTCTCTTTGCGGCCATGGCCGGCATTACAAACGGTCTTGATTTGCAAGTCATTGTCCATGGAAGTACCACCTTTGCAGGCAATCGCTCTTCCACGCAGCTTGGCGATTCTGCCTTACGGCTTGCATTTCAGCTCCTCGAGGCCAATAACACGAATTGGCATCCAGACATCATGTTCTTTGTCAAAGAGACATTTCCGACAGGAAACTACGATTCCCTCGACCCCAATTTAAAATGGACAGATGCTAGCGGGACAGGAGCTTATGCCACAACGGTTAGTTTCAATTTCCAGAAAATCGTTCTCATGCCTAACCAGCATCCTCTACGTCTCCGTCTTAATATGAACCTTCAAGCTTCCAGTAAAGCCAAAGCGCGAGGGGCTAGTGTATACGGGACGATCGCAGAAAATGCCAAAGGGTATGCCTATCCAGGAGAAAATGTTTTGTCCATTTTCGGTGTAGAATATCATTTAACGAAGCGGTGGGTCGTCGCTCTTGACCTCTACCACTCTTATCAGGCCTCTAGCCGGTTTCGAGGGAATCCTGGAGTCAGAGATGATTCCAGAGCGAGGACGAGTGAACTTGTAACTCCATACAGTCACACGTTTGGTTTCGCTCCTGCCCTCGAGTATAATTTCAATGTTCACCTGGGTATTATAGGAGGCTGTGATATTAGCATCTTTGGTCGAGATCAATATTCCCTGGCCTCTCTTATGCCAACCATCGCGCTCACCATCTACCGATAGACCCTAGCATTCCCCCACCCTTCCTGGTCTAGAAGGACCGTTACTGAACTGCGCTCATACCTGAAAGTATAACCATGTCTTCATCCATTTCACTATCAGGTGTTACACAGCATCCAATCCCTCCTTTCATTTTCTTCCACCTCCGTATCTTTTCTATTCTATTAGCTTTCTGTTTAATGGTGTCTTCTGCT
Organism: Pajaroellobacter abortibovis; assembly: GCF_001931505.1. NCBI lineage: Bacteria > Pseudomonadati > Myxococcota > Polyangiales > Polyangiaceae > Pajaroellobacter > Pajaroellobacter abortibovis. The sequence goes on along the minus strand of NZ_CP016908.1, from coordinate 869,429 downwards.
CGAGGACTGACTGACGAAACGTCAAATCCAGATCCGTATTCAGCTTGGTGGACAGGAACGCTGTTCTCTGCAAATGGACGGACCACTGCCTCCATGCATGTCGTGATGCAGCCGTACTTTTTATTCACCAAGAAATACTCCACTGAGGAGCATACTCATGAAATTCAGTCTTTATGGATAGCTGTAGCCGGGCTCACGGATGGTCTTGATGTCCAGATCGCCGTCCAGGGGAGTGCGGTATACAAAGGAAGACAATCGTCTACCCAACTGGGAGACTCCTCAATACGACTGGCATTTCAACTCCTTGAAGCAGAAAACACCAATTGGCATCCAGACATTCAATTTTTTGTCAGAGAGACGTTTCCGATGGGAAATTATGATTCTCTTGATCCAGTCCTTAAAGGGATAGATGCCCGAGGGGGTGGAGTCTACGCCACAACAGTCGGGTTCAACGTCCAAAAAATCATCTTGATGCCCAATCAACATCCCCTTCGACTCCGTTTTAATATAGGGCTTCAAGCCTCCACTCGCGCCAAAGTACGAAGAGCCAGCATATACGGAACAGAAGAAGAACGAGCGACAGGGTATGCCTATCCAGGAGAAAACCTACTCTCTCTCTTTGCTGCAGAATACCATCTGGACAAACGCTGGGTCGCTGCAGTCGATCTCTTTCACATTTATCAGGCTCCGGATAGATTTCGAGGATCCCTCGGAATGACAGAGAGCGTTGGACTGATAACCAATCAGCTTGTCAATCCAACGATCCATACGTTTGCTATCGCTCCCGCCATCGAATACAATTTTACGGAAGATGTTGGGATTATTGGAGGTTGTGGAATCAGTGGATTTGGAGAAAACTCTACTTTCTCATTGATCCCTACGGTTGCTCTCAACATCTATCAATAACGGTTCATTGATTAAATCCTGGCCAAAACCGTTTTGTGTATTCTAAAATCCTTTCAATGAATAATTCTTCGATCCAGCACCAGCGGGTAGAGCAACTCAATCGGAATGTCAAGCATGAGCATGCGTGCCTCTTTTATGAAGGGAGTTGTGCTTTCGGCTCCGAAGAGATCCAACGTTACCGTCTAGGAAACGGGCTCGCCCTACTCCTGTTGACCGATCGATCTGCTCCTACGGTCAGTTATTCGACGTGGTTTCGTGTGGGATCAAGACACGAACAACCTGGAAAAACAGGACTAGCTCATTTCTTCGAACATCTTATGTTTAATGAGACCACGTCACTCAAACCAGGGGAGTTGGATCGTAAATTAGAAGAAAACGGAGCCGAATCAAATGCAGCAACATGGGTCGACTACACCTATTATTACGAATCTCTTCCAGCAAATCGTCTCTCCCTTGCGATCCGATTGGAGAGCGATCGGATGCAAAATCTAGTGCTGAAAGAAGCACAGATATCGAGTGAAAAAGAAGTGGTATCCAACGAGCGGCGCTTTCGCGTAGAGGATGATATCGAAGGATCCATAAGCGAATTTCTTTACAAACATGCGTTTACCAAACACGCATACGGATGGCCTACCATCGGATGGATGGAGGATATCGCAACCTACTCCCCTGCGGACTGCGAATCTTTTTATCGTACTTATTATGCTCCGAATAACGCTACCATTGTGATTGTAGGGGACATTCGTGAATCGAACGTCCTAAAAAAAATCCAAGAGGCTTATGGTCCGATCCCCCCTTCCTACATCCCAGCTGAAAATATTTTTCCAGAACCACCTCAGCTTACTGCGCAATTATTTTCCCTAAAAAAACCGACTGCAACAGAAAAAATTCTCATGGGGTACCGTGGACCCGCCTTAGGAGATGCTGATCATGCTGCGCTTGTAATGTTCAATGAACTTCTCTTTGGAGGTCGAGCTTCACGAATCCACCGTCTGCTCGTCACCCAACAAGCGCTTGCCTCCGAGGTGCGCGGGTGGGTTTCCCCTTTTGTACATCCAGGTCTCTACGAAATAGGGGTCCACGTCCATCCAGGACACACGATCGCAGAAGTACAACCAATCCTCGACGCAGAGCTCGATCGCATACGCAATGAATTAGTAAGTGAGGATGAGCTCATTCGAGCAAAAACACACCTCGAATTAGCCATTCTGCAATCTCTTGAAACCGCGAGTGGGAAAGCAGAGCAGATCGGTTTCTATGAAACTACACTAAGTGAGCCAGCAGGCATCTTTCGAAGGCTAGAGATGTACAAGAGACTTACCGCAGCTGAACTGCGAAATGCAGCACGACGTTATTTAAACGAATCGCAACGTACAGTGATTCACGTGTATCCAGAAGGGACTCCGAAGGAATTATCCTGATGACACAAAGATTTCTGACTTCAGAAAAAACAGTCGCCTTTCTTGAAGAATCGCATCTGCTTCCACTCGTCTCGATCGTGATTGCTATTCGGATTCCCTGGATAGGAATGCAGGAAGGGTTGGCTCTCATGACTGCACGAATGCTTCGACGGGGCTGTGCTAGATTATCCTCTATTCGAACAGAAGAAGCGATCGATCAATTGGGTGGGGAGCTATCCATTCATGCCTCACCCACTTTTTTGCATATCCATGTACAAGTGATCAGCCGCAATGTGGAAGCTTTTATCGATCTTCTAGGAGAAATCATCCGCACGCCTCTTTTTTTAAAAGAAGAATTTGAGAAACTTAAAAAAGAGACATTGGCCGAGATCATAGAAGGACGAGATCACGATCGGCATCTCGCCCAACTTGCATTTTATCAAGGACTCTTCGGTGATCATCCTTATGGGAAAAGCAGCTTGGGATCTCATGGAAGTGTAGAATCATTCCATATCGAAACGATTAGGGCTTTTTTCAAACAGCACTTTATTCCAGAGAATATAATTCTCGGGTTCGCAGGGGATCTCTCTGAAAAACAAGCACACACCTATAGCGCTAAATTACTCTCTGGATTACCCAAGATGTCGATCGAACAAGCTCCTTTTTCCCATTCGGATCCAGAGCTCCCTTTTCATGGGAGGAAATTAATCCTAGTCGATAAACCTGAACGGACTCAAACGCAGATCCTTATCGGTACCTTCGGAACTTCCCCGCATGACTCGGATCATACTGCGCTTCTCGTAGCCAACGGCATCTTTGGAGGAACGTTTACATCAAGACTGATGCGAGAGATTCGTTCAAAGCGCGGCTGGTCCTACGGAGCCTCTTCTTATTTAGAAATCGATCAATGTCGCCACGCTTTTTGGATGGGTACTTTCCCTGCTTCCACAGATGCTGCTGCCTGTATTGCACTGCAACTCCAAATGTATGCCTCTTTCCTTGAGAATGGTGTTTCCCGTCGTGAAGTGGAGTTTATAAAACGCTATCTGCTCCGCTCACGCGTATTCGATATTGATACACCTTCCAAACGACTTTCCCAAGCGCTCTCTGTTGAGCTCCTCAAGCTTCCCCCAACGTACTATTCAGATTATCCAAAGCGTGTTAAAGCAATCACAGCAGAACAAACGAATGAAGCAATCCGGCTCCGTTTAAGCGCTTCTGATCTTCTCATTACAGTGGTGGGAACCGCTCAAGAAATCCTTCAACCTATCCAAGAAGCAACTGCTCCCCTCAGTCAATGCACAATACTCCCTTTCACCAGTGTCTGAGTTCCACTTTCGCAGAGTATTCTTTTTACCACAACACGAGTGAAGTAATAAAGAGTTTTTTGGTTCCCCTTCTTTTGCTTTTTATGTCAGATAATCTTTATCCCGAAGTTTCTTGGGAATATATTCCTCTGTCACAAAAGAAATGCTTTTGGTCAGAAGAGCATCCACTTCCATTTTGAATTGGTGACGGAGAAGCGCATCGATTTCTTCCTGCCATTTTTTATCCCTAAACCATGGATAGGCCTTTATCTGCTGGGCCCTAGCGATATCCTCTTTAGTCAGTTTGATGGTGGCTGCAGGCGTAAGATTGAACTTTTCATAATCGAATGCACTCATCCCTAAAAATCGTATCGAGGGGACCGCCATGCGCATCGATTCATAAGCCAAGTTGATCGATCCCTGCTTAAGAACAGAATAGATGTAAAGCCCCCACGGGTCGTTATCGACAAGCACATAGATAGGGAGCTTCAGCTCCTGATCCATTCGTTGCAGGAGTCGGCGAGCACCCCGCGCCGCCTGACCTTCGCTGGTCATCAAAATACAACGATGTCTCTGCCAAAACCGATCTTCGTTGAGACGGTGAAAAATCGCCTGCTTCTCCACAAGCAAGATGAATTGGGCGTCTGACTTAACAAACTGCAGATTTTCATCTTCGCAAATACTAGGAATCCCCCATCCACCTCGCCCCATGCAGGCGAGATCGATCTCATCCCCCGCATCACGAACCACAAGTTTCCCTACAACAAGCCCTCGGCGATTCGCAAATAGATGCAATTCCTCTCGAAGCGCATCGGCACAGACTTCCAAGTCTTCAATAATCGGATCGCTTTCCGCCTGATCCTCAAATGTATTTTCATTTGAATTGTGAAGCGTATGCTTCATCATGTAAAACATCTGACGGATGCTGATCGTCTTTCCTTCTTCAATTAACGTTTTGCATCCACTTGCGATCAGAAAGGTCTGCATAAACTTGCGAGCCATACTCGTATTAAAAAAGTCGCGCGACTGGCTCTTCTTTCCAAGCTCGATGATCTTTCGCTTTTCATTAAAAGAGACATTCGACAGAGTGCGCTGGCGTATCATAATCGATGGATTCGCCCCCTTTAAAACAGTCCGATAAGCTGATGTAGCCAACTGCTCAAGCTTGTTTAAAGTAAGTTGGTCCCTTGTCTGCTTGACTGCAGATGAAGAGAGAAATTGAGAAGATTTACGCGAAGCCATGATTGTGATCTTCTCTCCCTCCCAAGTGAACAAAACGGGGCAAGGCATTTTGGAAAACGTTTTTCACATCTGCATCATCTATCCCAAGCAAATGCCCTAAAGCGACTGCTACTTCAGGGATATAACGCTGAAAAATGCCGAGTCGCTTATGCTCATTCTGCGATCGAGCCTGCGCCCGTAGATACACACCCAATTTGCGACCACATTCTTGTACCGCAAGCTTAATTTCTCGCATCAGTTCATCGTAATGAGCGATAGCCTCTTTAGCCTCATTCGTAAAAGGGACCCACACACTCGCCAAGTGGACTGCAATCGCAAGAGGACCAACAGGAAGCGAACCCTTTGGTTGACTAATCTGATAAGATTTCCAGTTGGTTTGACAGACAGCCTCTGTAATCACACAAGCTTTGGGTTGGTACTGTAGAGGAACACGATTTGCAAATCGCATCATTTCAGCAGGTTCGTCGAGTGGCAAATCGCCTCCATAAGCAAGCCCCACCTCAATGACGAAAGGATTCCCCCGGTATACAGAAGGCGGACGCGTAGAAGATGTATAAAATTCCGCATTAAATTGTCTTTTTAATCCATCTATCAATAGCTCCTCTCCAATCGGGACAACACATAAAGCCGAAGGGGCCATCACTTTAGCCTGACTCAGAGCTTGATGAATTCGTTGAACTTCATCCCCTTCCAATGAAGTGGCAAGCACACGAGGAGAGACTTGTGCAGCCCGGCACACATCTTCTGCCACTTTTGCAGATACTCTGGAAAAATCTTCCATCATAACCTGCTTGAGCGTCCTCTTCTCTGCATCCTGCAGTAAATGCAGAAGCGTTCCCACTTCAATCCCGTGGGGATGCTGTTTAACCTCCTGCGCTTCCGGAGGGAGCTGATTAGAGACACGAGGGAATGAACGCGTTTCCCCTTTAGAAGAATGAAATACGAGAGCGAGATGGGGATTAGCAACTACAGTCTGTTCAAGGTAAGCTTCAACGCCTGTACGCCCACCTCGATAGACAGCAACCAATTCAAATTTAATCCGTGTGCCATTGGCTTTATCCCATGGCACTACTTCTTCTTTGATCACCTGCGGTTGATTCCTTTTGGTGTCTATCCGCAGAGTCGTCTGATAAGCAGGGCGGCCTCGTCCAACTTTAGAAATGATAACAATCGGTTTTCCTGTGGTCAATTGAGAATAGAGACCAACAGCGCTAATTCCAATCCCCTGCTGGCCGCGAGATTGCTTTAATCGATGAAATTTGGATCCATACAACAATTTTCCAAATATCTTCGGAATTTGGTCTTTCACAACTCCGGGGCCATTGTCTTCGACAATGACTTCAAAACGTCCCCCTCCTACCTCACGGATGCTTACTTCTACATCAGGCAGAAGCCCCGCCTCCTCACATGCATCCAATGAGTTATCTACCGCTTCTTTAACAGCAGTAAGCAATGCTTTTGCAGGATTATCAAACCCTAAAAGATGCCTGTTTTTAGCAAAAAATTCGCTGACCGAAATCTCTTGCTGACGAGTCGCCATCGACTTGGCCGTAGCTCTTCTCGGGGAAAAGGAAGAAAAAGCTTCCTCTTTTTCTAGAGAAGATCGCAATGCATTATCATTCATAAGATCATTCATAAGAGAATAAGAGAATCGCATGTTCCGCAAAGCCCAAGGAGCCGTTACCCAGATCGTTTACAAATGTCAAGAGTTCCATTATTTGTACGATCTTTTTCTTTCATCGGAGAGAATCTGATCAGACAGATCCGGGATCACGATGCAGAAGAAATGACTTATGCCAATTGATGTAAAGCTTCTACGCTTAATTTTAAATTTAAATTGGCAAGAATATAAGCAACGCTTTGTTGAGAATTGAATAACACCCATACAAATTACACTAAAGAGTATTGTTTTTCATGGATTCCCCTCCATGCTCTTTTTTTTCTACTAGACACCAAGGATGCGTCGTGCATTGAGTGCATCACAGATAACAATATATTCCACACGCTTTTGGACTCTAAGCATTTGACGTCAGATACACATTCCCATCCCATGCCTTACTTCGCCTCATTTACTAGATAAGGAATGAATTATCAAATGACGGCAAAGAAAAAAAAAGTTAAAGGAGCTATCAATTTATTTGGTATCCAGGCGGCCCTGATCTATTTTTTTTCTCTCCAGGCAAATGCTCAAGTCCTTTCTCTTCCCTACGTAAGGCCCTCTCCTTTCTCTGATCCCAAGGGAAATAGAGGCATGCCCTACGCTTTTTCACCTTCCTTCCTTCAATCCGAGACGACACAGGCTGAAGGACGCACCATTCTGCGCGTTGAAATCCGTGGAAATCGACGTGTTTCCGAAAAAGAGATTCAATCTTATATGCAGCAAAAAGTAGGGACCTCTTTCCACATGGAGTCCCTCAAAGTAGATACTCGTACCCTCTGGAATACCGGTTTCTTTGAAGACATCGAAGTGGATTTAAATTCGAACGATGAAGGGGTCCAACTCCGCATTATTGTACGGGAGAGACCTTCTATTAAAGCGATCGAGTTTGAAGGGAATGATGAGCTGGACACCGATAAACTGAATGAAATTGTGGAAATTAAGGCTGAGATGATTCTCAGCATTCCCGCTATGCAGCGAAGCATTCAAAAAATCAAAGAAGCTTACACAGAGAAAGGCTATTTTTTAGCCACCGTTAATTACAATTTAGAACCTCAACGCAATAACGAAGTTATCGTCCGTTTTCACATCGAAGAGCATTCTCCGGTGACCGTTCGCAGAGTGATTATCATGGGGAATGAACACATTCCAGACGCTGAACTAAAGGACGTCATACAGACAGGAAAAAGTGGATTCCTGTCTTTCTCAGGAGGCCCTTACAGGCAGGAGGTATTAGAGCGAGACATTCTGATGATGACTGCTCTATATTACGATAAAGGGTATATCATGGCACAATTCGATCCTCCCCGCATCATGCTGACCCCAGAACAAGAAGGGATGGAAATTTTTCTGACGGTCCGTGAGGGCCCTCGATTTAAAATTCGCAAGCTGTATCTAATGGAGCGCGATAACGAAGGAAAAGAGATTGAACCCATTGGAGGTCGCCAAAAGCTCCGCAGCATGTTGCGCACGCAACCCGGTGATTACTTTAATAGAACTGAACTTGTCAAAGAGCTACAAGCGATCCGAACCTTTTATAAAGATCAAGGATATGCGCATGTTAGCACAGAGCCGGAAACAAAAACGGATATGGCAAACCATGAGGTAGATGTAACAATTCCCATCCAGCGAGGGCCTTTGGTGACCATTGAGCGCATTGAAATCAAAGGGAATATTAAAACAAGAGATAAAGTCATCCGCCGTGAACTGGAAGTGCAGGAAGGGGAGCTCTTCTCTGAAACTAAACTCGAAGAATCGAAACGCCGTATTGGGGCGTTAGGCTATTTTGAAAAGGTAGATATCAGTACAGAGCAAGGTTCAAGCCCTGATCAATTGCTCGTTCACATCGAAGTAGGGGAACACCCCACAGGTACATTCAATATTGGAGCGGGATTCAGCTCTATGGAAAACATCATGGCTACTGCCCAAGTGCAGCAAGCCAATCTTTTAGGCAGTGGTCAATCTCTCTCCGCTTTCTTCCAAATCAGCAGCTTAAGGCAACAGCTCAATATTCGATTTTATGAGCCTTATTTTTTTAATTCAGATTGGCAATTTAGTACAGATTTATTCAAACAACTGTATGTCTTCCCCGATTTCGTACGTCATACGTTAGGGACCTCACTGACACTTGGGTACGCTCTCATTCAACCCACCCTTAAATTCAGCCTAACAGCATCCGCTAGACACGATAGTACTGAAATAGGATTAGGACATTCGTGGTGGTCTGCAAGAAGCGATCAATTGTACTATATTTCCTCTCAGGTAGCCCTCGCAAATTTATTCAGTGCGGGAAGAACGATTTCCATTACGCCAGCGATTACCTATGACACGCGAGACAATCGTCTTTTCCCCACCTCAGGCCTTTTCCTACAGGCTTCCACAGAATTTGCTAGTCCCATCCTAGGGAGCCAGCTCAAGTTCCTTAAGCACCGGTTAACTGCCAGATTTTATTACCCCCTTGGGGGTTCATCTGGCATACCAGGCTCAGGATTCGTGTTTAAAATGAACAATGAGTTGGGCCTGATTACAAGCCCCGATCCAGAAGGAGCTCCAGTATACGCTCGCTTCTTCTTGGGTGGAATTCTGGATGTACGAGGCTATCGTCTCCGCACGCTTGGTCCTCGCTTGCCAGTCAATCAATCGCTGGATGTCAACTCGCCTCCTGTCCCCAATGGACTCACCATAGGAGGGAATCTCGAGGCCTACTCCAATATTGAATTTGAGTTTCCGATCGTAGATAAAGTTGGGATCCGAGGTGTTGCATTTTTCGATCTGGGAAATGCATGGAATACAGAAAGCCATTTCTGCTCTACCACCCCTGCCCCCCAATTTAATAAAAGGGTAAGCCCATGTTTTAACAGTGAGAGCCTATTGCATCTCGGAATGAGCCCAGGAGTAGGCTTCCGTTGGTTCTCTCCGATGGGACCCCTACGCTTTGAATGGGCTGCCCCCATCAATCGTTTGCCTTATGAAGATCCCTTTATCTTCGAGTTTATGGTAGGAAACTTTTTCTAGTTGTTTTGTAAATCGAGATGCCCCTCCCGAAGAAAGGCAAGACCAGATTGCTTTTTCGTTAGGTCGTTCCTTTAAAATTCCACAAGGTTAAAATTAGAAAAGATGTCTTCTGATATGCACACCTCACACCACCAAGATACGATAGCTGTTTCTCTTCAAGACGAATTGAGAACAAGCTATTTAGATTACGCAATGAGTGTCATTATCGGACGCGCGATACCAGACATCCGCGATGGCCTTAAGCCAGTCCATCGGAGAATTTTATATTCTATGTATGAACAAAAGATGATGCCTGGATCACCCCACCGAAAAAGCGCCAAGGTGGTCGGTGATGTTCTAGCCAAGTTTCATCCTCATGGGGATAGCAGCGTCTACGACGCAATGGTCCGGTTAGCTCAAGACTTTTCGATGCGCTATCCCCCCATCGAAGGACAGGGAAACTTTGGATCTATCGACGGAGATCCCCCTGCTGCATACCGATATACAGAAGCGCGTCTTGCTCGCATTGCTATCGAATTACTAAACGACATCGATAAAGAGTGCGTCGATTTTCATCCTAATTTTGATGATTCATCGGTTGAACCGGAGGTTCTCCCTGCTCGTGTCCCTAACCTTTTGATCAATGGATCAGGAGGAATTGCAGTAGGGATGGCCACCAATATTCCCCCCCATAACTTGGGTGAAGTGATCCATGCAACAATCCACCTGATACGAAATCCAAACTGTCCCATTGAAGATTTAATGAAACTCATCCCAGGGCCAGACTTCCCCACCTCTGGATTGATCTATGGCCGTGCAGGGATCGAAATGGCACAACGGACCGGTCGTGGAAGCATCATTATGCGTGCACGTATGCATGTGGAAAAAGCTCCAGGAAGTGGAGATCGAGAACAGATCGTTGTGACTGAGATCCCTTATCAGGTCAATAAAGCCCGTTTGGTCGCTCGGATTGGTGAACTATGGCGAGAAAAGTTAATCGAAGGAATCTCCGAAAGACCTCGAGATGAATCCAATCGAGAAGGGATTCGAATCGTCATTGAGCTTAAAAAGGACGTGATCGCTCAAGTGGTGATCAATCAGCTTTATCAAATGACTGATTTACAAGCTACCTTCGGTGTGATCAACCTCGCCATCGTCCAAGGACGACCCGCTGTACTCAACCTCAAAGAAACGCTGGATTGCTTCATCGTTCACCGTCGAGAGGTAGTGACACGCCGCACTCAATATGAATTGCGGCAGGCAGAAGCTCAGCGAGAAATTATAGAAGGTTTAGGAGTTGCTGTCACAGAAGTCGATATCGTCATCAAAACGATTCGACAATCATCGAATGCAGAAACGGCGCTACAGCGCCTGCTCGCCCTTCCCCTTTCAGGGCTCGAAGTTTTCGTAAAAAGAGCAGGAAGAGGAGAGGAAGAAATCAAAGAAGCGAGGAGGAGAGATCAATATCTTCTCTCTGAACGGCAGGCAAAAGCGATCCTCGAAATGCGCTTATCCAGACTCACTGGGCTAGAACAGGAAAAACTCGCACAGGAGTACGCTAAGCTATCGGACGCGATATCGTATTTCCGCAGTATTCTAAACAGTGAGCAGCTTCTTCGCGATCTGATTGTGCACGAATTAGAAGAAATTCGCGATCAGTATGCTGATCCCAGACGCACTGAAATCGTAGGTACGACTGCACAAATTGATAAAGAGGATCTCATCCAAGAAGAAGATATGGTGGTAACGATTTCCCATGCGGGCTACATCAAAAGGAGTAGCTCCAGTATCTATCGCCCTCAAAAGCGAGGAGGAAAAGGGAAAATCGGAATGGAGGCCCGAGAAGAAGATTGGATCAATAAACTATTTGTGGCTTCTACGCACGCCTATGTTTTTTTCTTTTCCGATCACGGAAAGGCCTTTGTCAAAAAAGTATATGAAATCCCTCAAGCAGGACGAAATTCAAAAGGACGCGCGATTGTCAATCTTTTATCCATAGAAGGAGATGAGAAGGTCGCAGCGATCGTCGAAGTTCCTAAGATTGAAAAAGGGAAATACCTGCTTACCATCACAAAGAAAGGTCAAATCAAGAAAACCGATCTCGAGGAATATATTAACTTCCGAGAAAAAGGGATCATCGGAGTTAAAATTGAGCCTGAAGATCAACTCCTTTCCACTATTTTAACAGATGGGACAAGAGAGCTGCTCATTGCAACTCGCTTCGGTCAGTCCATTCGCTTCCCAGAGGAACAGGTGCGCCCCACAGGACGGGCAACCATCGGAGTAAAAGCGATTGATCTCGCCCCAGATGACTTCGTTGTATGCTTTGTTGCAACCGAACCAGAACGGTCCATGGTGCTCGCCGTATGCGAAAATGGATACGGTAAACGGACTGCGCTTGCGGAATTCCGCACCCAAAATCGAGGAGGCAAGGGGATTATTCTGATCGATGCAAGTACGCGCAACGGTCCAGTGGTAGGGCTCCAGCTGGTCAAGCCAGGTGACGAAGTGATGATGATCACGGATCGAGGCCAGACCTTACGCACATGTGTTGATGAAATCAGAGAGACTGGACGCAATGCACAGGGGATCAAAATGATGAGTGTGGAAAGCGGAGAACGAATCGTAGCAATTGAGCGACTCCCCGAAGCGGAAACCAATGAAGAAAGCATAGAGGAGGACTAAACTTTCATTTACCATTTCTCGTTTTGCTTCTCTCATGAAAACATCTCTCCCCCCCTCTACCCATGCTCGACAAGCACAAGCTGTTTTTAAAGAGCTGAAAAAGAGCTATCCAAATGCCCAATGTGCACTTCACTACCGCAATTCCTTCGAGCTGTTATGCGCAGTAGTCCTGAGTGCCCAGACAACTGACGTGGCAGTCAATCGGATTACTTCAGCTCTTTTTGCAGCTTATCCTACAGCTGAAACATTAGCAAAAGCGGATCCGCAACACGTCCAAACCTTAATAGCAACCATAGGGATGTACAGACAAAAAGCCAAACATCTCCTAGGGCTCGCAACAAAATTAGTGGAACACCACCATGGACAAGTCCCTAACCAGTTGGATGATCTCATTCAATTACCAGGAGTTGGACGGAAAACAGCGAATGTCGTGCTAGGAGTTGCATTCGGCAAAGTAGAAGGGATTGCAGTAGATACCCACGTCCAACGGCTCTCTCAACGCCTCGGATGGACTCAAAAGACCAATCCCAGGCAGATCGAACAGGATCTCTGTCAGATCTTTCCGAAGAAACAATGGATCTGTGTAAACCATGTTCTCGTTCTTCATGGGAGGGAAATTTGTTTTGCTCGAAAGCCTGCATGTCATCAATGTCCTATCCAAACGAAATGCCCAAACGCTTTTCGCGCTGAATCTGCCGGACGCAAATCAAACCGAGCCTTATAGCACAATGCAATAAGTTAATTGATGAGATCTGAAAGCGATCTGGGAAATGCAGTAGAGCACAAAGGATATGATTGAGACTCGCGGCACGTTTCCTCCTTACCATGCTCGAAGTCTACCTAGCTGCATCTCGAACCATCGGGTGAAGGATGCTCCACTGCAGCCTTCTCAAGAGCTGAAAATGCTGTTTCCGCTTGTTCCTTTTGATTTCCCAACGAGGGCTGCATTGCGTGCTAATCCACGCTGAATTGCTCTTCTAACAGGATTGGCAGCACTCAAAGAAGACCGGGGTTCTCTCATCATCTCAAGCAGATCAACGAGAGAGATGGGCTCCCATCTTGGATAGGGTTCGAAGTTCTATCAAAGAAGAGAGAGAAGGAGAGGCGTTGAATGGACAAACGAGCTGACAGTCATCACATCCAAAAAGATGCTCCCCTACCACCTCCCGCAGTTTGAGATCGATCTCCGAACAATATTCAATCGTAAGATAAGCCACACAACGGCGTGCATCCAGGACGAACGGTTTCACGAATGCTTGCAGGCATCTAAACAGCGCATGTGCTCAACACATCACCCCCCAATAGGAACATCAGTATCCGCATTCAGTGATAAAGTTGTAATAACTTCTCCAAGCAGTACCATCGAGCCTTTCTCCGGCCCAATAGGAAGTCCATTCCTCCCAATAAACCCTAGTCCAGCGCGAGCTGCCCATGCGCGATCCAAAACAGGAGCTGTATCACAAATTGCACGACTGTGCACAGGCCGCTCCTGCGTTCCAAAAAAAGAAATGTATGCTGCTAATCTGTGAAGTCGCTTCTTTAGAAGCCATAATAATCACGCCCTGACGCATAGCAAGCAAGGAAAGGGACAACCCCTTTTTCTCCCCCGAAAGTAGATTTTTTTTGACATTAGTGCGCTACACAAACAACACTTTTCGCTCCTTCTAAGAATGCTACATCCGCGACAGCGATCCCTACTGCCCCAAACCCAAGCTGTTTGGCAAACTGCTTAATTTCTGTTCAACACTCAAAATGAAGTGCGGGTCGGAGGGATGGTTCGGATCAACCTCCGTCCTCAAGGCACCTCTCGCAAGGGAAGGCTTACTTTCCTCAGTTTTAGTTGATTCACGAAAGAAAGATGTCATGAGAGCAGATACTCTTTTCAATGGTCGTCTTACCCTATATCAACCCTCTCTTGGGGGATACCGTACCAATCATGATGCCATTCTTCTAGCTGCATTTGCAGCTGCTCAACGACAAGCCCGAATTGCATTCGATCTAGGAGCAGGAGTCGGTGCTGTAGGTTTATCCCTCCTCCATTTAGAGATTGCTAGTCAAGTCACAATGATCGAAATCAACCCACGCACCGCACATCTTGCAGCGCTCAATCTCAAAGCCAACGGATGGGAAAATCGAGCTGTCGTGTTCGCTCAAGACGTAAGTCAAACAGCACGCTTATTTGTTGGTAAAGCAGATCTCATCGTATGCAATCCTCCTTATATTCAACCAGGCTCAGGACATATACCAACTGATCCATCTCGAGCGCAGGCACGTTCAGGTCATCTCAAGGTATTCATCTCAGCAGCTAGACAACTTGCAGGACGCCGTGCTCGCATTTGTATCGTCTATCCTGCCCAAGCTTTGTCTTTTCTCCTAACTACACTCCAACAGGCAGGTCTTGAACCGAAAAGGCTCCGTTCTGTTCACACAACCGCAACCACCCACGCAAGGATTGTCCTGATTGAAGCAACGTTAGGGAAAAAAGGGGGACTTATGATTCTCCCTCCCCTCATCGAGCGAACCCATAACGGTTATTCGCCAGAATTAACATCACTGCTTTCTTCCCCACCTGCACGAGAAGCACAAGAAGACGAAATAAAACTGCCTTCCCGATCATCCATCAACCGATCGAGCACAATGGCGAAAGCTGATCGAACACTCAGGTGATTGTAATCTTTGCCTACCACTTCTATCGGCTGAAGACACGCATCAACACTCTCAATCGTATCAGAAGCGAGATCCCATTCTGTACCGAATATAAGGAGGATCGTGCGCGTGCTCTCTTTCTCAAGATAGTTTCGCGCCTGAGCAAACAAAAGAGTAGGACGCATATTCCGCGCTGCGGTCACCCACACCGTTACAGTTTCTCTCCCGCCTAATGACTGAATGACATCCTCCAGAGAAAAAACAACCCGAACTAACTTTAATGCTTCTCGGCGATCTGGGATCCGCCTTCCCAAAGAGCCATGAATCTAGTGATGACAAATGCGCTCCATTAGCTCTCGCTGCGCTGCGATCGGATGAACAATATGAATAATCAGACCCTCCGTACGCACGAATGCTTCTAGCCAAATCGTGAATGTCCAGATTTGTAATAGTAGTTGTGTCTGCTTCCCCCTTCGTATCAAGAACAGGGTAATGAATAAGAGCCACAGCAATACGAGGTCGGCTCTTTAGACCGGTCATGATCGATTCCTAGAGAATGGCTTATCGGTGAGCGAAGATGCTCTCTGTTGATACCGCTTCCATAGATCCGGACGACGCGTACGAGTACGATGAACCGATTCTGCTCGGCGCCATTCCTCAATACTTTGATGGTTTCCGCTGAGCAATACTTGCGGCACACTCTTTCCACGAAAGTCTAAAGGTCTTGTGAATTGAGGATATTCGAGCAATCCACGGCTTTCGGAACCGTGCGATTCATAGCGTATCGAGTCAGCATTATGGAGTACTCCAGGCAACAATCTAACCGATGCTTCAATGATCGTCATAGCAGCTACCTCCCCTCCCGTCATGACAAAATCCCCAATCGAGATCTCTTCATCGACAAAATCCCTAACCCGATCATCAAATCCTTCGTAACGCCCACAAATCAGCATAATCGCATTTTTCTGAACAAGAGAACCGACAGTATGCTGGGTGAGCAACCCCCCTTGAGGGGTCAGTAGCACACGATAAGCACGTTCTTCAGGAGTATATCGCTCATCGAAGGCTTCCATCGCTTCGACCAACGTATCCACCCGCATGACCATACCGCTTCCCCCTCCATAAGGTGTATCATCGACACTCTGGTGACGCCCTTTTCCAAATTGTCGCAGGGATTGGAACTTGATCTGGAGAATTCCTCTTTGGATCGCGCGCCCTACAAAACTGGTGGTGAGGAAACCAGAAAACAATTCGGGAAAGAGAGTGACGATATCAAATCGCAGCATGTCAGTCTAAACACTTCACGAATAGACGCTCCAAGAGGAAGAAGAAAGGATCACTCTTTTCTCCCACGGATCGACCTCCTCAACAAAAGAATCGATCAAGGGGACTTCATAACAATGATTTTCCCCAACCGGCCGAATCAAAATCGCATCAAGTGTAGGATAATCATAGACTTCTTCCACTTGACCGATCTCTTGAAGAGCATTCCCTTGGCGCTTAAATACCCGTGCACCTTCTAAATCACACGCGTAAAATTCACCTTCTTCAAGAGAAAGAAAATCCCCACGTTGCACGTAAAGCTGAGCCCCTTTCCAGAATTCCGCTTGAGTGCGACCTTGAATGGATTGAACTTTGATTAAAATAGCCTCATTCACTCGCCGCGCCGATTCAATTTGGACGTGCTGTTCTTTTTTTTGAAAAGACGATCGCAATAGAGCTGTCCGCACATGAAGCAACAGATCGCTCGATGAACAGTAAAGCTTAAGTCTCAGCTCCCCTTTAATACCATGGGGACGAACCACCTGCGCCAAAGGCACCCACACACTCTGTTCAACAGTCATAGAAACAATAAGAAAAGTCCAATCTCACCAGAAAAAGGTTCTAATCAAGAATATCGAGCTGGGCCTTGCGACCCATTTTGGTTGCCATAGCTTGAAGAACGACACGAATCGCCTGCGCCGTGCGCCCCTCTCTTCCTACTACTCTCCCAATGTCTTCCTTAGCCACCTGAAGCTCTACAATAGTATAAGGGCCATGTGTATTTTCCTTAACTCTAATCTTGTCAGGATAATCTACAAGCTGGCTAGCTATAAAATGAACAACATCTTTAAACAAAGGCTACCTCCTTAAAATCTCCCTTCACCTTCTTTGCGAAGGGAGATGCTTGCCAAAAGGCCTTTCTATCGAAGTGGAAGCCTCTGACGCATACATAGAGCGATAACACTTCTTAAAGAGCTGTGCGACTGTAGGGGTCAATTGAGCACCTACACTCTTCCAATAAGCAAATCGAGCCTGATTGATTTGAAAAATGATGGGACTCCTTTGAGGATTGTAGATGCCCAATTTCTCGAGAAATCGCCCTCCTCGTGGACTCCGCTGATCAGCCACGACAACCCGATAAAAGGGCCTTTTTTTCGATCCCGATGGTGCCAAACGAATATGAACAGCCATACAATCTCCTTCTCAAAACTCAAAAAATAGCCAAGCCACTAGCATAACAAATCACTACCGGTGGCAACATAACTACTAAAAATTGTTTTCTGTCAAGATGATACAGACATGATCCGCGTCAAACGTAAGGCGAAAATAGGCCGAGCCCACACACCATAAAGGCGGAGTTCAGCTTGGCGCACCGCTTTCAAAAGGTTTTTGATCGCTTCCAACCCCGCACGATCAGCTGATTTGAACAGCAGAAGAGTCCACAAACGATCCACAGGAATCGCAGAAAGAGCAAGAATATGATTGGAAGAACCCCGTATCGTTATATCAGGAATCCCTGTAATTCCGTCTGTAACCCATAGCTCTCCACGATTGAAGAGGAGCGTAATCGCTATCTCTGCGTCCTCTGCAACCAGTGAAACTACACCGAACAGAGCATTAAAGTCGCTTGCTTTTGATGGATTGGATTCGAGGTTCTGCCGAATCAGAGCTGCTACCATCTTTGCAAATGCATTTTGTGATGCTTCAGGAGTGACCTGAATGAAAAAAGGAGAGGTGTTCAAGTGAAGTGAGGTTACCCGAAATACTCTCTGAAGTCAAGCTCACTCCATTATTTTATGATAAAATTTGAGTTTTATCCATGATTCATGTGTATTGGAAGCGATTGAGATTAAAATTTAAGTATGAGGTAAAGTCTGATAAAGAGATCCATCCTCTATTGAAGACTATGATTTCTCCATTAAAAGAAAAATGCGGGGTTGGAGCTGTACATGTTCTTTTCATTGCTATTATTTCATTGCATTAGCAATAATTGGGATGCCTCCTCTCTCATTACATTAGCCTCCTAAAACGTTCCAGAAGATTCACCCGTCACTCCACCATCACATTAGCCTTTGGATCCAATTCAAGATCCAATGGTGAGTTCCATTGCCCCTCCTGCTCGCGCTATCGAGACAACGATGCAGGACATTACAAGTGTGCGCGCCATTTTGGTCATCGGAGACGAAACGACCAGAAAAGCGCAAGACTCAGTGTTTCTTGCGCTCGGTGTTCCAGAAGCTATAGGGGTTACCCTTCGATTAACCTTAAACGGTCTCATTGATTATGTTCTCGACTGCTGTCAGCCTACTGACTTACTTGATAAAAGAGGGGATATTGAGGCCGCCCACGCCCAGATCAAAGCCTCCAAAGAGAAAGTAACAAGCTATCTCCTCCCTTTCTTCCCCACTCTCACAACATAAGGGGAGATGAACGCTTTTTCCTCCCTGCGTCTTCCACCAGCTTCAACAACAACAACTTGGAATGTCCAGGCTATTTTCAACTTCCCCTTTTGAGATGGAGGTACGCGTTACGGTTTTCAAAGAGATCAAACGCTGAATACAATATTTCTCTTCAGCAATTTGAAGCTTTTCACCGATGCACTTCAACTGAAATCATCCAAGCTGAACGAACTATTGGCGTCGCAGAACAAAAACCATTTCATCGAGAAAGAAGCACGTTATTTTGCGAATCAGGCAGATCAACTGGTTATCGTGTACAAAGAGGGAAAAGGGACAAGCCTAGAACTGATCCCCGCTGGCTCTGCTCTAAGACATGCAGAAATCCTGCTAACTCTCAGTTAATTCATGTAATTCAAGCAAGAATCAATGCTCTCTTAATGAAGAGTACATGTACATGGTGAGGGAGTCTGCAATAGCACTGCAAACCACCGCTAAGGGGCAGCCCCATCCCAACCTGAAACGAGCGCTAAGTAACTGAGCGCGTTGTTATAATCCAACAATGCTTGTAGATGAGTAATCCGCGCCTGCACATAGGCGCGTAAAGGATCGAGCAGCGCCCTCTCCTTTTCTATCCCCATATCGACCGCCTCCTGAATGACAACAATCCACTGTTTCGATTTTTGTTCTGCACGCTCCCAAGCTACCTCTCGATTTTTGGCTTCAAGAGCAGACGCATACGCCTGCTCGACTTCAGCGCTCAGTCCACCTAGGACCATCCGCGCTTGAGCACGTGTTTCTTCTAATTGAGATTGCGCTTGTGCAACCCGAGCCGCCTGCGGGAAAAGGTCCAAATTCCATTTGAATCCCAATCCAACTCCAAATCCAAATCCATTTAATGGGTCATTGATCCACGGATTTGTCTGAACAATTGCACTAGGGGCCACCGAATAGGAAACACCAAGAGCGAGACCAAGATCTGGAAATAATTTGGCTCGATTAAAATTAAGCCAATACTTGCGGGCAAGCACACCGGTTCTAACCATATTTATCTCAGGTCGATGGAGGCGCGCAGCGAGAAGATAGGTCGTGACGGAAGAGAGATGCTTTTCAGGCCTGCGAAGAACTTCATTGGGAATATCAAAATCGGTCTGCACTCCTGTTAGAAACCGAAGAGAGCTGAGGGCAGTCGCTTCTCCTTTTGGAATTTCACCTGCCCGAGCGCTAATCTCCTCACGATAGACCTCTAAACGAAATTGATCCCCTTCCGTCACCAATGGATCCCCATCTTCTATTTTCGATTTCAAGAGCTCAATCGCATGATCGAGGCGAGACAACACTTCATCCAAAATCAACTTTGCATTACGGGCAAGAAGAAGACCAAAGTAGGCCCGCCGCACATCCCAACGCGCTTGTTGTTTAACCTTCTCAAGGTCCCATTCATTCACACGCACGTTTGCTTCAGCTGCTTTTCGAGCTGCTTCGATTTTACCAAAGGTATACAGCGGTACGATCCCACTCACCTCAAGTTTGGCGAAAGGCTGTATAACATTTGCCAGCATAGGATTTAATAGTTTAACGCGCGATGAAGGAGAATAAACCGCCGTTCCCTCAATAGGAGGGACAATGGACACGATCCCACTCGCATTCCATTGCCACCAAGGTGTCCACCTCGCTTCATCGAGTTGAGCATGAATAAAGCCTAATTTTGCACGGGCTACCCACAAAGCAGGATGATTCCGTTCAACCAGAGCCAAACATTCCGCAAGCGTATAGGTGTGGCGAGGATTTGAGGTAGGGATGCTACCCTCCTCCGCATGAGTGAGAAAGCTTAGAAACCCGATGACACCTAGAATCAAACCCCTTGTTTTCCATCCATAACAGGACCTGATGATAAGAGCAGTTACCTTCTCCATGATTGAATAACTCAGCTTAGATCAACAGGAGATTGAGCTCTATGGCTTATCCCAGCAGCACGTAAAATTTTTCGAGAAAGCATGGAAAGAGGACAGTATTCAAATGCATTCAAAGAAACCCACTTGAGCGTTTGATAGATGTCCTGCTTCCACTCATCTTTTAACGCCTTTACAGTCTCCCCTCTCCAAATCTCCACTTCCAATCTACGGTGTGTAAGAATATGGCTTATGGAATTGACACGACAAAGCTGCCTGGCGTGAATTCCAAACGATTGGCGCAACACTGCTTTTTGATTTTCCACTCTTTCAGAAGAGGAAGTTTCCATGCTGATCATGGGAGGTTCCCAAAGACCTGCGTTGATTCCTCGCCATCTTTGACCGAGCAGTACGTGACCGTCTCTCACAAGCACAAAGGCGATCCGTTGTTCTATTGTAGGTTTCGGTTTTGACAACTGAATCGGAAGCTGCCGTTCCAATCCAATGATTCGGGCTTCACATACAGCGCTTACAGGACACAAAAGGCATTTGGGTTCTCGAGGGACACAGATAAGAGAGCCCAACTCCATCACCGCCTGATTCCATTCCCCCGGCTGATCAGATGAAACAAGAGTTTCAGCGAGCTTCCAGACTTGCTTCAGCCCATCTTTCTGTCGCACATCCTCCCGAATAGCGAATATTCTTGCAAACACACGAGCCACATTGCCATCTACAAGAGGGGCCGGTTGCTGATAAGCAATACTGGCTATTGCACCTGCTGTATAGGCTCCTATTCCATCAAGGGCACATAACTCTCGAACTGTCTGAGGAAACAATCCAGCATAGTGAGAACAGACCTGTTGAGCTGTACGATGCAGTGATTGGGCACGCCGGTAGTACCCCAGTCCGCTCCAAAGTGTAAGAACACTTTCGAGTGAAGCTTCTGCAAGAGCTTGAATGGTTGGGAACGCATCCATAAACCGTTTCCAATAAGGGATCACCGTCTCTACTCTCGTCTGCTGCAACATGACTTCGCTCAGCCATACTGCATAAGGATCATTGGTTTTACGCCAAGGTAAATCACGGCATGCAGTTGAGTACCATGCGAGCAATAATCCATGAAGAGAAGAGATCATTTCAGGCGAAACATTCTCAGCGCAACTGCCTTGCGTAAAAGAACCGACCCCTTTTTCAGCTACTGACTTTTTCACACAGCTCTTCAAACTAGTCTAACCAATCATCAAACGAATAAGTTGATCCGCTTTTTCTTTCAACCCATCGAATCTCGATTAGAATTGAAATCCATTTTTTGTGCTCATTTCTTCCTTGCTGATCTGCACTCTTTTATAATAAGAGGCAAAAGACAAGATTGGAAAATGAACCCAACAAAAATGGAACAACAGAATAGTGACCAAGGAACGCACTTCCAAAAAACTGTCAACCGAACAGCCTGAAAAAACCAGCTTCGAAAGATCACATGAGCAAGCACGTCGTCTCGCTCTTCAGATTGCAACAGCAGCAATGGAGAAAAAAGCCGCATCCCTCGAAATCTTAGATGTGAGAAGGCATGTGGACTATACTGATTTTCTAGTCCTCATGATGGGTCACAGTGACCGACAAGTCGCCGCGCTCGTGTATGGGATCGAAGAAGCACTGCGAAAGAAAAACAAGAAAATCCATTGTTCTGTTGAAGGGCTCCCTCATGCTTATTGGGTCATCATGGACTTCGGAGATGTCGTAGCACATCTCTTCCAGCAACAGGCACATCAGCTGTACGATCTTGAAGGGCTATGGATGGATGCCCAAAGAATCAAGCTGCCTAAGGATAAAGAAGAACAGGGCAAGAACGCTGCTTAAGGATCTAATCTCAACCGTTACTTAATATCTCTCGAGCTGTCCTTACCTTAACTCAAGCTATCCTAATGAATTATCAAAATGAATAAACAAGAGAAGATCGAAAAGCTGTAAGCACTTTTAGAACGAGTCGAAAAGAATCAGATACAACGCTTGAATGGACAAGATGACTCCTCCTTTCCTATCCATCACGGGGAAAGTGAACTACAATCCACTCTTCAGACCTTACGCGCACACGATATCTCCCTTTTGCTGCAGATTTAACTCATTTTCCTCCTCACTTTCTATCCAAGACAACAACCCCCCTTCTCTACCTTTCAAGCAGGTTCGTTAAAAGAAGAGGGGGAAGGGCGGATTAAAAAAGCAATACCAATCGACAGAAAATAAAGCGCGACTAGAACACTGCTAACAGCCACCTGGCTGGAGACTTCCGGACCTGGAGTTACAACAGCACCAACAAAAAACGAGAGGAGAATCGCCCAGCGGCTAAATTTTAAAAGCTGCTTTGGAGTTACAAGGCCACCTATCACTAAAAAAGCAATAAACAGAGGGAGCTCAAACACAAGCCCAAAAGCGAGAATCATTCGCATTGCGAAATCGAGATAAAACTCAAGCGTAGGTCGGTGAGTTAAGACAGTTCCCCCTTCTGACACTTGTCCCAAGAGAGAGAGGAAATAGTTAAACGTAAAGGGGAAAGCGATGTGATAGACGAACAAAACACCAGCCAAAAACAAAAGCGTAGAAAAGAAAACGAACGGAATAATCAAGCGTTTCTCTCGAGGGTAAAGACCAGGGCTTATGAATCCCCACAGCTCATAAAAAAAGAATGGGGCGGCTCCAATCAAACCAGCAAAAAGAGATAGTTGAAGGTACCCTACAAACGCATCGGCAGGAGAGAGCGTCTGCAGCTCAGGAGCACCTGGAATTTGCTTTTCTCTCCACGCATTTTCATAAGGTATCAGCAGCAGCCCAAGAATCTCGACTCGGTAAACCCAACCTACCAGCGTACATCCTGTAAGAGCACCAACTGCACGGAGCAAGCGGACGCGTAGCTCCTCTAAATGTTCGAAGAAGGTCATCCGTGCGTCGTTTTGGCTTTTTCTTAAGGAAGAAAAAAGGTCAGCGCTCATTCTTTCTTTTGGAGTTCAGGATGAGAAAGAGACGAAGGGAGGACAAATTGTTGATCTGCTGCAACAGGCTCGATATCCTGTTCCAGTCCACATGTAAATATGGGATCTTGTGACCACTTGGAAGGAGCCAAGACTTCGTCCATACCAGCACTTTCAGGAAGCACGTAATAGGCATCGACTCCTCCCAAGGGGTGCTCATGTTCTTTTTCGATTTCCCACTCGGAAGTGTTTCGTTCCACTTGTTGGAATGTCAGGATATCATCCCATTCGCCTCGCATAAGTTTACGAATTTCACGGAGATCTGAATGGATACTCTCTTCAAAGAACTGATCAACTTCACTGGAGGCGCGCAGATCAGCAGCCATTCTGCGCAACTCACCTGCCCAGCGACCTATTTTGTGAAGCACACGCGGTAGTTCCTGAGGTCCTGCTACAATCAGCGTCACAACAGCTAAAACCAGGAGCTCGCCAAAGCTCAATCCTAACATGCCTTCTAACTATAGCACATAGATGGAGATTTCCGAGATGTTTGATGAACCGCATGACCCATTTTTCCGTTTCCGTGAGTCATTCGCTCGAGCTTTGGTGTCTCCCCCTTTTGATCCAATCGCGATGACCCTGGCAACGGCTGATCCATCAGGACATCCCTCCGCTCGAATTGTATTCTTAAAAGGGATGGATGAGAGAGGGTTTCTATTTTACACCAACCGTCTGAGCCGAAAGGGGAAAGATCTTTCACTCAATCCCCACGCTGCCCTTTGTATTTATTGGCCTCACCTAAAAGAGCAGATCAGAATCGAAGGAGATGTGGAACTCACCTCGGATGAGGAATCAGACACTTATTTTGCTTCGAGGCCACGCCAGAGTCAACTAAGTGCATGGGCATCTCAGCAAAGCGAACCCCTCCCCTCTCACAAAGCATTGATGGAGCGCATGGAGAGGTTTGAGAAGCAATTTCAACATCACACCATTCCTCGCCCCCCCCACTGGGGAGGGTACCGTCTGATTCCATTGCAGATAGAATTCTGGGAAGAAGAGGTACACCGCCTCCATTCTCGAATTCTCTATTCCAGAACCTCCCCCCTAGATACCGAATGGTCCATAGAGAGGCTCAATCCGTAGGTGGAAGCAGGTTCGACTTCGATTTCGCGAAGCTAGGAGCGGAAAGCATTCATGCGACTCACCATCGGGAAGAGTTGGCTTTTGTCCCTAGAGAGAACATGTAACTCATTTGGATCAGAGTGTAAATCAAACAGCTGATAGAGCTCACCACCACGATGAATGAGTCTGATCCCAGGGGTCGGCCCATGGATCAGAGCATGTCGCAAATGATTGTAAGGGCCTACAGGCATATCAATATAGATGTCTCTCTCTTCGTGCGGATCCTGTTCTCCCGCCAGATAAGTCGATCCATAAGCTTTTTCCTGAAAGGAACGCTGTATGTTCAGAGTTGTTCACGTACAGGATATCGAGAATCGTGGGAACCATATCAATCGGCATGGGGATCAAAATAGTGAACCCATAAAAAAATTGCCCTCCCCGCTGCTCCTGTTTCGTTAATAGACAAATGGCAGCGTCTGTTAGCTGAAGGCTTATGACAGAGGTATCCGTATCCCCTGATCCTTGATAAGGCTTAAAAAAGAGATCATGGTCCTGGATTCCTTGTGCCAAACCACTTCAGTAGGTAAAATACCAATGAGCTGCAGCCCCCATGTGAATACCTGCTCGTTGCAAACGAGTAGTGAGGAATATATTCTGCTTATTGTATTTGGTGAAATTTTGCCATCCCGTTCTGTCTCGCTGGGATATCGTATTAAAAGAGGACCGAGGCTCTTTCCTGTGTAGGAAGCAAGCGCATAAGCTTTATCGAATACAATACTTTTCTCAGCCAACTTATCCAGGTGGGGAGTGAACACCTCTTAGGATAGCCCATAAAGCCGACGTTCATCCTCAGCGTATCAATAGTGATAAAGAGAATCGCCTTCTCTGTTCCATGTAACAACTCTATGCCAGAGAGCGAGGGCCTTCCCACCTAAAGGAGCTTTCTCTTCAAGAGCGATCACCAGCGATGGATTTTGATTTAAAGCGTGCGCTTGATGAAGCGTAACGCCAAGAGGCAACAAAGTGATGAGAAGGATGGGCAACACCGTCATCAATCGACGACGAACTGGATAAAAAGCAAAAGGGGCTAAATAAATTCCTGTCGCAAGAATAAGTCCGTTGACCAACGGTTTCCAATCGATGGCTGGTTTCTTCAACAAGCCTAATATCCATAGTCCCTCACTGGAGCCATTGGGTTCACCCAAACCAATCCCCAAACCGATCATGCCAAGTACAAGAAGAACTGCACCGCCTCCTGTAAAAGTAGGGTCAACCCAACACTGATGATATTGAACTAACCATGCAAGAACTCGGCGAAGGGAGGGGTATAGTGCAAATGCCACCGCTAACAAGAGAAGAAATACAGCCAAGGAAAGAAAACCGAGTTGAACTCCCACTTCCATCGGTGACGGCTGCTTAAATATCTGATGAGCTGTATGCGCAAGCGTAAGAAACCAGCCAAAGCTTGCAAAAACAAGCAAAGGGACCAATGCTGCCATCCGCAAGCGAGCGAGTACAGGCCAACTCCTCAAGTCCTCAGCATATTCCCCTAAGGTCTTCATTCGACCAGGCTCGAGAATACACATAAGCCCGCCTCCCGCACTTCCCCCTGCCAAAGCAAAGGGAATCAATAAAGCAAGATCAGCTAGAAAGAAATCAAAGAAAGAGAAAGAAGCATCCAAGCGGGTCGCTAGATTTGCTTCCAGGGCAGCCACAATGATAGTACCAATCATTCCTCCCAAACAAGAGTAAAGGATACGAATTAAACAAGAACACACGAAGTTTTATTCTTTCTCTTGAAAAGCGCGCGCAAGAGGATGAGATGCATCATAGACTTTCATTAAATGCTCAATCGATACATGAGTATACCGCTGCGTCGTGGACAGAGAAGCATGCCCGAGAAACGTTTGGATGGTGCGTAGGTCTGCCCCTCCTGCAAGAAGATGCGTAGCACACGTATGACGCAATGCGTGAGGGTAGAGATCCGCCCGACCCGCTCCTATCATACCATATCGATTGACCAAGCGCTGCACCGCTCGCACACTAAGTCTACCCCCTCGATGATTCAAAAAAAGAGGCTCAAGTTGATTTTTCGAAGGAACTGCTACTGTTTGGTGAATTCGTGTTTCAAGATATTTTTTAAGAGCCTCCTGACAAAGGCGCCCCAAAGGAACCACTCTCTCTTTGTTCCCCTTCCCCTGTATGCACACTTGCCCTCCTTCCCAATCGATATCCTGAATATTGACAGATACCAACTCACTCACACGAAGCCCAGATCCATACAGCAGCTCTAAAATAGAAGCATCCCGCACAGACATCTTACCCTCAAAGCCAGGAGCTTCAACCACCTCTTTGGCCGCATCCGCGGATAAGCAAAGGGGAAGCCCACGCCGCACCTTGGGGGTAGCAAGCGCATCAGCAGGGTTGACCTCAATCCATCCCAGCTGATGAAGCCACCGCATCCAAGCCCGCACCGCCGCAACAGCTCGCGCCATCGAAGAAGTGGCATGCGTGTTGACCATCTCCCCAAGCCACCGCCGCAGAAGCACAAGATCAATACCCCGAAGAGCACTTAAGGGATCACTAGAACCTCTACGACAATCCTTCACAGTTTCAATAAAACGAGATAAACTAGCTAAGTCTCTTCCATAAGACTTTACCGTATAGGGCGACACTCGCCTCTCTACTTCCAAATGCTGAAGAAACGCCTGAATCGCCTGTGGAATCGTCATGTTGGCTTTGTAACACTCTCTGCCAGCTTAGAAAAGCCCCTTGGATTTTAATCCCACTCTACTTGGAAAATGACTAATTTAACCAACAAAAGAAAAAATCACCACATGCTTCTCAGCATAAATAGAAACTTTTATATGTGTAGATTTCCAGTTTACCATGCAACAAAAAAACACTTGGATGCACTCCCACTTATATTCGAAATTTCCAAGCAATAAAAAACTTCTAAAAAATAAACACCAGTTTAAACAATATTGAAGAAGCATGATGAATCTTCAAATCTATCTCGCATGAGATACAAATGAAAATTTTTAATATCTTAAAAAAAATTTTTGGACATACAATTATTTACTTTGTATACTTCTTATTAATAGGAGAGTTTATCCTTCGCCTTCCATTTATAAGAAACCGATACATTCCCTTTTTAAACACACCTCCTTTATTTAAATATGATCCTTTACTCAAGATGGTTCATGTACCATTAGCAAAATCAAATTATGAAGGCGAAGGAAAATCGTTCGTCCAAATCAATAGCCACGGTCTGCGAGATATAGAATATTCTCTAGAAAAACAAAATAACACAATAAGGATTGCCATCCTAGGTGATTCTTTTACAGAAGCGATTCAGGTACCTCTAGAAAAGACATTTTGCAAACAAGCTGAACAACACTTAAAAAAATGTCCATTTTTTCAAGACAAAAAAGTAGAAATAATAAATTTTGGCGTTTCAAGTTATGGAACAATACAAGAATTTCTCGTTCTACAGAAAGATGTCTGGGATTACTCCCCAAACATGGTTATTATCGCCATGTACACTGCAAATGACATCATGGATAATAGTCCTGATTTTTTAACACGTCATCCTCGTCCTTATTATGAAATAAAAGATAACAAATTAATTCAAACAAGTCTTCGTCACTTCAGCGCAAAACAAGTTAAAATTCAAGTCAAAAATATTATACACTCACATTCAAATCTTCTTTACCTAATCTCATCACTGAGAGGACAATTAGCAATAAAAAGAAGAAGCCAAAAAGAAATACCAGATTTGGAATCCGGTGATGTTCTTGAATTAGGTGAGAATTTAGGCATTTATCGTCCACCTACAGATCAAAAATGGATTCATGCATGGCAATTAACTGAAGATTTTTTGCTCGCTATACATCGAGAAACCCAACTTCATTCTGCAAGTCTACTAATAATGACACTAAGTAATGAATTGCAAGTTTTTCCCTATTACAACCAAGTTAAAGATTTCATGTTACGCCATCATATTAATGATATTTTCTATCCAGATCACAGAATTTCTGAATTTGCTAAAACAAACCATATTCCTATTCTCACATTAGTTCCAATCCTTCAACAATTTGCAAGGTCAGAAAAAAAATGTATTCATGGTTTCTCTAATTGTATTCCATGCGGCGGACATTGGAACGAATTAGGACATGAATTAGCAGGAAAAGCACTCGCTGAAAAAATATGTGCAGAAGCTTCTTCTTATTTTCATCAAAACTAATTTTTTTTTTGACATCAATGATATAGAAAGATAAAAAGGGTGCAAAATTTAAGCATTTAATATTGGGTTAGTTATTCTACTCCAGTCATGCAAGAAGAAATGAGCTATATTCCTACAACCAACCAACTGCCCTCAGACAGAAAATTTGGGTTGACCTTTGGCTCTATCCTTCTGGCAATCGCTTTATTGCCTCTTTGGCACAGTGAACCCATCCTAAGATGGGCCTTATTCCTTGGAGTTCCTCTCCTCATCCTAGGGGTTTTGTCTCCCCACTTACTTCACCCCCTCAATCAAAAGTGGATGCAACTTGCTCTTCTCCTCCATACAATCATAAGCCCGTTGCTCCTCGGTCTTCTTTTCTACGGCGTGTTTACACCCATTGGGCTATTCCTCCGCTGGAGAGGAAAAAATATCCTCTGTCTTCAATTGGAGCCAGAACAAAAGAGCTATTGGATATTTCGCAAATCTACTATCTCTTCTCAAAGCTTCCGCAATCAATTTTAGTACTTTCTCAAAAATCAAAGGGAATCTGTCATGTGGCCTGCCCTCCAAGAGCTCCTTTATTTCTTATGGATTAGAAAAAAAGGCTGATGCAGATAAGGAGGGATTTGAGATGGCGAGGTCGCGGTGCTGCTGGAAAAATTCCTGTATAGTTCTCCAAAAGAGCAGTAGATCATTCTAAAAAACACGTCAACTCCTTCGTATAAACTGCGTTTCGATCACATCATACAGGTCTGGAGCAAATGGGGAAGCCAAGTGTGGCGGGGAGTGGTGCGGGTGATGCCTTGGTGAAGTATGGATAGCTGACCTAGGATGACGACGGAGGTGCGGCTTCGGGTTATGGCTGTGTAGATCAATTCTCGGGTCAAAAAGGGGGTGGCTGCTTGGGGAAGTATGAGAGCTACGTGATCGAATTCGGATCCTTGGGATTTATGGACCGTCATTGCATAGGCGTGTTCCAATCTATCGGCCAGCAGAAATAAGGGAAATAAGAGGAGTTCTTCTTGGCAGCCTTGAAAAGATAAAAATGCGACGGCAAGTTCTTGTTCTTTCTCTGCTTGTTTAATCCGCAGCACAATTCCTTGATCTCCATTGCGTAAACCATGGGTGTAATCGTTCTGATACAGCAGAACAGGTTCGCCTGGACAAAAAGGAAAGGATCCTATATAATCCAAATGATACGGTTGGATGAATTTCAGCATATGCTGATGAAGTTTCTGATTGATCTGATCCATCCCTCCCCCTTCTCGAACAAAATAAGTAGCTCCAAGAATCCTGCTTTTTTCGTAATGCAGTAAGAGAGAGCGGAGCTCTGGATACATATCCATGGAAGCCCCGTTCATTGGAAATGGATAGGTGGTCTGAATGACTTTTCTGAGTGAAGAGGCAGGTTCGATATGAGTCTGAAACCACTTTTTGAGAAATGGATCTTCCATCGCAGTCCATTCCCCTTCTAACAATTCAGCGTCTTTCCGGCGGATTGCTTCGAAAGAAAAGGGGCTATCCATGCTTTGAAAGCAGGAAGGAGAAGTAAAAGAAGAGGGGACCTGGCCACTGCGTATTTGATAGGATATGGATAAAATCCCTTCTTCTCTCCTTTCTTCCGATTGGATTCGAAAGTTTTCTGTGAGGCGTGCAGTACACCATTTCTCCTGGTTTTTTTCAGAAGGGATACTGAGAAGGTCGCGGAAGACTGCTCCAGGTTCAACAGAAGGCAACTGATCCACATCTCCTAACAGAATGAAGCGGGTTGTATCACAGAGCGCTTGAACCAGATAGACCATTAGAGAAACGTCTACCATCGAAGCTTCATCGACACAAACCAGCTGGTAAGGGAGTCTGGATAAGGAATGGTGACGGAATGTGTCCGTAGAAGGCACATACCTCAAAAGGCTATGGATGGTTTGAGCTCTCGGAACTTCAGTTAGTAGTTCCCTGTCCTCAAGAGATGGACTGTCTATTGCTTCAAGGCTAGTACGAACTGACTTATCGAGACATCTAGCAGCCTTGCCAGTAGGTCCTACAAGAGCCATTTGGTGAGGGGAAAGGCCTAGACGGACCAACATTCTAAGAATAGAAACCACCACTGAAGTCTTCCCAGTCCCAGGGCCTCCTGTAATCAAGAGAACGTTAGAAAGAGCAGCAGCCTCAACAGCTTTCTTCTGTTCTAAGGATAGCCACATAGGCTTTTTCTTCCAGAATGGAGGACGTTGATATACATCTTGGACTGCTGCATCCATAGCGTTCTTGTCTATCTGCTGTTGTGCACTATCCGCATGACTTTGAACCCATTGGGCGAGCACCTTTTCCATCCTATACAATTTGTGTAAGGCAAGCGCACCTCGTTCTATTACAATGGGTTTCGCCTCCCCACCATGCCCAATGATTGATTGAAGTTCAGTAGGGATATGACTCTCCTCTAACCACCGCATGATCTGTTGCTGAATGCATAAAGGGACTCCCAATTCCTCCATGATGTTCTGAAATGTAGCTTTCCCCTCGCCTCGAAAGGGAAGTCTCGTATGACCATATCGAACACTCAACAGAGAGGCTAAAACGAGAAAACCAAGAGGAGTCTTATGGATCTCAGAACAAGGTGGTTCAACAGATTCGACAATCTCCCACGCGATACTTAAGAGTTCCTCCCCCCACTGTCGCTGTGGAGCACTCTTAAGTAAAGTTCGTATTTCCTCGTAAGCAGAATCCGTCCGTACCCTTTCTCCTCCTCCCCTTTTTAAGAACTGCAACGCTCCAGCACCAAAAGAGGCATAAGAGACGTTCCCGCAACTCCGATTGGAAAAATCCATCTTTCATCGTTCCTTCCGATGATTAGAAATCCAAGGGATAATGTCATCCCACTGAGGACAATACAGGAGAACAGAAGGGGTAGG
Source organism: Pajaroellobacter abortibovis (assembly GCF_001931505.1). Taxonomy (NCBI): domain Bacteria; kingdom Pseudomonadati; phylum Myxococcota; order Polyangiales; family Polyangiaceae; genus Pajaroellobacter; species Pajaroellobacter abortibovis. The sequence goes on along the minus strand of NZ_CP016908.1, from coordinate 837,819 downwards.
CGTATGCTCTAACGACATCCCTCTCAAGAAACCAAAGAAGATCCCCCCAAAACGTTCTTGATAATGGATCAACCGATCGATCAACATCATGCGTACCATTGCAGCTGTATATATCTGAGCCTGAAGAACATAATTTCGAAGAACATGTTGACGAAGGGTATCTTCCCCCCAATCAGCCAAGCGGTCACTTTTCCAATCTACAAGATACATTTTTCCATTTTTTTCAAAGCAGCAATCGATCATTCCCCTCACATAGATCTGACCTCCATAAAACTCACAAGACATCTTTCCTTCTCTTTTGCAAACTTCTTCTCTTCGAAATCCAAACTGGTCCATTCCAAAATCTATCCAGAGAGGAAGCGGATAGAGGAATTCTGTTTCTCGTACACAGTTGTCTAAAGAACTGATTCCTTCCAAAAAACAACCATCGCCAAGACGGATAGAACATTTCAAAGCAGTCCATATCCTCCCCTGAATAACCCCCTTCCAAACTGGATCGACAGACCACTGCTCCATCCCTCGTTCCAGGAGAGAATCAACTATAGGATGAGCTATCCAATCTTCTAGAGACAAGGCATCACGTGCCAGAGAAAAAGGCATCTTTTCAAGAAGAAAGTGGAGGAGAAGACCAATCTCTGGACCAGGTGGAAGTTGACTCGATAGGGTCTGTCCAGATAGATTAATACGCTCTAAAGGGACTAAAACACGCTCTTGTCCTGGGGAATCATATTTCCTACTATTCCCCTTGAGCTTGGTATAAGAGGTTATCCAAGCACCCAACCTTTTTTTCTTTAAATCAGAAAAGGAGGACCAATCTTTCTCTCCTACCTTCATATTCATAAAAGAAAGGGAGTCAGGGAGAGAGAGCCTCTCTGTCTTATCTCCATCCGATAAAAAAGAAGATTGAGATTTGACAGAAAAAAGTTCTTTCAAAGAGGTATCTTCTTCCCTAATCAGATCCGTCAACCGTTGATTGAGACGAGCATAAGGTCCTTTAATGTTTTTCTCCTGTCCTGAAATCCAGGGAAGATAAAGACGCAATCGTGCTCTTGTCAAAGCCACATAGAGAAGTCTTGCTTCCTGTTCTTCTTGTTCCGCTCGGATCCTTATTGCTAGGTCAGGAGGCGGGCGCCCTATATACACAACACGTTCTCTCTGGTCATTCGAAAAAATTCCAAGAGAACGGGAGCGAGTGCTCTGTCCAATTCCAGCGGCAAGGAAGACTACTTTGGCCTCAAGCCCCTTCGATGCATAAATCGTCATGATTTGCACTGCATCCTCATGAACAGAAGCACGCAGAGGATAAGAGTCCTCTTCCTCATTCTTCTGACTAGCCTCCCTAAGGGAATCAATGAGCATGACCATATCCTGCAAGGTGTAAGAAGGAGATGCTTGAGCATGATCAAGCAATACTTCAAAGATATGGGCATAGGTAGTAAGAGACAACCCCTCTGGATCCCGAAAAATAAGCCTTTGTGCAAGTCCACTTTCTTTCCACATCTGAGAGAACAAGGAGGAATAATCTTTTTTCTGAGCCAGCGTATGCCACTCAATCAGTCGAGCGCGAAGAGGGTGTGCGCATAAGAGATTCTGAAGATGAGCGATCATTTCCAGAGAAATGTCAAAAAACGGGGTCAGCCATGCGCGCATGCATTGAGAAAAATCAAATGGATCAGCAATCGCTTCTAGAACTGTCTTTACATGGATAGCTTGTTTGGTTTGGAAGAGACCAGGAGCTTTATGAAAAATATATCGAATCCCGTATTGTTGAAAGACAGAAGCAATACGATATGCATCGTTCCATGTACGTGTAAGGACAAACACATCCTTCCCTTTTACAGAGTTCGATATCCCTTTTTTAAGGCATCGAAAGGCAGAAGAAGGAGTCAGAAGTTCTTTGAGTGTGCTGGCGATTTGAATGCTGAGCTCTTCGAAAAATTCTTGTTTCTTCTTTCTGCGTTTCGGTAATCGAGCAGAAGGGCCAATCAACTTTTCACCTATTTGCTGCGCATCAGAAGGAGAAAGTGGTAATAAAACCACTGGAGAGGTATCTGGTCCAATTATCTGATGAGCTTCTTTGTCTGAACTTCCAGAAACGACGGGATGATCATAGCGCACCTCCCCCTGAAACAGAGCTGCAGCACCAGCATTCTGATCCAATAAAGCGTTACAAGCAGAGATAAGGACTGAGGTGGATCGATAATTTTCCTCGAGATAGACTACTATACCCCCGTGCTGCTGAATAATCTCCTTGGCTATCAGATAAGTGTCTAGATGGGCTCCCCGAAAACCATAGATGGCCTGCTTTGGGTCTCCAATTAAATATAAACAATTTTCCCCTGGGCTTTCTATAAACAGCCTATGAAAAATAGACCACTGGACTTCATCCGTGTCCTGAAATTCATCAATAAGCGCATATCGATAGCGAGCACGCCATTGGTTGACAAGAGATCTCCCTTTTTCCCCCTGTATGCTTCGTTGAACCACCAGCAACATATCATCAAAATCGTAAAGCCCTTCCCTGCGCTTTTTCGCTTCCATCAACCGAGTCAGGGGGGGGATCAAAACATGAGCAAAAGCAGCTTCAAGAGGAACCACAGCGTGTCGAATTCGAAGGAGAGCACCTGCCAAAAGCTTATCAGAGTCACATGGACTTTCATGGACTGTAGTCCACAGCTGTTCCAACCAATCTACAAAAGGGGTCTGTTCGAGATGGACCCAAAGACGAATAGGATCACGCTCATTAAGAAATTCATCTTTTAATGAAGCCAATCGGTGGATTTTTCTTTCCGCGGCATGGGCTGTATTGGCATGCAAGCCAGCAGCCTTAAGATTTCCTTTCAAAGAAGAGCAAATTTCCTCCCAAGGAAATGCCATCAGAGCTTCAAGAAAAGGTTCTACACAAATGTTTTCAGGCTGCCACCTTCCACGCTCCGATATACAGGAATAGAGTAATTCTTCCAATTGCTCAACGTCCCATCCAACTTCCAAAGCGGTTTCAATCCAACGTCGGGTTTGTTGATCCTGGGCAAGATCACAACAGAGGGCATCCCGAAACACTTCCGCAAAAAGAGCCTTTCCATCCACTTTCCTTTCTTGAAAGAGACGACCCTGTTCGAAAGCATGTCGAGCTAGCAGATGATGACAGAATCCATGAATCGTCGAAATCGAAGCCTGCTCGAATGAAAAAAGAGCAGAATGAAGTTTGTGAACGGCATCCCAATCCAGTTGCCACCGATCCGGAGAGACAGATTCCCCTTTAGGAAAGGATTGCACGAGTACCTTCAATTTTGTATACAGTCGATTTTTGAGATCCCGTGCCGCTTTTTCAGTAAAGGTAACTACAAGGATTTGTTCAATTTTTACGTCTGTCTTGAGCAGCAACTCAACCAAAAGATTTTCTAGAAGAAATGTTTTTCCCGTCCCTGCCGATGCCTCAATCAGCGCATGATGACGAAGAGAAATCGTATTCAGAAGAGACGGTCGAATCCAAGCAGATTCCATCACGGTTCTATTGACCTCGTCATATGGAAAAAAAGACCAAAGCGCCTCTCGAGAATTTCTTCGATGTCCGCTAACGAAGGTAATGGATAGCGTTGGTTCAATTCAATAGCATGTCCGTCTTCCCTCCCAGAATTCCGTACCTCCTCCATCCAAGTCTCCACTACCTTGACATCTTGAGACTCCTGAAACATCACAACCGCTTCAAAAGGGAAAAAGTAAAAATGAGGATTCTTCAACAAATCAGAAGCAATCTGATGAAGATAATCCAATGCCTTCTGAGTGGAGAACGAAGGGAAGTAAATGGTTCGAACAGAAGGGGTTGGATCGACCGTACATATGTGCGCCGGATAGGGAGCCTCTCCATGGATCATCCCTGCTGCGCAGAGGGTCACATATTTCAGAAAACATCTAAGCTTCTCTTTCTCTTTGTGAAAACGAGTGGTTGCTGCACTCCGTCGAAACAGAAAAATTCCATTATTCCCTGCGAAAGCGTTTACGATCCCCGAAAGCTCAAGAGAATGCCTACCTTGAGAAACCAGAGTAGAATATCCCCCCTTTAGTAAAAGAGGAGCGAGTACTTCCATAGCCCCTCCACCTTCCCAAGGAGATCCAAAACAAAGAGTCTTGATCTGTTCATGAGGGACACCCAATTGATCCCGAACAACCTTCTGCCACCCAAGTAAAATATGCAGATGACGCCTACGCTGAGCATCAGCAAACCAACCGACTGGCAATTCCCCCTTGAGCCGACGAAGAGAAACTTCCTCATCGTATACTTTTTCTAGAGGCAGGCCTCCATTACAAGCGTGAATCCATACAGCATGTAAGAAAGATTCTGCTTGCCACGGATGCATTTTAAAAAAAGAGGGCTCATACGGTTCCCCTTTTTGACTAGGTTTTTTAAGACCTAGAGAGGTCCTAACAAACTCCTGCAGAGGATCCTCCAAAAATCGTCGAAGAGACCGCAGAGAAATTCGCTGGGCAATGACTTTTAAAGCAATAGAGGGCGAAGAAATTTCTGTTACCCGTTCGAAGTGTCCCTGACAAAGAGCCAAAGCAGAAGCCTCAGCATATGCAATAGGATGGATGCTCTCTTCCTCTGTCCCCCCCTCTTCTGGAAATAAACTAGGGAAAAGACGTGGATCGTAACGACAGGGATAAGGTGAGCGAACAAGCAACGATTCCGTCTGATCCACCAAATAGTCCCGTTGCACGATCTGAATGAATTCTTCAACCAAAAGGGATGGTCGAGTGCGTTCACCTGATTTGGCGTCCTGATTCACATAGGATAAATACAGGCGTTCGCGTGCAGACAAAAGAAGACTCAAGAGTACGGACGCATCCCGATCGCGAGACGAATAGATGGATAGCATTTCACCCCTGGGTTTCACCTTCCACATCTCACCATCACAAGAAAAAGGGGAAGTCTCACCAAAGCCAATCCCAAAGACTATTCGAAAAGGAAGCCCCTCTAGCCTGGAGACGGGACCAATCCTCACTCCTCTTCCCCCTCTGGAAACAGAAAGCTGGTGGAGCGATGATTGAATCAACTGATGAGCTAATTCAAAGGAAATAGGAAAGTCCCCTGGATAATGACTCCCCATAGAGGAAATATGCTGTTTGACTTCAAGAAAAGCCTGTGTATCCTCTCCTCCAGCAGGACGAATATACATAGAAACCAGATCACAGAAAAAGCAAACCCACTCTTTCCCAGTTAGCAAAGAAGAACGAGCAAACCGTATATCAGCTAGTAGTGAACGAAAAACACTAAGCAATTGAGCAACGACATGCATTTCAGAAGGAGAAGTTTCCACAGGAAGTATGCCCATTTTTCCTGCTCGAAAAGGGGCTCCTGAAGAATGAAGATCTCCCGCCATGAAGATGCCTAGTGCAAGTCTACGCAATGCGCGCTCCCAATTCGCAAGATCACCGCGGAAGGGGTCCTGTGATCCTGTCTCCTCCGCTACCCCCACAATAGCCCCAAAACGTTTTAGGTATCGTTCCCATAGTTCAACTCCTTGACCATCCGTCCAGTGGATGCATGCAGGATGACGGATCAATCGAATCCATTCCGAATACGTAAGCTGTTTTGCTGGAAGTCCTAGAAGAATATCGATAGCCTCTACCGAAGGATAAATAGAAGAAAGAGGAATATCACACATGACATGGGGGATCCCATGCATCTCTTCAAACACAGCAGAAATGTGAGAGACATACCGCGACCACTCCGCATCCGAGACCATAACGGCTATCTCATCAAAACAAAGCGAAGCGCCCGGCCTTGCCTCTTGTCCATGATTGTGTCGAATCCACTTCCAGATTTCTTCTCCAATCGTTTCCAGTTCACGCCGAACGCTTGAACAAGACAGGATAGAAACACTCTGATCGGTTTTCCATTTTTGTCTGTCCTTTTCCTCTCGCACTGTCCATGCGCGTGTCAAAAGATCATGTTGGAGATAATGCAAAAGAGAATTTCCATCCTTTAGAGGATCATGGAAACAATCGATCCGATTTCCCTGAGTCAGATCGTCCAGCATGCGTACATGGGACTGACTCACTTTCCCCAATGATTTAAGAAGGACGGGATCAAAAGGAAAAAGTTCTTTTCCTTCTTGCATGGATCCACCTATCTCCTGCCCAACCGATGCTGTCCTTTCACAAAAGATATGGCTCGGCATGCATTCAATATCCTCCCAATATTCCTGACATGGATTCATGCTAAACACCCATAGATCAGCCTTGTCTGAAAGACGTCTAAACAGCTCATAGATACCTTTTGGGAAGAAAGGAAAGCCAAAGAAATAAAAAGGACCTCCCCCTTTCCAGAAGAAAGAGAATTCCTGATGCAATAAAGAGACAAATGGAACAGAGTGGCTGCGAGCCGTTATCAAGCCACCGGATTCCACATTTGCTCTATTGAAGATCATATTCCAGAGGAAAGCCCTCCATAACTCATCTGCATTGTCTCCATCCTGGTGGACGGCTCCTGACTCAGTCCATCGTAAAACCTTTTCAGGATCGTGAAAATGATATTCCTCAAAAGAGGACGCCACTTCCTCCGCTAACTGAAAGCACCTTTGTGCATGAGCCTTTGGATCCCCCATCGCACGCTGAAGGTAATATCGAACAGGGGCTAATTCTGGTCGTTCAAGAATCTCCTCGCTATGAAAAAGGTCAAGCAGGAGATTGCGCATCACTTCCTTATCTGCATAACGGGAACAAGGATTAAAGCAGAATAAAATCTCTTCTAACCATTCAGACAAAGTATGTGTTTTGAGCGATCCAATCATCTTTTTTGAAGAAGATGCTGCACGCATCTTGACATACTCCTCAACACTTCGATTAGGAACAATCAGATGCGCGAGTTTAAAAATGCTTTCCCGCTGTTCCATCCTCTCCGCCATCTCATCCACGAGCTCTTCTTGACGATTCGAATACACAACGTACAGCATCTTCCCTAGTACTTATCTTTAGCGCTCGGGCTTATTTAAGGAAAGCCTTTTCACTATAAAGTCCCTCCTTTCCTTCCTTTTTTATTGCTGCTTGACCCAGTAAGTCAACCACATCAACAATTGAATCTGCTCAATACTCCCCAGTCTCACCTCCGGACCAAGTCGAAAAGTGAGGTGATATGTGCCTCCTAAAGGACGTTTTTGGAATTCCATACGTCCAACGGCTTTGATCGCATCATCATCCCATCCTTGATTAATCCTTTTAACCAATCTTCGCGAAGAATTACTTTTCCCCCTTCAATTTTTCCAAGTCCATCCCAAAAATAGGCACCATTCTTGCCGATAATTGGTAACCCATACAGGACCTACGTGAGACAATGTGTCGCACAAGAATGATCCTGTTTCACACCGACAGGGTTCCTCGGCAACATGCAATCCAAGATACTTTTCTACTTCACACTTACAGCAAGCTGCTCCCACCTGACATGATACCGATCGCGATATGGCCATTCAGATCTATCCCGAATCAGATGCCTCCACGGATCCAGTCGAAACATTAACTGAGCCTGGTTAGGGACCTATCCCCCAACATGCCGCAGATAATTCCGCTGGAGAAGACGCGGAGACCCAATCCCCCTGGAATATCAGTACACCAGTAGCACCACCCTTCTGCCTGTCCATGGAACACCCTAGAAACTAAACTCCACAAGGAAACGGAGGCAGCAAGCAAACCACTTCAGCGTCTCGCTTCGTAACTGTAGACGGCCTATCCATGGAACACCCCTGCATCACATGTTCTAGATTGTTGATGTAGTCAAAGACTCGATTGATATAAATGCCACCAGCCTCCTGATCTACCACCCACAACCCTACCGTCTGAGGCACATTCAGGTCATACTCGTAAATCTGCTCAGACCACAGAGGGGGACTCGTGACAAATGGTTACGGCTCGATATCCAACTTTAAACTCATCCATTCTCTTGCATAACCCACGTCGACATCACCAATTCTTTGGCCTCTTGCTAGAATTTTTGAAGAGCCTTCTATTGGTCAAGAAGAACAGCATGAAGAGTTCCACCTCGAAATTTATTAAAGGAATGGGTCACAGGATCACGCCAGTATTCGATGACGGAAACGGCCAGAGGAATCGGGACTTCCAACTTCTGTAACATGATCGCAACCAAGCACTCCAGGTCTTGAGAGATCTTTTCTTCCTGGGAAAAGATCATACAGCGATCGATGAGACGATTCCACCTTTTCTCCGAGCCCTCTTCTTGATACTCCGCCTAATCTTTCTATAACTGATTCCCCGGCAATGAAAATAACTGGACAGGTAAAGAACAATCCAGATTATGTTCCCTACAAAGTGCTTTTTGAGAAAGCTATTCTACCCCACGGCTTTTTGTTTCTGTAGCTGTTATGGTAAGATTGCCTTCTTGTTTACTTATAAAGTATCAAATAACGACCCAGCTGCACCAAAATGTCTTAATAAAGCTGGGTCAGAAAGCAGATCCCACTTGCGTGTCATCCCAAAACCATCAAACAGCGTTTGACTCGGATTGGGTTCCTCGACTATCAGCGACTGAGCAGAGCATTGAGAACCCCTCCAAAGCTCAAGAAATACTCTATCCCACCCTAAAAATAGTGCAGTCCAGAGAGCTTCTCTCCAGAGACTAAAAGCGGTCATCCAGCACCACGCTTTTGTGAAAATTGCACTGACCAAAGGGACCTTCAAATTGGAGAAAACTTTTTTTTCTACCAGATTTCCCATCTTGAGAGATGAGTCTTGTGCGAGGAATTCAGTCACAGACCCGAATCCTATCCCAATGGACCAGGATGCCTTACCAAGTTCGCAGTCAGTCCGTTTTTAGGCGCTGCGCAGAGCGTCACGGAAGAGAGAGAAGATTCATCCATCCAAGAATCCCCATAGGGGAAAAACAAGGTAACGCACCAGATAGGAACTTCTTTCGTTTTCGTTTGCTCCTCGCAAGGAATTTCAAACACAGACCCAACAGGCACAGAAGACTGATAAGAAATCTTAACCTCATCATTATTAAGAATAGGGTCCATAAGCTGATCAGTAAATGGTCTGGTCGAAAGAAGTGGATTAATGCCCACGCCTACTGGACCAATCGCTGTTTCTATCAAGTTTAATGTATGAGTTGCAGATTCAATCAATCCTTCTGGAAACTGTTAGAATGCATGGGATTCCATCCCCAACACATTCAGGAGTCGTTCACGAACAACCCCAAGGGCTGCCGTTAACCCCAGAAGCCACTTAGCTTCTTGCAGAGAAGTGGCTTCCTCTTCTCTGCCCTGAGAGAACCAGGCTCCTGCTCAGAGCGAGAAGGGAGAGGGACAATCACGTCCTCTAAATGATAGGCCAGAAGTTCCTGGCAGAAAGGCTTTATCTCAGGTAAATCCTTAGGGATATAATTGTCCTTAGGGATAAATTGAAGATCAGAAGACAAGTAAAGCCAAACCCCATCCGCTTCCACCTGCTCTGTAATCTTCTCCCGGATGTCCATCGCGCCTCCCCACCATTCTTGACCAGAGTGCAAATGATACTGTTTGGGCAATAACTGATGTAAGAGACGAATTTCCTACTCTGTGCGAGTAGGAGTTCTTATGTATTTTCCATAAAGAAAATAATTCATATTCCTGCCGCACATCGAGAGTCGAGAGCGTTTCACTTTCCTGACCTCCAAAGCTCCCTGAAAAACCAAAATGGGATTCGATCGAATGATACATGCTTTCTTCAGAAATCTGCTCATCCAGTCCACCATTATGCTCCCCCTGTTGAGGCGATTTTTTTAATTTGAGCGCATCCAACTAACACGCTAGTTAAAGAAAAAGATGAACTTCTGGATCCTGGATATCGATATCTGCCCAATCCTTTTTCATTCTTTCCAACTATTGTCCTTCTTCCAGACGTCCTGAATCCCCTCCTTTCGGAGAAAGGATATGTCTCCATGGGGAAGCCCCCCGCTCGGTCTATGCGGAACCAACGGACTTCCTCGCTAGTGCCAAGAATTAGGTTTCTAATTCTCCTCTGTTAACGTCCTGAAGGAGAGCCCCCTCGGTGGGATCGCGCACTTCCATTTCATGCCAGGAGCGCAAATATTTCCTAGCTCGAGATCGTATCTTATGGAGCTGCACAGCAGCCACTAAATTGACACCCTGATCTTACTTTTATCTCTCTTTCTCATGGCTGTCTTGCTCTGGGGGATAGGTTTCAACACACTCGCTCACTTCCCTTTCTCTCTTCCGATGAAGAGCGCAAGACATAGCTTCATTGAGTGGCTGCAGAAGCTAACTCAGCATAAGATAACACAGAACCTGGGAACGTTTACGGACCATTTCTAATAGTTGTTTTTGCTCATACATAGGCAGAAAGAGCGCTTCTCCCCCTGCTAATACCGGGAGCTTACTGACACAGCCTGGAGGCAATACACAATTCAATAAGAGGCCGATCCGATTCCGAGACCGATTTTTTACTTTTTGCTTAGATGCTTGTTAAGATTGCTGACCACCTTCATGAACCAAATAGGAACAGTTCTTTTTCTCCATCAGTTCAACCGCACGATAGGGAGCTATTCCTAAGTCTCAGTTATATGTTTCTTCCTTCCTTAGCACATACCATTGATATCCCAGGCTCACCTTCTAGGATAGTGCCTCATCTACTGCAGGAAGGCCACATGTCACCCCTTTCATCTTCAATTTCAATGCTTCCAAATGTCGATCGTGAGTTAAAAGAATCTCTTGGGGCGGATCGAGTTCATCTGGACACACATCAACAGCACGTAGCGAACAGACTACCCAAGCATCTGCTAAGACGAATTCGACCATTGTTCCATCCCACGAGGTTACCTTTTTTATGAGAGTAAGAGAGTGCCAAAAAGCAAAATTCTAGCAGCGCGTGAAGCTGCAAGAGGACTGATTCTTTATGATCCGATCCCGATCCAAAGGAGACGAGGAATAGAAAGATGAACAGCATCAGTCATAGGCATCCCCTCTTCCCCCTCATTCAGTTTCCTTCATTCATCATACATCGAAATCCATAAGGAACTTGCTCTTTGCTGACTCCCGCATCTCGAACCCACTGGACCACAGGTCCCACCCATTCAATCGTAGCAGAGCAAGCGCCTGTTCCCACAATATATGAAGCATTTGAAGCACATGCCCCAAGGTTAGAGTTCTTAGCACCAGCCAGCAACTCTGCAAGAGTGAAAAGCACATCCTCCATCCCCGATGGCTATTTCCCAGCTGGATGTTGCTTGACCCAAAGCGCATTTTGGGTTCCCCACTCCCCCTCCCAACACAGGCTCCATCCCCCCGCAAAATAATCGTGGAACCCATGATGCGCACAGGTTTTCTGTTCATTTCCCCAAGCATACAACCGCACACCTTTCCCCTGTGCTGCCAATAGCCACTCCAAAGTGAAGAGCTTTCCTCCTATCCACCGACAGTACGAGGCCGCTTCTTGGAAGGTTATACAAGTGACGGGGAGTTGATCGTGCAAAGGCTCTTCCGAATAGGTCGATTGCAAGTACCAAGACCCCTGTTTAGCCATACAGGGTGCTGTATTTAAACTAGGAACCCGAAATGCTTGAGCCTGTATACACGCACGATACTATTCTACTGTAATCGGTGTTTGGAGCATCCAAAAGGATTTAAAAATGCAGGGTTCCCGGATCACGCCCGAAGCAAAACCCGAAGTCATTGTTTCTCTCTCGAGGTGTATCCATTCTGGGATATCCCCTTCTGATGATCTAAAAAACCTATCCTTTTGGCACCCCCCTGTCATCACACAGATAATCCCTCCGCCCCAATAGATCAGGTCAGATTAACCAACAGGCTGTTTCCTCCCATCCCCCATTTAACTCCTTCATTAAATCACTTTACACAGGCAGTAATAAAGAGCAAACTAATGGGTGAGCTATATATGAATCCTCTGATGGATCAATCCAAAATGTTAATATAAAGAGTAAGCTCACGTTGAATGCAATTCAAAGCAAGAACACACTCCTCCAAGCCTCTCATTGCAAAGGAGCATATAGACAACCCAGGTTTGTCTTCTGTTTCAACAGAAACAGAATGGATTTTTAAAACGGAACGATCCGTTCGTTTTCAAGATGTCGATGCGGCGGGGATTGTCTTTTTTGCTAGGTTCTTTGAATATTTCCACGACGCCTACATGGAATGGATTGGTCATCAATCCCCTCTCTCTTTTCATTCAGCCCATCCACAAACTTTTTTATTCCCTTTAGTACACGCAAGAGCTGATTATCACCTCCCTCTCCGTTTTGGAGATCGGCTACGCGTGGAGATCACATCTGTCTTTCTAGGCAAGACTTCCTTCACTCTTGCCTATCGCATTTGCAAACAGGGAGCGTTCTATCAAAAAGCAGCCTCAGGTAGCACTGTCCATGTTTGCCTGGACATCATTCACCATCGGCCATCCCCTCTTCCTCCTTCTATTCGCACCTGGCTTACCGATAAGACAGAGTGATAGAGAAATCATCTGTGCTAAAAGAATCGCAAGGATGCGAAACGCGTTTTTTTTCTGTGAGCTCAAAGGAAGGGGGTGGCCACGGACGGAGCCAACGTTCAAAATGGATCCGCGCTTGATTCCTATCGATTTTCCCCTGTTGTAACAAAGGAAGAGAGGGAACCAAAGCGACCAGTCTTGGCCTCTTATACGGAGCAAGACGGGAGCAGATTGTTTCCCAAAGGGCATATTCTGAAATAGTCTGTCCAGGATCCACCTCAATGAGAGCAGCTACTCGCTGACCCCATACTTCATCCGGAACGCCAAACACCAAAACTCTCAGGACTCCCGGACAAGCTTGGATCGCGTGCTCGACTTCAGCATGATATACGTTTTCCCCTCCTGTAATCATCAAATCCGTCCTTCTCCCATAAATGTACAGAAGACCTTTTTCATCGATCCGTCCCAGATCTCCTGTATCAAATCCATCTTCTGTTAAAGGGGGATGTCTCCAGTATCCCGTCATCAGAGAAGAACCCCGAATCCGAATCCGTCCCACATCTCCCCCGATCAGCCCGTCCCCTTTCTCCCCTACAACTTCGACCGACCAGCCAGGTAACGGATAGCCCACACATCCCTCCTCGCCGATTTCTTGTCCTGGCATCTGAGTAGCTACTTGAGAGCAGGCCTCCGTCAATCCATATGTTAGAAGAATAGGCACTCCTCGCTTCTTGCCTTCCTCTATTAAACGAACAGGGGTAGGAGCTCCCCCTAGAAGAAGAGCGCGAAGTCGAGAGAGAATATTCCTTCGATCGATACTGAGCAAACGCTGTAACATCGAAGGAACCAGGGAAAGTAACGTAACCCGATCACGCTCAATTCGCCAGAGAACCGCGTCTGGATCGAACCCAGATTCAACAACAACACATCGCCTAGCAATAAGTGTACGGAGGACGATAGACAGTCCACCCATATGACAGATAGGCATACACAAAAGCCATCGGTCTTTTGAATTCCATCCGAGGCGAGCAGCACTCGCTTGCGCACTAGCCATCAATGCGGAGCGTGAAAGAAGCGCTCCCTTGGGCTTACCCGTAGTACCCGAGGTATACATCAACACTGCTAAATCCAGAGGAAAGAAAGGTGCATTGGAAGTATCGATAGCCTGTAAAATGTTGGGTAGAATTCCTCGATCAGGATCAACTTTTATTAGAAGATCCGTCCCAACATCCTGAGCGATGGTCTCCTCTTCAAAAGAGGTCAGACGAGGATGCAAAGGAACAAAAGGGATCCGACACTGCAAAAGTGCATAGATAACCAAAAGAGACTCTACTCCAGTCGATACGCGTAGAAGAGCCATCCGTCTCTCTTCCTGGATAAAAGGAGCAAGCTGCGCAGCGATCAATTGGACTGACTGAGCTAATTCGCGAAACGAATAAGTCCGCGATCGTGAAATGAGAGCAATTTGATCAGGTGCTTCATCAGCAGCCTGCAATATGCAAAGGGAATCAAAAGCAGGAGAAAAGAATGGCCAGCTGCTTAACATATCCGTTCAATCCAAGGAAGGGAAGAGAAGTCCTATTGCCATCAGCAAAGAAAAGAAGAAAGACAATTGAACCGTTTTTTTTAACACCTCATTGAGCTCCTGTCTGGGTTTGTTAAGAACCGCACGTCTTAATTTCCACCCGTAGGGGAAGGTCAAGCAAGGCAGCCAAACCCCTTTTGAGCAGAGACCCGAAAATCCAATCCAAATGACCATACCATAAGCAGTACCTAAGAGAAATTGGTATTCTTTTTGACCAAAAGAAGTTCCCCATTTGACAACAAGCGTACGTTTATTACAGGCCGCATCTTCATCTCTATCGCGAATATGATTGACGACAAGCACTGACGTAGCCATAGCCCCTACAGGGACGGAGGCCATATAAGCCAGCTTCGGAATTAAACCGCACTGCACAAGAACCGTCCCGCACACCCCGAAGAACCCGAAGCAAAGCATCACAAAAAGATCACCAAGCCCATGATATGCCAGGGGATAAGGACCTGCCGTATACGCCACAGCGGACAGAAGGGAAAGAATCCCTCCTATCGCAAGGATCATTCCCCCTTTCCAGACTAGATATACCCCTGCACCCAAGGACATGGTCAACACTGTCCAGAGCCCTTTTCTCATTTGAGCGGTCGTTAAAAGACCAGCCTGTGTAACACGCAGAGGCCCTACTCGCATAGCAGTGTCTGCCCCTTTTTCATAGTCAAACAGATCGTTGGCTAGGTTGGTAGCGATCTGGATCAAGAGACCTCCCAGCAACGTAATCAGGAAAACAAGCCACTGAACTTGTCCTTGGGCGTAAGCCACTGCAGTGCCAACCAAAACTGGGGCTACTGTCAATGTCAACGTAGCAGGCCTACAAGCAAGCCACCAGATGTTAAGGGTAGAAAGGAAACCTCGCTCCTCTTTCACCAAACCTCCCTTTATGGAAATCGCTTATATTTCTTGAAGTCGGGCTTTCGCCTTTCTAAAAATGCACGTTGCCCTTCCTTAGCTTCTTCAGTCAAATAGAAAAGAAGCGTTGCGTTTCCCGCAAGTTCTTGTAGTCCAGCCTGTCCATCACAATCTGCATTAAGAGCTGATTTCAAGAAACGCAAC
This sequence comes from Pajaroellobacter abortibovis, assembly GCF_001931505.1. Classification (NCBI taxonomy): domain Bacteria; kingdom Pseudomonadati; phylum Myxococcota; order Polyangiales; family Polyangiaceae; genus Pajaroellobacter; species Pajaroellobacter abortibovis. The sequence goes on along the minus strand of NZ_CP016908.1, from coordinate 822,725 downwards.
GCAGTAGGGCTATGCTTCAGGATCTCTCGACACCACTGAATGGTCTCACGCTCCAACTCTTCCAAAGGGACCACAGCATTAACAAGCCCCATTTCCAATGCCTGCTGAGCCGTATATTGTCGGCAGAGAAACCATATTTCCCTCGCTTTTTTCTGACCTATAATGCGGGCCATATAAGAGGCTCCATATCCTGCATCAAAACTGCCTACCTTAGGTCCTGTCTGACCAAATCGCGCATTCTCAGCTGCAATCGTCAAATCGCAAACCATATGCAAGACATGTCCTCCCCCAATTGCATATCCTGCTACCATTGCAATCACAGGCTTGGGAAGCATCCGTATTTGCCGCTGCAGATCGAGCACATTAAGGCGCGGGATTCCATCTTGCCCAACGTATCCCCCTTCTCCTCTAACCTTTTGATCTCCCCCTGCGCAAAACGCTTGATCCCCTTCTCCTGTAAGGATTGCTACACCGATAGAAAGGTCATCTCGCACATCTGTAAACACGGCTTGCATTTCTTCAATGGTTTTGGGGCGAAACGCATTCCGCACCTCAGGCCTCTGAATCGTAATTTTTGCAATTCCTTCAGCACTCTTTTCATACCGAATGTCTTCAAAATCACCAGCCTTTTGCCATACTACCGAGGACACACTGATCACCTCATGCAAATATTATCTAAGCCTAAAACGGGGCTAGTTGACTTTATCCATTGAGTCAACCTCTTAATTAAAAGGAGAACTATCTCGCTCCAAAGGAAAAGAAAGTTATCCTTTAACCCCCTTTTTAAACCAACCTGCAATACAAGATGGGGCTTCTATCACAACATTGTGCCCCACGTGAGGAGCAATCATGTGGTTCACATGAGGATACTGCTTGCTGAAATCTTCTGCTAACAAGCAGAATTTAGTGTCCAACTCACCTGTAATCAGCATCACAGGCCACGAGACAGAACTTAATTCAGGTCTCAAATCAGGCATTTTTTCCAATCCCAGTATGCGCATAGCCCATGCAAAACCTGAGGAGGTATGTTGAAGATTCATACGGCTCTCACGCAACTGAAGAGCAAGAGGAAGAGATTGCTGACTCACGAAAAGGGGCTGACTACGCCACCGCTCGAGATACCGAGATACAATGATGGATCCATTGAAAGTAATTGATCCGCTTCCTCCCTCTCCCACATGATCCGCTGCCATCTTTCACTGGCATCCTCAAGCCCTGGATACACGCCAACTAAACAAACACCATGTACACATGCAGGATAACGCAAGGCCAGCGCAAGCCCCAACCGTGTTCCCATTGAATACGCGAGAATCCAAAATGGCCGCCGAAAGGGTATATCTTGCGCAAGTGCATCCACGGCTCCATCAAAAGAAGATTCACTAGGATACCATGGCCTCAAACTGTGCCCTGGCAACTGGAAACACCCTATAGGACCCAGGATAGGACAGAAATTTAAGAAAGTCGTTCCACATACACGGATGACCCATAAAACCATGAATACAAAGTAAGGGAGGCTCTCCCTCCCTTTCCCACCTTCCCTGAACCCAGATAAAACTCATTGAGAAACTCTCTTTAAATATTCATCCACCTGAGCCCCTAAAGCAGACCACCGCCGTTGGGAATCATGAGGAGGGACTTTCACCTCAATCACTGTACATCCCTTTTGATTAAGACCAGAAGTGAGAGCATCTGCCAGTTGTGTACGTTCAGTTACCTGCACATAATAGACTCCACACATGTCCGCTATCCCTTTAAAGGTTAAATGATGGAAGACAACAAAATAACGCTCGAGAAGAGGAGCGAGGGAAGGCTGTCGAGCAACAGGAAGCTGTTCAAAAATACGCCCCCCTCCATTATGGATCACGACAATAACCAAAGGTCCTTCCACCTGACGACAGAGTACAAGTCCTCCAAGATCGTGCAAAAAGGACAGATCTCCAACCACCAGAACCATCCTCTTCTTGGCCACCTTCTGAATTCCCACTGCTCCCGCAACTAACCCGTCAATTCCACTCACCCCTCGTTGGTGAAACACGTAAATCGGCTTCTTTTTAACCGGGCAATAGCGATCAAAAAGTCGGATCGGATTGCTATTCCCAATCATCATGATATCCCCTTGTTGAAGAGCCTGCATAACAGAAAAAGCAACCATCCCCTCAGTCAGAGAACCTCCCTGCCACTCTTGCTCCAAAATACTCTCAACGTAACGATCTGCTTTTTGAAGTTGTTTTAATGAGGAAACGACAGATCGTTTGTCCCCAGGATCCAATCGTCTCCGGATACCAGACAAAACCTGGCTAGGGGGGCCATGGATCAGCATTCTAGCCCCCCCCTGAGAGTCGTTCCATCCATAAGGCGCGACAACGTAACGGTCAATCCAACGATGATTCCTGACCCAACTATGATATTCTTCTGAAACAAGAGGAGCATTGATTTCAAGAATTAAGTCAGGACATAAACTGCGATGCCACGAGCAAGACCGCAGCAGACTAGCAAAAAAAGAAGGAGCTACAACTTGGGCTGGATCAAGTCCACATCGGACTCCACTCGCGATTTCCGCAAGCACCCCAAATCCCAATGCCTTGGCCAGTTTGACCACTTCCCGACAGAGTTTCTCTTGCGGTTCCACATGCAGAGAAGGGCCACACGCAATCCACCCACAGTGAGACCGCAGGCAAGCATAAGTCAGTTGATCGATAGCCTCCTCATGGACACTCATTTGAGGAATGAAGAAGCGAGAAGGACCATTACCTACAATTCTCCTATAGGTCTCTTCCCACGGTTCTTCAGCGGGCATGACGATAGGCTCAAGAGGTTTACGAAAACGGGCATTGATGTGCACTACACCAGGGACAGGATACTGAGAACGGTAAACGGCTTGAGCAGCAATGCGTTGAGCTCCTAACATGGCCATCTCCTGGGGATCAGGAAGGCCGATTTCAGCATAGTGTCGAACATGATTTCCAAACAGTTTGACTTGATCTGTAGTCTGAGACAAAGCAGCATCGTAAGCTTCCCAAGGACGGTCTGCGGTCATCACCACAAGAGGGATATAAGATTGACTTGCTTCTATGATGGCAGGTAAGTAATGAGCTCCCGCCGTGCCTGAAGTACAGATCAGCAACGTTGGATTACGCTCCCAGCGCCCCTGGCCAAGAGCAAAAAAACCAGCTGTTCTTTCATCGACCACAGCATGGCACTGAACTTCCTGTTCCTCAGCAGCAGCTAGCGCAAGAGGAGTAGAACGGGAGCCAGGACTGATCACCACATGACGAACACCAGAGTCAGCAAAACTCCGTATGATGAGACGAGCCCAAGCTGTATGAAGGTTGGTCATTTTTGTACATCCCCCACAGACATTAAGAGCGAGGCTTGCTTAGCCGCAATCTCCTTATATTCTTTTTCGGGCTCTGAACCTCTCAAAATGCCAGCACCTGTATACACCCACACAGTTCTTCCATGTACTAACATCGATCGAATGCCAACAAAAAATGCCCCCTCTCCTTTCGCATCAAACCATCCAATAGGTCCAGCATACCAGCCACGAGAAGACGTTTCATGAGCAGCGATCCACGCTCTTGCGATCTCCCTTGGAATTCCACAAACAGCAGGGGTTGGATGGAGCGCATGAACCAATTCAAGCACATGTACCTCTTGACTACATTCTGCTACAATAGGAGTCCAAAGATGGGCAAGCCCCTTAAGCTCACGGATAAAAGGAACATCAGGGCTATCTATCTTATGGCAGAATGGCCGCAGACTGGCCTTGATCCAATCTACCACAAAAGCATGCTCTTCTCGATCTTTAAGACTGGATAAGAGTTCCTGCTTCCGTTGTTCACAATCTTCGCGTCGACTATCAACGTCCAATACAACGGATCCAGCAAGAGCGTCTGTCCTGATCCACTTTTCCCTTCGCTCCACAAGCAATTCTGGAGTAGAACCGACAAACCAAAAATCTCCTCGCTGCATAAGAAACCGAACACGATCCCCATGCCTCCCTTTGAAGCGCCTAACGATATCCACTCCATTCAAAGGCATCTCCGCTTCAAGGCGACTGCGGCAAGCCATTACCACTTTCTTAAAATGTCCAAGAGAAATTTCTCGCAGAATGGATTCAATCTTTTGACCCCATTCCTCTAACGTTTCTCCTTCCACTTTCCTGAATGTCAGTTTCCGATTCTCTATTTTGAAAGGCGATGTGGTTATTTTCTTAAGTACGCCTCCAATCTCCTCAAGAAGGGAAGAACGATGCTGACAATCTCTCCCCTGTACTGTCATTCGCAAAAAAGCCTTAGCCCCACAGCATCCGTAACTCCAGCGTGGCACAGAGAAACTAGCGCAACCGAATTTCTTCCAAGGAAAAGACGGATCCCAATCTGATTCGAAAGCAAATCCCCCAAACAGCCTGAGGCTCGGCACTTCCAGATGACCAGGGTTTCTCTTCTCCATAGCCTGCATAAGAATTCTCTCTCCTTCGCAAGATAAATCCTCTCTTACCTCCAGTCTTAAAGTCTCTCCCCACCCTGCAAATGACCATTTGTCTCCTTCCCCTTCCTTTGATGGATCCCAAAGCCACGCAGTCCCCTCTTTCACCACCTCTAGAAAATGATCTACTTCCATAGGCTCTACTGCCCAGGTTAGCGATACAAGTTGGTCCGGGGCAGCACTGTGACTAAATTCTTCCAGCCCCGCTTCTTCAAACGAAAGCATAACTCTATTCCCACCTAGAACGAGCAATATAGAGCATCACAACTCCAAACAGAAAAGGGATCTTCTTGACACATTGTAACTGGGATTCCTCCATCATCTCAATCAAGCGATCAGAAGGTGGAAAGGAAGCGATTGACTTGGCCAGGTATCGGTATTCCCTGGTACCCGACAAAGCAGCCCCCACCCAGGGGACCAGGGTATGAATATAAAAACGGGCTAAAGAAGACATCCAGCCACGTTGAGGTTCGGATAATTCCAAGATAGCCACTTGACCTCCAGGTTTCGTCACTCTGGCCATTTCCCGCAAAGCCCCCTTCCGATCTTGCACATTCCGGATTCCAAACGCGATCACCACTGCATCAAACGATGCATCTTGAAATGCTAATTTTTCTGCCTGTCCATAGGACAAACGAACTCGCTCGTTCAGCCCCAACGACTCCAATTTCTCTCTTCCAATCGCAAGCATCTGGTGAGAAGGGTCCACCCCTTCCACCGTCACATGAGGGAACTGGCAAAGGATCTCAATCGCAAGATCGGAAGTGCCTGTCGCAAGATCGAGAACACGAGCTTCAGAAGGGAGTTGCAATTCCATGGCCACCCGCCGTCGCCATCCCCGATCCATTCCTAGGGAGAGAACCCGATTGAGCAAGTCATAGCGCTGAGCAATCCCATCGAACATTTTGCCACTCCCCTCTCGCACTTTCGCTGCTGACTGTTCCAATCTCCTGTCTCGTTCCATTGACTTAACTCAACCGTTTTTGTAGTACCTGCCCAGGATCTGCTTTCTCTTATTCTCGCTGAAAGACTCCATCACCCGTGGTGGTCAACACAATATCCCCATCCCGTGAGGTAATCCAAAGTCTATCGCTCGTGAGAACGCTTTTCCAATCTTCCTCTCTCGCTTGATTGCACCGCATTCGATTATCAAATACCCGCATAGGAACAGAAAAAGAACCTCCTAACGCTGCATTAACCCGAACAACTGCAGAAGTGTGAGGATGGCAGTAATGCCGATTGAGACCTTCTTCTGCTCGACCTGCTGAGATCACAGCATACTTAGGCATTAGTTTGCTCAAAAAAGATTCACTTGAGGAGGTATCGCTCCCATGATGCCCTACCTGAAACAAAGTAATCGATCCTAACAGATCCAGAAGTTTCTCCTCTTCTGCCTCAGCATCACCTATAAAAAGGACAGAAGAGTTACAGTAATCAACCCGTAATCCAATCGAGCAATTGTTTGGGTTGATATGACATGGCTTCGGCCATCGAGGAGGGACAATCGCTCTTATTTGAAGCGCAGAAGAACTTTCTATAGGGAGGTCCCGATGCCCTGGATCGACTGTAACAACACGAACCCTCCTCCGCCTTGCCATCGTCCGAATACGACGCACCGTATTTTGCTTCTTTCCTTGTCCATTATCTACGTAGGCATTCACTTTAAATGTACGCAGCACCAGCGATGCTCCCCCTATGTGATCGGAATGCAGGTGAGTGATCCAAAGCATATCAATGGGTGCCCCCTTTAAATCACGTTCCAGTTGGTCGATCAAGTGAGAGTGCGCTTCGCTACAGACTGAACCACACCCCTGCCGCCGAGGAAAATCGCCTGTATCCACTAGAATATGACGCCGATCCGGAAGGGCGATCAGCACAGCAAGCCCTTCCCCCACATTGTAAAAGTGAACTTTCATCTTTGCCCCCGAACCACAGGAAACAGAGGGCACAACAACCGATTGAGCCGATGCTTCAGAGATCCATCCAAAGCTCCCCCCACACTGCAAGCTCGAGAAAACCAAGACTAAGAGCACGAATGCCATTCTTCTCACGATCCATTAATTATCTATACCATCGTCTGTGTCTACACCCATACCACACAGCGTTTTAAAAAGGCCATGGCTATATTTACCTACAAATTAGTACCAAGGCCTGAAACCTAAACTCAACCAAAAAAGCCCCTATCACAAATCACCCGCATAAGAGGACTAGATTTTTGAGGTTTCCAGATTTAAAAAATCATCTGGAACAGTCTCTGAGTTTGGCAAACGTACTTCCAGATCCAGATCACTGATCAGATCTGTAAATGATCTGGTGAAAGACCCCAGATACTCCGCCACTAAAAAAATGATCTGAATAAGGATTCGTCAATGCGCTTATGACCAAAAACGGAGCGCCAGAGCCTTTAGTAAAACTCTCCTCTGGAGTACAAAAGGCTCATGTCGTAGGACACTTAACGGGAAGGACAATCGCTCAGCCATTAAGCACTTATCATCCTGACTGTTTGATCAGTGTTGCCTCAATGTCTGTAACAACAGTGGAGAGTTCGATAAGTCATCCAGTAGGCGTCGCCTAGAACCACATCCTTTGTCAAAACAACGTGGGAAGCCTATCATCATTGCTAGAAAAAGAGAGCCCACCAGCCTTATTCATTCCTGGGGAGAAAGACGTTCTGATCTCTTCTGAAGGCGGAATCAGAACGGCCAAGGTGGTTAAAACACCCGTCTCGAAGTCGTTCCAAGTATGGGACATATGATTTTCGATCGTTTACTGGAAAAGCATTAGCTACAATCTTCTTGAATTATTTTTCGAGGGCGTTTACAGGGAATGCATTAGGTCAATCTATCTGCGAATGTTCTGGCTGTAGGGTCATTTTTCCTTTTGCCGAGGTTCCATATGATAACTGCTATAGGGCACGTCTCCTGAATGCCGCGCAGCCTGTGACGCTATTCAAGTCCGTGAAGGTGAACTTTTTGGTTTGGTTACCCACCAGCACATCGCCTTATAGTAGATGCCTGCTGGGTTCAGCACCCGCCACAGCGCGAGATACAGAAGAAATTAGCCATCAAACCTCGTTTAATTAGAGCATCACAGCAATCTGTAGCCATTCATCTTAATAGCCGCTTTCGCGAAGCAAGTTCCTTTGGAAAAAATCTCTGAACAATGCTGAATGCTGAAAATAAATTGAACTTCTTATAAAAGTGATAGAGGCAAAACGATTAATCCTTAGAACTTGGCAAGTGAAAGATGCAGCAGCCTACTATCGCATCAACCAAGATCCAAAGGTGATAGGTTTTTTGCGTGAGCCAATAACCATGGAGGAGGTGAAAGATTTCATAAAGTATGCAAGTAGCCACTGGGAAAATATAAAAATATAGATATATTCTACGGGCCACAGAACTCAAAGAGACAAGAGAACTATTGGAATTTATTGGTCTCAATTATACGAATTTTACATCAGCAGTTGAATCCAAACTGTGTAATCACGTAGGCCTCAATTTCCTTGTTAATCTCAGTCGCAAAGTCTTGGTGGCTTTGATTGAGATTGATTCGCTAAGTTCTGTCAGCGCCTCTAGGCATTTATGAGCATTCATCTGCGCAAATAGCACACTGTAAGACAGACTCCACCGTATTTGGAGGAGTTACAAGGCCCGTAAGGAAATTTCACTTAAGTGGATACTGAATAAAGGGTATAAGTAATAGTTTCCAGCCACACGATTCAAAGAAAATAACTAAAAACCTTTTATTATAAAGGATTAGATACTATTTCCATATTTTTCCTAGAAACTTTTCCTCGATCCTGGGATAAAGCCACAAGACGTCATAGTTCTTATCAAGCTGCATCTCTGGAACCAGGGACGCTAGCGAATTATGCCCCTAGTGGAATCTATACACCTCAGTAAGAATGAAGCCCAGAAAGCCATTAAGCGCTTGAGAAAGCTTCTCGTTTTGATCCAGAACTGGAATGCACTGGCACACTGAGATGGAAGATTTTCTGCTGTAAGGATTGAAACACTGTTGTCCAGTCCAAATTGGACCGACAGCACAAGGCATACCAACAGCTCACTCAGCCTCATTACTCAAAGAGCTTATTGTAGCCAATGAGCAAGAAGCATACGTTTGGCCTTATGCCAAGGGCAAAAGCAGAAGACTCAGTGTTTCACCTCTCTACAAGAAGTGCGCGTGCGCGCCTCTAGCCACTCTAGCAAATCCCAGGATGTATCGCTACTTAGCCCTGATTATGCTTTCAAGGATAGGAAAGGCCAGGAAACAGGCTTTTCTAAGGATGAACTGGTTAAAATGATTCGCGCAGGAAATGACTATAAGGCGTAGTCATGCTAGCTTTCAGATGATTGAAATTGTGGCCAATGTCCTGGGGACCCGAAGTATGAGTTAGTCTTTGTGGGTGGTTCAACAGCTCCTCTCTATTTGGAAGAAGAAGGCAGTCCTGATCCAAGACCCATTGAAAACGTTGACTGCATTATTAAGATGTGAGTTACACTGAGTTTGCCCGTTTTGAAGAAAAGTTAAGCAAGGAGAGAGTTTTCCAATTCCACGCAAAAGAGGGATCCCATTTGCCACTGGCGGGTAAGCGATGTAACCGTTGTGTGCCGTGTGTATTTTCATCTTGGTTAAAAGCCCAGTGATGTCTTTCAGGCTCATCCCCTCAGCGTGAAGTTGCTCAATGACAGCAATTATGTTTTGTTCTTTGGGATATACTCTAATCTTCCACGGATCTTTTCGTAGCCAGAATGAGGGAAAGGAGTTTTGGCCGTAGGGGTGAGGTGGTTCGCGAATCGGGATGCCAAAGTATCGCAGTGCGTTAAGAACAGTAGACTTGGAGGAAACAGTCCCTCCAGCAATTTGCCTTGCCGATAGCTCCCTCTTGACGTAAGGATCAAGCAGGAAACGACGGGAGGAAGGTAGCAAACGCCTTGGAAGTTCTATCATGACAACGAGTGCAGCTCTTTCGTGAAAAGTTCGTGTAAAATTTCGGAGGGGCCACCACTCTATTTTCAACTTTCCCCGAGACTTCATTCAAAAGATTACACAGGTCCTTGTAGGATTTTTGCCTTAATGCAAAAACTGGGAACAGAAATTTGACGGATAGGAAGTATCAATTCGTTTCGTAGGATCTGCCAGGAAAGAGCTCATGATGCTCCATGCACAATTTTTCCCCTCTGTGATAAAAGACTGCCCTAAGCATGGACTTTCCACATACTGTGCCTCTGTAAATCGCCGACTGTCTGACTCAAACGATGATAAAGGAGTCCATGAATCGAGTCTCCCGCTCAGAAAGAGCATGGGAACGCGAGCCTTGTTGGCGTCTATCTCACTAGAAAAAAAGGCAGAGAAGTCTTCTTGAATCCTTTTCAAGAGGGACCCACAGATCAATTGCCGAACTTCCATCTGAGAAACCAAAAAAGCAGGCAGAGGAGAGGGATTCACCTCAAGCCACGAATGATCAAATTGAACCTATTCACAACAATTAACGGCAGGCAATACAGACATTAGCACTAATGAGCTTAGTGAACTCTCCTGCCCTACGAATCATTGGCCCAAACCGATCGATAAAATCTTATATAAGTCAAATGATCAAGCACATAAGCTGCCAGAATAATGGAAGAACGGGTACTGACCAAAGAGAGGCCGCTCATGATCAATTCCTCAAAGAGGTTTTTGGTCATAAAGAAGATCGCCACTCAAATCCACCGCCTTTTTCTCCAGTTTAGAAAGAGCAATTTGATAATCTGTCTCCGGATTTAAATCCACACGGATGAATTCTTCCGGACATACACCGCTATGTGATAAACACATATACTAGGAGCAAATCACCCTCCTGCTCTAAGGGAAAGATTGGACTCTCTCAATGTTATCTAACCGATATCCAAGCATTGCCCCTTCTAGGATGAGACTCTTCACGAGTCAGGGTAATTTCTGAGACTCAATCCCGCAAGAAACGTTCCACATGAGCGCTCCTACAGCACAAGTTTAAAATATCAATGCCTTCGCAAGCAGGCCACATCCGACACACTTTCAACCGTGTTGAATGTTTTTAAACCAAAACCCCGCGATTGATATTGATTCACACACACTCTTCCACTCTTTTGTTTTGCAGAAAATCATTCACAAGAAATAAAAGGATAGGAGTATTCCGTTCCACGCTGGGAGATAGGAATAAAATCTTATCCCAATCGATCCGCGATTTCAACGCCTATCCCTTTTTTAATAAAGGTCAAAATACACTCTCACACTCTTTCCAGGCACCTATCGAGATAGAGCAGAGGAGCATTCCGTTAAGAGCTAGAGGATTTAAACCGAACAACATAAGGTCCAAGCGACTTCTTAAGGCGCACCCGTGTCTGGGAGACCCTCAGCCATCTACATTCCACTAAAGAATCAATAGAAGAAGGAGCCATTTCATGATATGGGATCAGCCTATACAAACCATTCCTAGCCCTCACCATCACATGTTACCATACCCCAAAGGATAAATAACCCGTAAATGATGAGAGAGCGGGATAAAATTAGACGCATCCCAAACAATATTCATTCCTCATAAACACTATTAGACGTCTTCCTTCTGCTGGCTACGGGCATACCCCCTATTCATCCTATGAAAAATATCCACGTAAAAGTCAAACACCCTAAGGTAAGAAAAAACTTATGTCTGGACACCGCTCGCTGTATCTAAACCCGCATCATCCCCCCACCACACCATCATGAGCATGAGAAAATCATTAAATCACGTCTGTTTGTCTCAAGTGATTCGCACCCCAACAGACAACCGCACCTTTCTGCGTGACAGCACAGGTATGCTCACTACCTGAAGAAACCGACTGATAGATTCCCTGAGGTACGATAGTCTGGCCTTTTTTATTATCCCCCCAACAGATAATCTCACCGTTTCTATCGAGAGCACAGGTGTGAAACCCGCCAGCAGATACCTGGATATACTGTCCTTCATTGGGCACAACGATCTGGCCTTTGCTGTTTGATCCCCAACAAATCACCCTTTTCTCTTTGTCAATCGCACAGGTATGTAACCCACCAGCTGAAACTTCTACGTATTCCCCTTTAGGGACATTGGTCTGCCCTGCATCGTTAGACCCAAAGCACTCAACCTGATAATTTCTTAAAGCACAGGTATGTAACCCACCAGCTGAAACAAGTGTATATCCTTCCCCTTGAGGTGCATGGGTCTGACCGTGGCTACCATCCCCCCAACAGACAAGCTGCCCCAATGCTATCGCGCATGCATGCGCATTCCCAGCTGCAACAAACGTATATTGACCTTGAGGGACTTCCGTCTGCCCCCAAGCATGATCTCCCCAGCACACGAGTTCCCTACTTAATCGTATTGCGCATGTGTACTGACCCCCCGTTGAGACAGATCTATATTCCCCCTCAGGGATAGAAGTCTGGCCTTTGCTGTTTGATCCCCAACAACGGACTTGATTGTTCACTTGCTTCTGGCAGGTATGAGCACCTCCTGCTGAAACAGATACCGTTTCTTTGGACGGAGCA